>JBKBUL010000060.1:0-12965 GCA_046290045.1 Sphingomonadaceae bacterium
GCTTGCATCAGCGCAGGCGCGCTGACCGCAAGACCCGCCGAAGGCCCGGCCGGCCCGCACGGCCGCGTCAAGCCACCGAGTGCCCACGCAGCGCCCCATAGGCCCTGAGCGCCCGCTCGCGCGCGAAGCCATGCTCCACGACGGGCGGCGGATAGCCCCCCGGCCCGCCGTCGGGGAATGGACCATGGATCGCCCGGTCATCCAGCTCGCGAAGCTCCGGCACCCAGCGGCGCACATAGGCCGCCGCCTCGAAGCGCTCGCTCTGCCCCACGGGCGCGAAGATCCGGTAATAGGGCGCGGAATCCACGCCCGAACCCATCACCCACTGCCAGCCCATCGCATTGTTGGCGAGGTCGGCATCCACCAGCGTGTCCCAGAACCAGCGCTCGCCTTCGCGCCAGTCGATCATCAGATGCTTCACCAGGAAGCTCGCCGCCACCATCCGCACCCGGTTGTGCATCCAGCCCGTCGCCCACAGCTGCCGCATGCCGGCATCGACCAGCGGATAGCCCGTCCGCCCGCGCTGCCAGGCGCGAAGCAGCCGTGCGCCATCGCCCCCCGACACGTCGGTCCAGGGCATGCGATCGAATTGGGGCCGGTGCGGCACGCGCGCGCTCTCGGGGAACTGGTCCAGCGTCTCGTGCGCGAAGTCGCGCCACACCAGCTGCCGGGTCCAGGGCGTCGCGTCGTCCCCGGCCGCCGCCACCGCCGCGTGCCAGGCCGCCGCCGGCGAAATCTCCCCGAAGTGCAGGTGCGGCGACAGTCGCGAGGTTGCCGCCTCCGCCGGATAGTCCCGCCGCCGGTCGTAGGCGGCCACCCTCGGCAGGAATTCCTCCAGCGCCGCCTGCGCCCCGGCTTCGCCCGGCTGCCAGCCGGCGTCGCGAAACCCGGCCGCCCAGTCGGGCTTCACCGGCAGAAGGCCCCAGTCCGCCAGCCGCTCGCCGCCGGGCGCTTGCGCAAAGGTGATCCGCGCCGGCGCCGGCTTGGGCGCGGGCGGCGGCCCGTCGGCCCCGTGCGCCCGCCAATAGGGCGTGAACACCCGGAACCGCCCGCCCGACCTGGTTCTCAGATGGCCCGGCGGCTTCAGCGCCGTGCCCTCGTGCAACGTCAGGCGCGGCACCTTCGCCTCGATCGCGGGCCACCAGGGCTCGGGCTGGCGGAGCGCGTGGATGGCCTGAGCGCCGGTCGCCTCGGCCAGCCGTCCCAGCACCTCGTCGCTCCGGCCCCGCCCCAGCCAGAGCCGGCCGCCGCGCTCGGCCAGCGCCGCGTCCAGCGCCGCGAGGCTCTGGTGCAGCCACCAGCGCGACGCGCCACCCACCGGCCGCACGCCCGGGCTCGCCTCGTCCAGCACATGCACCGCGATCACCGGCCCGGCGGCGGCCGCCGCGGCCAGCGCCGCCTGGTCGGAAAGGCGCAGGTCATTCCGGAACCAGACGATGTGCGGGGCGGCCATGCCGTGCCTTCTGCCCGCCGCCTTGCCGCCTGTCGATGCGGCGTCTAGGCCATGGGCCATGCCAGCCGTCGCCTATGTCAACGGACGCTACATGGCGCTCGCCGAAGCGGGCGTGTCGGTCGAGGATCGCGGCTTCCAGTTCGCCGACAGCCTCTACGAGGTGATCGCCTTCCTCAATCGCCGCCTCCTCGACGCCCCCGGCCATTTCGAGCGGCTGGAGCGCGGCCTTGCCGAGCTTGCGATCGCCGGCGTCCCCGCCCGCCCCGTGCTCGAACAGATCGCCCGCCGCCTCGTCGCCCGCGCCCGCGTGGCCGACGGCCTCCTCTACCTCCAGGTCTCGCGCGGCGCCGCCCGCCGCGATCATGCCTTTCCCGCCGCCACGCCCCCCACCCTCGTCATGACGGCGCGCGGCTATGATTTCGCCCAGCGCGCCCGCCAGCAGCGAACGGGTGTCGCCGCCCTCACCCGCCCCGACATCCGCTGGCAGCGCTGCGACCTGAAGACGGTCGCGCTGCTGCCCGCCGTGCTCGCGAAACAGGCCGCGAAGGAAGCCGGCGCCTTCGAGGCCATGTTCGTGGCCGACGACGGCACCGTCACCGAGGGCGGCTCGACCAATTTCTGGATGGTGGATGGCGAGGGCCGCATCGTCACCCACCCGGCCGACAGCCGGATCCTGCCCGGTATCGCCCGCGCAACCCTGATTCGCCTTGCGCGCGAGGCTGAGATGACGGTCGTCGAACGCCCCTTCACGCTTGCGGAGGCGCGCGCCGCGCCCGAGCTCTTCCTCACCTCGACGACCGCCCCCATCCTCCCCGTCGTGCGGCTCGACGCCGCACCCGTGGGCGAAGGCGCCCCCGGCCCGGTCGCCACCCGCCTTGCCGCCCTTGCCTGGGCCGAGATCGAGCGGCAGACAGGCTGGACGCCGCCGTCGTCCTGAAAGCCTCGCCGCCCATGCACCGCCACCCGATCGCCATCGCGCCCGCGGACATCGATTTCATGGGCCATGTGAACAACAGCGTCTACCTGCGCTGGGTCCAGGACGCGGTGATCGACTATTGGCGCAAGGTCGCCCCCGTGGAGGCGGTCGCCCAGCATCTGTGGGTCGCGCTCAAGCACGAGATCACCTATCTGAAGCCCGCCTTCCTCGACGACGAGCTTCTTGCCCGCGTCGTCGCCGAGGGCATCAAGGGCCCCCGCGCCTTCTTCACCACGCTCATCGAGCGCGGCGACACCGTCGTCGCCGAGGTCCGGTCGAGCTGGTGCTGCCTCGACGCCGCCACCTTGCGCCCCGCCCGCATCGCCCGCGAGATCGCCCAGCGCTTCCTGCCCTGAAGGCCGCCTCGACGGCGACTCCTGCGGCCCTCACCCCGCGCTCAATCCCCGCTTCAGCAGCGCCTCCACCGCTGGCCCCGGGTCCGGGTCGCCCGCTTCGCGCCACACGCCGTAGCGAAGCCCCAGGAACACGTTCATGCCGGCGATCGCCCAGGCCTCCACTTCGCCCACATCGGCGCGAAGCGTGCCCTCGGTGGCGCCCGCCCGAAGCCGCGCGGCGATCCGCGCGACGGTCGTTCGATAGTGCTCTGCGTGCGCGTCGGGCGCCACGAACTCGGCCTCGTCGATGATGCGGTAGATCAGCTCCCGCTCGCGGACGAAGGCGAGATAGGCGGTCGTCGCCGCCACCTCGCGGGCCAGCGCGTCGGGCGCGGCCGCCACATGCGGCGCCACCGCGTCGCGCACCTGCCCCGACAGGTCGGCGACGAGCGCGCGGAAGATCGCCTCCTTGCTCTCGAACCAGGTGTAGAAGCTGCCCAGCGCCACGCCCGCCCGCCGGGTGATGTCGGTGATGCCGGTCGCGTGATAGCCGCGCGTCCCGAACTCCTGCGCGGCGGCATCCAGCAGCGCCCGGTGGGTCCGCCGGCCACGCTCGGTCCGCGGCACCCGCGGCGCCACCTCGGCCGGCCCGTCCGTCACCGCCTGTGTCCCGCCTGCATCACGCACGGCCCATCCCTCCCTGCCGCCCCGCCCGATGTCGGTTCTAAGTTGAATCCTGATTCAGCTTTCAGTAATCCGCCTGCAACACGCGCCGCAAGCCCGAACGGGCCCGCCTTGGGAGAGTGACATGAAGACCGCCCGCCGTTCCCTGCTTCTCGCCTCCGCTGCCCTCCTCGCCACCGGCTTCGCCGCGCCGGCCTTCGCGCAAGGGTCGCCGGCCGCCGAATCGGCGCCCCTCGAGGGCGACATCATCGTCTCGGCCCGCCGCCGCGACGAATCGCTCCTCGAGGTGCCCATCTCGGTCACCGCCTTCTCCGGCGAAACGCTCGAGCAGCGCGGCGTGCCCGACATCACCGCCCTCCAGTTCAAGGCGCCCAACCTCACGCTGCAGGTGGCGCGCGGCTCCAACTCCACCCTCATCGCCTTCATCCGCGGCGTCGGCCAGCAGGATCCGCTCTGGGGCTTCGAGCCCGGTGTCGGCCTCTATGTCGATGATGTCTACATCGCCCGGCCACAGGGCGCCGTGCTCGACATCTTCGACGTCGAACGCATCGAGATCCTGCGCGGGCCGCAGGGCACGCTCTACGGCCGCAACACCATCGGCGGCGCGGTCAAATATGTGACGCGGCGTCTCGGCGACGAGTTCACGGCCCGGGTCAAGGGCAGCTACGGCAGCTACAACCAGGTCGATCTCACCGGCACCGTCGCCATCCCGCTCGGTGCCAACCTCGCCATCGGCGGCGGCATCGCCTGGTACCAGCGCGACGGCTTCGGCCGGAACCTGACGACAGGGGCCGAGCATTACAATCGCGACGTGCTCGCCGGCCGCCTGTCGGCCGAATATGACGATGGCACCATCTTCGTCCGCGTCGCCGGCGACCGCACCGAGGACAAGTCGAACGCGCGCCACGGCACCCGCCTCGTCGGCAATGCCGGCCAGCCCGCCTTCGAACCGCTCGCAAACGTCTACGACACCCGCGCCGGCATCGGCGACGACAACAAGGTCGTGACCCAGGGCGTCAGCGTCACCGGCGAGCTTCGCCTCTCGGACGCGCTGACCGCCAAGTCCATCACCGCCTGGCGCGACGGCCGCACCGATACGCTCATCGACTTCGACAACACGCCCGGCCCCGTGCTCGACGTGCCCGCCTTCTACGACGACCGCCAGTTCACCCAGGAAGTGCAGCTGCTCTTCACCACCGATCGGCTTCAGGGCGTGATCGGCGGCTATTATCTGAACGGCCGCGCGTCGGGCGCCTTCGACACGGTGCTCGGCCTCGCCAATCTCTCGATCCTGACCTCGGGCACGGTGCGAACGAAGAGCTACGCGCTCTACGGCGACGTCAGCTTCGACATCACCGACACGCTGAAGATCTCGGGCGGCCTGCGCTGGACGAAGGACGACAAGACGGGCACCGTCTTCCGCCAGAACTTCACCGGCATCCGCAGCCCCGAGTTCGGCAACCCGGCCGCCATCCCCGGCCTCATCCGCACCAACTACACGAACAGCCGCTCGGACGAGAAGGTCACGCCCCGCGTCGCCATCAGCTACCAGCCGGATCGCAACCTCAACCTCTATGCAAGCTGGGGTCGCGGCTTCAAGTCGGGCGGGTTCGACATGCGCGGCGACGCCGTCTTCACCCCCAACACCGTCAACGGCTACAATCCCGAGACGATCGACAGCTTCGAGGTCGGCCTGAAGTCGGCCTGGCTCGATCGCCGCCTGTTCGTGAACGCCGCCTTCTTCGCTTCCGATTACCGCGACGTGCAGATCACGGTCCAGGCGCCCATCGCGCCCCCGGGCGTGGGCGTCGCCTCGGTCGTTGACAACGCCGGCAAGGCCCGGATCCGCGGCTTCGAGCTCGAGGCAACCGCGCGCCCCACCGACAGGCTCAGCCTCAACCTCGCGCTCGGCTACACGGATGCGAAGTTCACCGAGTTCTTCACCTTCATCGCCGGCGGCACCGTCCCCGTCGACGTCGCCGACGAGCGCGTCTTCCAGAACACGCCGAAGTGGGTGGTGAACACGTCGGTCACCTGGTCGGCCCCGCTCGCCGGCGGCACCTTGAGCCTCACGCCCGCGCTTGCCCTTCGGGATCGCTACAGCCAGTTCGAGATCCCGAACCCGCTGCTCGACCAGCCGGCCTTCGTGCTCCTCGATGCCTCGGCCAACTGGGAATCGGCCGACAGCCGCTTCACGCTCGCCGTCCACGGCCGCAACCTCACCGACGAGCGCTACCGCATCGGCGGCTACAATTTCCCCGGCGCGCTGTTCGGCAATTCGGTGATCGGCTTCTACGGCCCGCCGCGCACCGTCACCGTGACGGCCGGCTACCGCTTCTGACTCCCGCCTTGCCTTTGCCGGCCGGGCGGCTAGCCTCGCCGGCAAGGCACAGGGGGAGACGGGGGATGGGCTTCGACATCACGCGCCGCGACATGCTCGGCGGCCTCGCGGCCGCCGCCCTGCCGCTCGGCGCCCGGCTCGAGGCCCAGCCCGCCCCCTTCCTCGCCTCTGACATCGGCACGCTCCGGCGGGTCCTCGTCCACAGCCTCGCGCCGGGCGACACCAACCATGACCGCCTCTCGACCGACCTGCTTCCCGACGCCGAGACCGACATCGGGGCCGCCGTCCGCCAGCACCAGGGGCTGATGCAGCTGCTTCGCGCCGCCGGCACCGACATCGTCGAGCTGAGGGACGCGCTGTCGCAAGCCATCGACGCCACGCGCCCCTCCGGCGTGTTCGAGGCCTGGCTTCGCGCCAGCTTCCCGCGCCTTGCCGGCGATCCCGCCGCCGCCACGCCGGACCGCCTGCTCGGCCGGGATCCTTCAGTCCGCAACCGACTCGGGCCGGACGGCGACTGGCAGGCGCATGCCGACTCCACCGTCAGCACCATCTGGACCCGCGATTCCGCCGTGATGACGCCGCGCGGCCTCCTTATCTGCCGCGCCAACTCGGCCCGCCGGCGGCGGGAGAACATGCTGCTTCGCTTCGTCTACCGCCACTCGCCGCTGCTCGCGCGCTACCCCATCGTCTTCGACGCCGTCGAGGAGGGCATCAACATCGAGGGCGGCGACACCATGATCGTCGATCGCGACACGCTGTTCCTGGGGGTGGGCAACATCACCGATCCGCGCGTCGCGCCGCTGCTCGCCCGCCGCCTCGACATGAACGTGCTGACGGTCCAGACGCGCGACGTCGCCTTCCTGCCGCCGCCGCGGCCCGGCACCAACAGCTGGGGCGCCCTCTGGCCGCTCCGGGTGCTGCTCCTCCACCTCGACACCTATTTCACCCATGTCGCCCCGCGCCACGGGCTCGCCGTGCCGTGGCTGCTCGAGAAGGCCCATGCCGAGGACAATCCGCTGTCGCGCTTCCTGCGCGGGGCGCGGGCCGACAGCCTGCTCGACGAGAAGGATGCCGAAGCCGGGCTCGAGATGCTCAGGAAGTTCGGCAAGGTCACCTTCTACGCGCGCGGCACCGGAAAGAAGGACACGCTGGGGGATCTGAAGCTCGTCGATTACCTGCGCCAGCAGCGCTACCGCCTCACCTTCGTCGGTGGCCCCCGCCCCTCGGGGGACCAGGCCGGCTTCACCCATTTCATGGAAGTCGCCTATCCCGAGCTTCGCCGCCAGGCCGCCAATGTGGTGCAGGCCACCCCCGGCCGGGTCATCGCCTATGCCGGCAACCCGGCGACGAAGGCCGCGCTCGAAGCCGATGGCATCGCGGTCGACAGCTTCGAGGCGCGCGAGCTCTGGGCCTGGCACGGCGGCCCCCACTGCCTCACCCAGCCGCTGGAGCGCGGCTGAGGGGCAGGGGGCCCCGCGTCAGTCGAGGTCGATACCCGTGGACGGGGCGGCGGGCGCCGCGGGCGGCGGGGGCGGCAGGTCGCGCATCCGCCGGCGGATTTCCTCGGCCCAGCGCCGCCATTCCTCGGTCCGACCCTCGGCCATGGCCCGGCCCCGGCGCGCATCGGCCGCGAAGGCCTTGCGATCCTCCGCGCTCAGCTTCTGGAAGGCGTCCAGCATGGCTGCCTGGCGACGCGCATGATGATGATCCACCAGCCGGCGCTCGGCCTCCATGGCCCGCCTCAGCGCCGCCACGTCCAGCCGGTCGGCCGCAAGCAGCTCGTTGATCCGGTCGCGCTGGGCGATGATGGCGGCGCGGTCTTCCTTCGACATCCGCATCGCCTCCACCAGCACCTTTCGGCCTTCGGGGCTGACATTGCCGAAGCCCATCCGGCGTTCCATGCGGTAGACGCGCGTCGGCCCCGGCTCGGGGGCAGCCTGCGCGCCGGCCGGCGGCGGGGGCGGGTTCTGGGCCAGCGCCGGGGCGGCCAGCGCACCGGCGATCATCAGGGGGGTCAGGGTCTTCATCACAGGATCAGTTCCTCGTCGATTGTCGGGGTGTAGAGCAGCGCGAAGCTGGCCCCCTCGTCGGGGATGGCCGCCGCCATCGCCACGGGCGCCCCATCGGGTGCGCCTTGGCGTTGGGTGGGCGGCGCCAGCAACAGCGCAACCGCAACCGAGGCGGCAGCCGCACCCCCGCCCGCCAGCCACGGCAGCCAGTGCCGCCTGGCTCGTTCGGGGGTCTCGAGTGCAGCCTCGACATGCCCAAGGATACGCCCGATCGCCGCAGCATCCCCCGCGGCGTCCAGCGGATCGGCCCGGCCCCAGGCCTCCAGCGCCCGGTCGAGCCTGTCCTCGCTGTGCTTCCTGTCGTCGCTCATCGCATCGCGTCCTTCAGATCCCAGAGCCGCTCGCGCAGCGCCGCGCGCCCGCGAAGCAGCAGCCCCTCGACGGCCTTCTCGCTCGTCTCCAGCACCTCGCCGATCTCGGCCATGGTCAGCCCCTCGGCGTGGAACAGGGCAAGGGCGGCGCGCTGCCGCGCCGGAAGCCCCGCCATCGCCCCCTGCACCCGCGCCGCCAGCGCCGCCGCATCGGCCGCATCCTCGGGCCCCGCCGCCGGGTCGGCGACATCGCGCGCCGCCTCGAGGTCGTCGGCCGGCCGCAATCGCCGGCGACCGTCGAGCGCGCAGTTCACCAGGATCCGCCGCCACCAGCCGGCCAGGCTGCCGCGCGCCGGGTCGAAGCGGTGCGCCTCGCGCCACAGCTTCACGAGCGCGTCCTGCACCGCATCCTCGGCCAGCGCCCGGTCGCCCAGCACCCGCACCGCAAGCCCCAGCCCCGGCCGCGCCAGCCGCGCCGCCAGCGCCGAAAACGCCGCCCGGTCGCCGGCTGCCACGCGCGCGATCAGCCGCGTCTCGTCGTCGCCCGCCGGGTCCAGCATCGCGTGCACGGGGGTGTTACGCACCAACGCCGCGCCATCCCCCGCACGCGGCGGCGCCTCAGGCGTGCGGCGTCACCTCCCAGGTCTGGCCGCGCTTCAGAAGCGCGTTGAAGTCCGCCACCCTGTCGCCCACCACGCGCCGCGTCTGTTCGGCGACCGCCGCGTCGAAGCTCGTCGCCGGATCGCAGTAGAGGACGCCGAGCGCCACCGGAAAGGCCGGGAAGGGCATCTCGATCAGCATGGCGGCCACCGCCTTGTTGGTCTCGTCGTGCACGATCACCCGGCTCATGTCGCCGTCGAGCACATCCACCACCTCGAGGCGCAGCGTCTCGCGGTTCAGCGTCAGCCCCTTGGTGCCGTTGGCGAACAGCATCGGCTTGCCATGCTCCAGCCAGATCTGGGTCAATCCGGCCGTCTTCTTGTCGGTGAAGCCCTCGAACGCCCCGTCATTGTAGACCACGCAATTCTGGTAGATCTCGACAAAGCTTGCCCCCCGATGCGCGTGCGCGCGCTTCAGCACCTCGGGCATGTGCTTCTGCGCCGTGTCGATGGTGCGCGCGATGAAGCGCGCGCCCGCCCCCAGCGCGAAGGCGCAGGGGCTCACGGGCCGCTCGACGGAGCCGGCCGGCGAGGAGGGCGAGCGCGTGCCGGTGCGCGAGGTCGGCGAATATTGCCCCTTCGTCAGCCCATAGATCTCGTTGTTGAACAGCAGCAGCTGGCAGTCGAGGTTGCGGCGAAGCAGGTGCATCGTGTGGTTGCCGCCGATCGAGAGCGAGTCCCCGTCGCCGGTGATGATCCACACGTCGAGCTCGGGGTTGGCGAGCTTCACCCCCGTCGCGATCGCCGGCGCGCGGCCGTGGATGGTGTGGAAGCCGTAGGTCTCCATGTAATAGGGAAAGCGGCTGGAGCAGCCGATCCCGCTCACGAACACCGTGTTGTGCGGCTCCACGCCCAGCTCGGGCATCACCCGCTGCACCGCCTTCAGAATGGCATAGTCGCCGCACCCCGGGCACCAGCGCACCTCCTGGTCGGAGGCCCAGTCGTCGGGCCTTGTCGCCGGCACGATCCTCGTCAGCTCGTTCATGGCCTCAGCATCTCCCGGATGGCCGCCTCGATCTCCGCGATGCGGAAGGGCTGGCCCGACACCTTGTTGAGCGGCTTCGCATCCACCAGGAACTGGTCGCGGATCAGCGTCTTCAGCTGCCCGGTGTTCATCTCCGGCACCAGCACCCGCTCATAGCCCTTGAGCAGCTGGCCGAGATTGGCGGGGAAGGGCCAGATGTGGCGGATGTGGATGTGCGCCACGTCATGCCCCTCGGCCCGCACCCGCTCCACCGCCTGCCGGATCGGCCCGTAGGTCGAGCCCCAGCCGACGACCGCGAGCGGCCCGCTTCCGGGCCCCACCTCGACGGCCTGCGGGGGAATGTGGCGCGCGATCCCGTCGATCTTCGCCTTTCGCGTGTCGGTCATGCGCTGGTGGTTCTCGGGGCTGTAGTCGATGTTGCCCGTGTCGTAGTTCTTCTCGATGCCGCCGATCCGGTGCATCAGGCCGGGCGTTCCCGGCTTCACCCACACCCGCTTCAGCGTGTCGGGGTCGCGCGCATAGGGGTTCAGATGCTGCCCCTCGGGCGGCCGCTCCTCGTGGAACTGCACCGGGAAGGGCTCGAAGTCGTGCGCGGCCGGCACCCGCCAGGGCTCGGCGGCGTTCGCGATATAGCCGTCGGTCAGCAGCATCACCGGCGTCATGAAGCCGAGCGCCAGCCGGCACGCCTCGATCGCCACCTCGAAGCAGTCGGCCGGGCTGCGCGCGGCGATCACCGGCATCGGCGTGTCGCCGTTGCGCCCGAACACCGCCTGGTAGAGGTCGGACTGCTCGGTCTTGGTCGGCAGGCCCGTCGAGGGGCCGCCGCGCTGCGAGTTGATGATCACCAGCGGCAGCTCGGTCATCACCGCAAGCCCCATGGCCTCGGTCTTGAGCGCGATTCCCGGCCCCGAGGAGGAGGTAACGGCCAGATGCCCGGCATAGGCCGCCCCGATCGCCGCGCAGATGGCGGCGATCTCGTCCTCGGCCTGGAAGGTGGTGACGTCGAACTCCTTCAACCGCGCCAGCGCGTGCAGGATGGCGGACGCCGGGGTGATCGGATAGCCGCCGAAGAACATCGGCAGGCCCGAGAGCTTGGCGCCCGCAACGAGCCCGAGCGACAGCGCGTCCGCCCCCGTCACCGTTCGGTAAAGCCCCGGCTCGGCGTCGGCCGGGGCGAGCCGGAACTGCTTCAGCGGGCCCGACAGCTCGGCCGTCTCACCATAGGCATGGCCGGCGTTGAGCGCGGCGATGTTCGCCTCGCGCAGCAGCTCGTTCGATCCGAACTTCAGGCGTAGCCAGTCGATGATCGGCGCGCGCTTGCGCCCGAACATCCACAGCGCCAGCCCCAGCGTCCACATGTTCTTGCAGCGCAGCGCATCCTTGTTGCCCAGCCCGAAGGCCTTCACGCTTTCCAGAGTCTGGCGCGAGATGTCGAAGGCGAGCAGCTGGTAGGGGGCGAGGCTGCCGTCCTCCAGCGGGTTCGTCTCGTACTTCGCCTTCTTCAGGTTGCGCTCGTTGAACTCGCCCGCATCGGCGATGACGAGGCCGCCCTTGCGAAGCGCGGGCAGGTTGGTCTTCAGCGCCGCCGGGTTCATCGCGATCAGCACGTCCGGCTCGTCGCCCGCCGTGTCGATCCGGTTCGAGCCGAAGTGGATCTGGAAGGCCGACACGCCGAACAGCGTGCCCTGCGGCGCCCTGATCTCCGCCGGAAAGTCCGGGAAGGTGGCGAGATCATTGCCGGCCAGCGCCGTCGAGAGGGTGAACTGCCCGCCCGTCAGCTGCATGCCGTCGCCGGAGTCCCCGGCGAAGCGCACCACCACCGATTCCCGTTGTGCCTCGGAAGCCCCGGCCTCCGTCTCGTCCGCCAGCTTCGCGGCCGTCGCCATGGATGACATGTCCTCTTGTCGTCGTGGCGTCATCTAGGCCCGTTCGCCAGCCCTTCACAACCGGTTTCGTCGAGAATGTGGCCGCCAAGCGCCAGCAGCGCCGCCGCGTGCCGCCGGCCCAGCCGCGCGACATCCGCGTCATAGCCGCCGCCCAGCGTCGCCGCGACGGGCAGCCCCCATGTTCGCGCCGCGTCTGCCACCAGCCGGCTTCGCGCCACGATCCCCGCATCGCTCAGCGCAAGCCGCCCCAGCCGGTCGTCGGCGTGCACGTCCACGCCGGCCTGCACCAGCATGAGGTCGGGCCGCGCCGCCTCGATGAGGCCCGGCAGCGCGTCCGCCAGCAGGTCCAGATAGGCCTCGTCCCCCGTGCCGTCGGGCAACGCGATGTCATGGTCGGATCGCGCCTTCCGCGCCGGGAAATTCTTCTCGGCATGGATGGAGACGGTGAAGGCCCGCGGCTCGTCGGCAAGGCACACCGCCGTCCCGTCGCCCTGGTGCACGTCGAGGTCGAGGATGAGGAGCCGCCGCACCCGCCCCGAGGCCAGCAGCGCGCGGGCGGCCACCGCCAGGTCGTTCAGCACGCAATAGCCTGCCCCATGATCCGGCATGGCGTGGTGCGAGCCGCCGGCGACATTCGCCGCGAACCCCGAATCGAGCGCCGCCTCGGCCGCCGCCAGCGTGCCGGCGACCGACAGGCGTGACCGCCGCGCGACGGCGGGCGTCACGGCAAAGCCGATCCGCCGCTCGATGGCGGGCGGAACGCGCGCGCTGAGCACCTGGTCCACGTAGGTTTCCGCATGCGCGCCCACCACCAGCGCGCGGGGCGCTTCCTCCGGCGCCTCGAACCGCGCGCCGGCCGCAGCCAGCGCGTCGCGCGTCGCCTCATATTTCGACATCGGGAACCGATGCCCCGACGGCAGCGGCGCCACATAGCCGGGGTGGAAGAAGAAGCGCATGGGCCGCCTGCTTTCCCCGCCCTTGCCACGCCGTCAACGCTGCCCTATGGCGCACGGCTTCAAGCGCGTCTTCCTCGGTAGCTCAGCGGTAGAGCATCCGACTGTTAATCGGACGGTCGTAGGTTCGAATCCTACCCGAGGAGCCAGTGCGCGAGCGCTGGGTCCGGAGAGAGAAGGATCGGCGCAGCCAATCCTACCCGAGGAGCCAGTGCGCGAGCGCTGGGTCCGGAGAGAGAAGGATCGGCGCAGCCAATCCTACCCGAGGAGCCAGTGCGCGAGCGCTGGGTCCGGAGAGAGAAGGATCGGCGCA
>JBKBUL010000061.1:0-12584 GCA_046290045.1 Sphingomonadaceae bacterium
GTCCGCACCCCGCGCGGGGTGGGCAAGCCCGGCAAGGGCGCGCTGTCGCACCTGCACCCGCAGCATCTGGCCGCAACGGTGCTGAAGGCACTTGCCGAGCGCAACGGCCTCGACACCGCGACCGTCGATGACGTCATCTGGTCGACCAGCACCCAGAAGGGAAAGCAGGGGGGCGATCTCGGCCGGATGGCGGCGCTGGATGCCGGCTATGACATCCGCTCGTCGGGCGTCACGCTCGACCGTTTCTGCGGCGGCGGCATCACCAGCGTGAACCTCGCGGCCGCCAGCGTGATGAGCGGCATGGAGGACTGCGTGATCGCCGGCGGCACCGAGATGATGTCGCTGACGGCCACGATGGCCGCCGAGGAACGCGCCGCGGGCTTGCCCGCAATGATGGTCGGCTCGGGCAATCTGCATCTCCAGAAGATCCACCCGCAGTCGCACCAGGGGGTGTGCGGGGACGCGATTGCCAGCCTCGAGGGGATCAGCCGCGCCGACCTCGACGCGCTCGCCTACGAGAGCCAGCAGCGCGCCGCCCGGGCCATCGCCGAGGGCCGCTTCGACCGCTCGGTCGTCCCGGTCTTCAACGAGGATGGATCGGTCGCGCTGTCCCACGAGGAATATCCCCGCCCGCAGACGACGCTCGAAGGGCTTTCGCAGCTCGAGCCGGCCTTCGCGAAGCTGGCCGACGTGCCGCTCGACGAGCGTGGCACCACCTTCCGCGGCCTCATCAACCAGCGCTACCCCGACCTCGAGATCGGTCATGTCCACCATGCCGGCAATTCCTCGGGCGTGGTCGATGGCGCGGCCGCGGTGCTCGTGACCTCCAAGGCCTATGCGGACAAGAACGGGCTGAAGCCGCGCGCCCGGATCGTCGCCATGGCAAACATGGGGGACTGCCCCACCTTGATGCTGAACGCGCCGGTCCCGGCCGCAAGAAAGGTGCTGGCGAAGGCTGGCCTCACGCTGGACGACATCGACCTGTTCGAGATCAACGAGGCGTTCGCCGTCGTCGCCGAGAAGTTCATCCGCGACCTCGGGCTCGACCGCGAGAAGGTGAATGTGAACGGCGGGGCCATCGCGCTCGGCCACCCAATCGGGGCGACCGGCTCGATCCTCATCGGCACCCTCCTCGACGAGCTGGAGCGGCGCGACCTGAAGCGCGGCCTGGTGACCATGTGCGCGGCCGGCGGCATGGCCCCGGCGATTGTGATCGAGCGGGTGTGACCACCCGCTGGCGTGATCGAACGGGTGTGACCACCCGCTGGCGTGATCGAACGGCTCTGAGCTGACCGCCTGACCGCGCCCGCGCGGCTGCGCCACTTCGCCGCGCCCGCCCTTCGCCCCGGCGTTTGACCGGGATCAAGGCCGCGCGCGCCGGCCCCATGCAACGGCTGCCCCCAGCAACTGTTGCGGGGGTTCCTTTCATGACTGCCACCTTGCAGGCCGGCGCGGCGCTTCTGTTCGCCATCATGGCGCTGTTCATGATCGCGACCGCGACGACGGCGGGGTTCGCCATCCATGGCGTCATCATCCTCGTCGCCGCCATCCTGGCGCTCGTCACGACGCTGGGCCGGCTCGCGCCGACGACGGATGGCAGCTGGATCCTGCCGGATCGCTCGAACGGCGGCTACCATGATGGCGTGGTGAAGGCGGGCGTCATCGCCACCGTCTTCTGGGGCACCGTCGGCCTGCTCGTCGGCGTGGTGATCGCCGCCCAGCTCACCTGGCCGGCGCTCAACCTCGGGCTGGAATACACGAGCTTCGGGCGCCTGCGGCCGCTGCACACCTCGGCCGTCATCTTCGCCTTCGGCGGCAATGCGCTGCTCGCCACCAGCTTCTGGGTGGTGCAGCGCACCAGCCGCGCGAAGCTGTGGGCGCCGGATCTCGCCTGGTTCGTCTTCTGGGGCTACCAGCTGTTCATCGTGCTGGCCGCCAGCGGCTATGTGCTCGGCATCACCCAGTCCAAGGAATATGCCGAGCCGGAGTGGTATGTCGATCTCTGGCTCACCATCGTGTGGGTCGCCTATCTCGCCGTCTTCGTCGGCACGCTCGTGAACCGGCGCGAGCCGCACATCTACGTCGCCAACTGGTTCTACCTCGCCTTCATCATCACGATCGCCATGCTGCACGTGGTGAACAACCTGGCGCTGCCGGTCGGCTTCGGCCCCAAGAGCTATCCCGTGTGGGCCGGCGTCCAGGATGCCCTCACGCAGTGGTGGTACGGCCACAATGCGGTCGGCTTCTTCCTGACCGCCGGCTTCCTCGGCATGATGTATTACTTCATGCCGAAGCAGGCCGGGAAGCCGGTCTATTCCTACCGGCTGTCGATCGTCCACTTCTGGAGCCTGATCTTCCTCTACATCTGGGCCGGCCCGCACCACCTCCATTACACGGCGCTGCCCGACTGGGCGCAGACGCTCGGCATGGTCTTTTCGGTCATGCTGTGGATGCCGAGCTGGGGCGGCATGATCAACGGCCTGATGACGCTGGAAGGTGCGTGGGACAAGATCCGCACCGACCCGATCATCCGCATGATGGTGGCAGCGCTCGCCTTCTACGGCATGTCCACCTTCGAAGGCCCGATGATGTCGATCAAGTCGGTGAATGCGCTGTCGCACTACACTGACTGGACGATCGGCCACGTCCACTCGGGCGCGCTTGGCTGGGTCGGCATGATCAGCTTCGCCTGCATGTATTTCCTCGCCCCGCGCGTGTTCGGTGTCAGTCGCCTCTACTCGCTCAGGATGATCAACTGGCACTTCTGGCTCGCGATGGCCGGAATCGTGCTCTACACCGCCTCGATGTGGGTGGCCGGCATCATGCAGGGCCTGATGTGGCGCGAGTATAATGCCGAGGGTTATCTCGTCTATTCCTTCGCCGAAGTCACGGCGGCCATGCATCCCTATTATCTCATCCGCCTGCTGGGTGGCCTGCTCTACTTCGGCGGATCGCTCGTCATGGTCGTCAACATCTGGATGACGGCCAAGGGCCGGGTGCGGGCCGAAGCGCCGCTCGATGCCGGCGAACCCTGGAACCCCCGTATCGACCGGCCGCTGGCGCCCGCCCAGCCGCAGGCCGCCGAGTGAGGAGCCGAGCATGGCAAGCCTGACCCGCCACCAGAAGATCGAGCGCAACGTCACCCTGCTCGGCGTGCTCACCCTCGTCGTCGTGATGGTCGGCGGCCTGTTCCAGCTGGTGCCGCTGTTCCTGCTGGAGAACACCATCGAGAAGGTGGAAGGCGTGCGCCCCTACACGCCGCTGGAACTGGCCGGGCGCAACATCTACGTCCGCGAGGGCTGCTACACCTGCCACTCGCAGATGATCCGCCCCTTCCGTGACGAGGCGGAGCGCTTCGGCCACTACAGCCTCGCGGCCGAAAGCATGTACGATCGGCCCTTCCAGTGGGGCTCCAAGCGCACCGGCCCGGATCTTGCCCGGGTGGGCGGCCGCTATTCGGACGAGTGGCACGTCCAGCACCTTGTCGCGCCCAAGGCCGTGGTGCCGGAGTCGATCATGCCGGCCTATCCCTTCCTGAAGGAGCGGCTGCTGAAGGCCGACGACATCGCCGCCCACCTGAAGGCCAACCGCGCGCTCGGCGTGCCCTACACGGACGAGATGATCGCCCAGGCGCTGGCCGACCTTCGCACCCAGGCCGACCCGAACGCCGACCCGACCGACCTCGAGCGGCGCTACCCCAAGGCCCAGGTGCGCGACTTCGACGGCGACCCGGCCCGCTTGACCGAGATGGATGCGCTGGTCGCCTATCTGCAGATGCTGGGCACGCTGGTCGATTTCGACAGCTACGTGCCCGAGGCCAACCGGCGCTGAGGAGCGGACCCCCATGGACTATCAGACGCTGCGATCCCTCGCCGACAGCTGGGGGCTGCTGTTCATGGTGCTGGCCTTCGCGGGCCTCGTCGGCTGGGCCTTCCGGCCGGCGGCGCGCGACCATCATGCAAGGGCCCGCCTGATCCCCTTCACCGACGACCAGCCGCACGACGAGGAGACCGGCCGATGAGCGCGCGCGACCCCGAGCATCCGGCCGGCCCCGGCACCACGGGGCACGAGTGGGACGGAATCGAGGAACTGAACAACCCGCTGCCGCGCTGGTGGCTGTGGATCTTCTACGCGACCATCGCCTTTTCCGCCGTGTACATGATCCTCTACCCGGCGATCCCGCTGCCGACCGGCTCGGGCTACAGCCAGGGCCTGCTCAGCTGGTCGAGCCGGGCCAAGGTGGAGCGCGAAGTGGCCGAGCTGGAGGCCAGCCGGGCGGCGGTGCTGAAGGACATCGAGCGCATCCCGCTCGCCGAGCTTCGCCAGGATCCGGCGCTGTGGAACGCCGCGATCGAAGGCGGGCGGTCGGCCTTCAAGGTGCATTGCGTGCAGTGCCACGGCTCGGGCGCGGCGGGCGGCGTCGGCTATCCCAACCTCAACGACGACGAGTGGCTGTGGGGCGGCACCATCGAGGACATCCACACCACCCTCAAGCACGGGATCCGCCACCCCGGCGACCCCGAGACCCGCCAGTCGATGATGCCGGCCTTCGGGCGCGACGGCCTGCTCTCGGCGCGGGAGATCGACGAGGTGGTCGAGCATGTGCGCGCCATCTCCGGCCAGGAGCACAATGCGGCCCTGGCGGCGCGCGGCAGCGCCATCTTCGCCCAGCAGTGCGCCGCCTGCCACGGCCCCGACGGCAAGGGGATGCGCGAGTTTGGCTCGCCCAACCTCACCAACGGGATCTGGCTCTACGGCGGGGACCGGGCGGCGCTGAAGGAAACGATCACCAACGCCCGGGCCGGCGTGATGCCCGGCTGGCAGGGGCGGCTGCCCGAGGCGACGATCCGCAAGCTGACGGCCTATGTCCACAGCCTTGGCGGCGGCGCGTGACCGACATGCCCGCCCTTCGACCCGCGCCCGGCGCGCCGCCGGCCGAGCCGGTCTTCTACAAGCGCCGGGTGAAGGTGCATCCGAAGAAGGTGTCGGGCCCCTTCCGCCGGCTGAAGTGGGCCATCCTCTTCGTCACGCTCGCCATCTACTACATCACGCCCTGGATCCGCTGGGACCGCGGGCCCCATGCGCCCGACCAGGCGGTGCTCGTCGATCTCGCCAACCGGCGCTTCTTCTTCGGGCCGATCGAGATCTGGCCCCAGGAATTCTACTATGTGGCGGGCCTCCTCATCATGGCCGGGATCGGCCTGTTCCTCGTCACCACGACCGTCGGCCGCGCCTGGTGCGGCTATGCCTGCCCGCAGACGGTCTGGACCGACCTCTACATGGCGGTCGAACGCTGGATCGAGGGCGACCGCAACGAGCGCATCCGCCTCGACAAGGCCCCGATGTCGGCAGGCAAGCTCGCCAAGCGGGTCTCCAAACATGCCGTCTGGCTGCTGATCGCGCTGCTGACCGGGGGCGCCTGGGTCTTCTACTTCGCCGACGCGCCGACGCTGGCGCGCCAGCTGATCGACGGCAGCGCGCCGTTCGTCGCCTGGGCGTCGATCGGCGTTCTCACCTTCACCACCTGGTCGCTCGCCGGCCTCATGCGCGAGCAGGTGTGCACCTACATGTGCCCCTGGCCCCGCATCCAGTCGGCCATGCTCGACGAGGACAGCTTCATCGTCACCTACAAGGCGTGGCGCGGCGAGCCGCGCGGCAGCGTCAAGGAAAGGGCGGCGCACCCCGAGGCGGTCGGCGACTGCGTGGACTGCCTTGCCTGCGTCCATGTGTGCCCCACCGGGATCGACATCCGCGAGGGGCCCCAGCTCGAGTGCATCACCTGCGCGCTGTGCATCGATGCCTGCAACGAGGTGATGGCCAAGCTCGACCGGCCCGCCGACCTCATCGGCTATTCGACCCTCAGGCGCGATGTGGCCGAATCGAAGGGCGAGCCGCTGAAGCCGATGTGGAAGGTCATCGCCCGGCCGCGCGTTCTCCTCTACTTCACGCTCTGGTCGGCGATCGGGCTCGGCATGCTGTTCGTGCTCGCCGGCCGCGAGCGGATGGACATCCTCGTTTCGCAGGAGCGCACCCCTCTCTACGTCAGGGGGTGGGAGGGGACGGGAAAAAACACCCCCGGGGGGAAGCGACCAAACAAGGACCCCCCCCCCCCCCGCTTCGAGGTGCGCGTGGAAGGGCCTGCCGGAGCCCTCATCGTCGATCCGGCGGGCGATGCTGCGCCCTCGCCACGGATCGAGCTTGCCGTCCGCCCGGACGGGATCGATTCGAAGCGGCTGCACGTCCGGATTCCCGCCGCAAGCGTCGCGGGCGAGACGGCCGAGGTCCGGTTCGTGGCCCGCGCGATCGAGGCGGGCGGCGGCGACGGCGCCGAAGCCAGCGCCACCGCGCGCTTCTCGGGGCCGGCCCGATGAGCGCGCGCGGCGGGCGCGGCTTCACCGGCCGGCACGCGCTGGTGGTGATCGGCGGCGGCTTTGCGGTGGTGGTGGCGGTCAACCTGACGCTCGCGCTGCTGGCCAGCCGGTCGCATCCCGGCCTGGTCGTCGAGAACAGCTATGTCGCCAGCCAGAAGTTCAACGGCTGGCTGGCCGAGGGGCGGGCGCAGAAGGCGCTCGGCTGGCAGGTGACGGCGGGCCTCGCCGGCGACCGGCTGCTGGTCGAAGCCCGCTCCGCCCGCGACACGCCGCTTGAAGGCCTGCGCGCGGTCGCAACACTCTCCCACCCCTTCGGCGAGGCGCCGGCGCGCACGGTCGCGCTCGTCGAGACGGCGCCGGGCCGCTACGAGGCCCGGCACGGGCTGGCGCCGGGCGCCTGGACGCTCGAGCTTCGCCTCATCCGTGGGCCGGAGCGCTTCTACCTCGAGCAGCGGCTGGCGGCCGGCTGATGGCAACGCTTGCTGCGCCACCGCCCGACCGGCCGGCCCCGCCCTCGGGGCTCGACCTGTTCGTCGCCGAGCCGGCGGCCGACACCCGCCGGATCGACCTGCACGTGCCCGGCGTCCACTGCGCCGGCTGCATCCGCAAGGTGGAAGGCGCCGTCCGGTCGCTGCCGGGGGTTCGCCTCGGGCGGGTCAACTTCACGACCCGGAGGCTGACCGTCGAGTGGGATCCGGCGCGGCTGTCGGCCGACCGGATCGTCGCTGCCGTCGACGCGGCCGGCTTCGAGGCGCGCCCCTTCGCGCCTGCCGACGCCGAGGCGCAGGGCGCCGATCCGGCAACCAGGCGGCTGATCCGCTCGCTCGGGGTGGCAGGCTTTGCCGCCATGAACATCATGCTCCTGTCCGTCTCGGTCTGGTCGGGGGCGGATGGTGCCACGCGCGATCTCTTCCACCTCATCTCGGCGCTGATCGCGATTCCCGCCATCGCCTATGCTGGCCAGCCCTTCTTCGCCTCGGCGTGGGGTGCGCTCAGGCACGGGCGGACCAACATGGACGTGCCGATCTCGATCGGGATCCTGCTGGCGGCCGCCCTCTCGCTCCACGAGACCTTCACGTCCGGCCGCCACGCCTATTTCGACGCGGCCGTGATGCTGATCTTCTTCCTGCTGATCGGCCGGACGCTCGATGCCCTGATGCGCGACCGGGCGCGAAGCGGGGTCGCGGCGCTGCTCAAGCAGTCGGCGCGCGGCGCGCTGGTGCGCGGCCCCGACGGCTCGACCGAAATGCGCCCCATCGAGGCGGTGGCGCCCGGCATGACGGTGCTGGTCGCGGCCGGCGAGCGGGTGCCGGTGGACGGCCTCGTGCTCGAAGGCCAGTCCAGCCTCGACCGAAGCCTGGTGACCGGGGAGAGCCTGCCCGAGCGGGCGTCAGCCGGCGACGAGGTGCTGGCCGGCACCCTGAACCTCGAGGCGCCGCTGGCCCTCAGGGCCACGCGGGTCGGCGAGGCCAGCTTCCTCGCGCAGGTGATCCGCCTGATGGAAGCGGCCGAGGGCGGACGGCAGCGCTATGTGCGGATCGCCGACCGCGCCGCGCGCCTCTACGCGCCGGCCGTTCACCTGACGGCGCTGGCCTCGGCGATCGGCTGGCTGGTGGCCGGCGCGACACTGCACCAGGCGATCGTGATCGCGGTCGCCGTCCTCATCATCACCTGCCCCTGCGCGCTGGGGCTTGCCGTGCCCGCCGTGCAGGTGCGCGCCGCCTCGGTGCTGATGCGGCGCGGGATCCTCGTGAAGGACGGCTCGGCGCTGGAACGGCTGGCCGCCTGCACCACGGTGGTGCTCGACAAGACGGGCACGCTGACGCTGGGCGAACCCCGCCTTGCGAATGCCGAAGTTCTGCCGGCCGAGGCCCTGGCGCGCGCCGCCGGCCTGGCGCTCCACAGCCGCCACCCGCTGTCGCGCGCGCTTGTGGCAGCCGCGCGGCATGCAGGCCTCAAGCCGGCGGCTGCCAGCGACGTGACCGAGGTGACGGGCCTCGGCCTTGAAGGCATGGTCGAGGGCCGCCGCGTGCGGCTCGGCCGGCCGGACTGGGTGGGCGCGCCCGAGCGCGCCGACCACCCCGACCTGCTGCAGCTGGGCCTTGCCGATGGCGACGCGGCGCCGCTCAGCCTCGCCTTCGAGGATCCGCTGCGGCCCGATTCGGCAGCCGCCATCGCGCGGCTGAAGGCGGCAGGGCTCGATGTCCGGATCCTCTCGGGCGACCGGGCGCCGGCGGTCGAGGCCGTGGCGAAGATGCTGGGGGTGACGCGCTGGGCCGCCCGCCAGTCGCCGGCCGACAAGCTCGCCGCCATCGAGGCGCTGGCCGCCCAAGGCCGGCGCGTGCTGGTGGTGGGCGACGGCCTCAACGACGCGCCCATGCTGGCCGCCGGCCATGCGTCGATCGCGCCATCGAGCGCGTCGGACGCCGGGCAGACGGCGGCCGACCTGCTGTTCGTGCAGCCGGGGCTGATGGCCGTGCCGCAGGCTCTGGAAACCGCGCGCCGTGCCGACGCCCACGTCCGGCAGAACTTCGTGGCCGCCATCGGCTACAATGTGCTGGCCGTGCCGATCGCGATTGCCGGCCTCGTCACGCCCTTGGTTGCCGCCCTTGCCATGTCGCTCTCCTCGGTGATCGTGGTCGGCAATGCGCTTCGCCTGAAGGTGCCCGAATGACCGGGCTTGCCCTCCTCATCCCGCTTGCGCTGCTGGCCGGGCTTGCCGGGCTCGCCGCCTTCCTGTGGAGCCTGCGGTCGGGCCAGTATGAGGATCTGGACGGGGCGGCGCTTCGCATCCTCGACGAGGAGGCGGACGACCGCCCATGCTGAACGCGACGCTTCCGGCCCTGCTGCTCGTCGCGCTGGCGAACGCGACTGCGCCGCCGCTCGCGCTGGGACAGGTGCCGCTCTGCACGGCCGCCGGGATCGCCTGGAGCCAGCCCGACGGCGCCCCCGCCGGCCCGGGCGAGGACGGCCGCCAGGCCTGCGCGCACGGCTGGTGCGCCAGCCGCCGGGCCCTGCGCCCGGCCTAGATCAGCCCGGCAAGCGGGCTCGACGGATCGGCATAGCGGCGGACGGGCATCCGCCCGGCGAGATAGGCGTCGCGCCCCGCCTCGACGGCGGCCTTCATGGCCCGTGCCATCCTGACCGCGTCCTTCGCTTCGGCGATCGCCGTGTTCATCAGCACCCCGTCGCAGCCCAGTTCCATGGCGATCGCCGCGTCGGATGCCGTGCCGACCCCGGCATCGACCAGCACGGGCACCCGGGCCTGCTCGACGATGAGACGGATGTTGACCCGGTTCTGGATGCCCAGCCCCGAGCCGATCGGGGCGCCCAGCGGCATGATGGCGGCCGCGCCCGCATCCTCCAGCCGGCGGGCGACGACGGGATCGTCGGTCGTGTAGACCATCACGTCGAAGCCTTCCTTCACCAGCGTTTCGGTCGCGCGGATCGTCTCGACCACGTCGGGGAACAGCGTCTTCTGGTCGGCCAGCACCTCGAGCTTCACCAGCGTCCAGCCGCCGGCCTCGCGCGCCAGCCGCAGGGTTCTGAGCGCATCCTCGGCCGTGAAGCAGCCGGCGGTGTTGGGCAGATAGGTGAAGCGCTCGGGCGAGAGGAAGTCGGTCAGCAGGGGCTGCGACCGGTCGGTCAGGTTGACGCGGCGAACCGCCACCGTCACGATCTCGGCGCCAGCCGCCTCGGCGGCCGCCGCGTTCAGCCGATAGTCGCGATACTTGCCGGTGCCGACGATGAGCCTTGAGCGGAACCGGCGGCCCGCCACCGTCCAGCCGTCGTCGGCCGGGGCTTCGCCGCTGCCGCCGCCCACGAAATGCACGATCTCGAGGCAATCGCCCTCGGCAAGCTCGGTCGAGGCCCATTCGCTGCGCGGCACGATCGCACGGTTGCGCTCGACGGCGACGCGGCCGGCGGGCAGCGCCAGTTGCTCGACGAGACCGGCGAGGCGCGTGCCGGCCGCAAGGCGGCGCGGCTCTCCATTGAGGGTGATGGCGATTTCCATGGCGCCGCCTATAAGGCCCGCATCACAGGGCTCAACCATGAGGAGCGCAACCGATGGCCGCACTGGTGATGGTGCTGAACGGCCCCAACCTCAACCTGCTCGGCACGCGCGAGCCCGACATCTATGGCACCGACACGCTGGACGACATTGCCGGCCGGCTGGTCGAGCAGGGCCGCGCGCTCGACATCGAGGTGGACTGCCGGCAGTCGAACCATGAGGGGCATCTCGTCGACTGGCTGCACGAGGCTGCCAGCCGCGATGCGCTGGCCGTGATCCTGAACGCCGGTGCCTACACCCACACGTCGATCGCGCTGAGGGACGCGATCAGCGCGATCACTGTACCCGTCATCGAGGTGCATCTGTCGAACCCGGCCGCGCGCGAGCCCTTCCGGCAGCTGAGCTTCATCTCGCCGGTCGCGCGCGGGATCATCCAGGGGTTCGGCCCGCTCGGCTATGCCCTCGCGCTGGACGCGGCCGCCGCGATGCGGCAAGGCACCCGGACGAAACGACGGTAATCGACATCGCATCCGAGCAACAGGACAAGGATCGTCCATGGCCGCTTCCAAGGGGGAGTCCGACAAGATGCGGGTGGAGCTCGCGCTGGTTCGCCAGCTTGCCAGCCTGCTTGATGAAACCAACCTGACCGAAATCGAGGTGCACGACGGGGATCGCGCCATCCGCGTCGCCCGGCAGGCAGCCGGCGCCGTGATGGCGCCCGCCCCGGCGCCGGCGGCGGCCCCGGCGGCCGCCGCCCCGCCTGCGGCAGCACCCGCCAGCCCGAGCCTCGCCGATCATCCGGGCACGGTGAAGTCGCCCATGGTCGGCACCGCCTATCTCTCGCCCGAGCCGACGGCACCGCCCTTCGTGACCGAGGGCGCGAGCGTGAAGGCCGGCGACACGCTGCTCATCGTCGAGGCGATGAAGGTGATGAACCCCATCCCCGCGCCCAGGGCCGGGCGGGTGAAGGCGATCCTCGTCTCGAACGAGCAGCCGGTCGAGTTCGACCAGCCGCTCGTCATCCTCGAATAGGGCGCCGGCCGCACCCATGTTCGGCAAGATCCTGATCGCCAATCGCGGCGAGATCGCGCTTCGCGTGCTGCGCGCGTGCCGCGAGATGGGAATCCGCACCGTCGCCGTCCATTCGACGGCCGACACCCAGGCCAAGCATGTGCGGCTTGCCGACGAGGCGATCTGCATCGGCCCGCCGCCGGCCTCGGCCAGCTATCTCAACATCCCCAACATCATCGCCGCCGCCGAGATCGCCCAGGCGGATGCCATCCACCCCGGCTATGGCTTCCTCTCCGAGAATGCGCGCTTCGCCGAGATCGTGGAGGAGCATCGCATCACCTGGGTCGGCCCCGCGCCCGAGCATATCCGCACCATGGGCGACAAGGTGGAGGCCAAGCGCACGGCGGGCCGGCTCGGCCTGCCGCTGGTGCCCGGCTCCGACGGCGCGGTCGAGACGGTGGACGAGGCCCGCGCCGTTGCCGAGCGCTTCGGCTATCCCGTGCTGGTCAAGGCGGCGGCCGGCGGCGGCGGACGCGGCATGAAGGTGGTGGAAAACGCCGCCATGCTGGAGGGTGCCTTCCGCCAAGCCCGGGCCGAGGCCAAGGCCGCCTTCGGCCATGACGCCGTCTATATCGAGAAGTATCTCAAGAACCCGCGCCACATCGAGTTCCAGATCTTCGGCGACGGCAAGGGCCAGGCCATTCACCTGGGCGAGCGTGACTGCTCGCTGCAGCGGCGGCACCAGAAGGTGCTGGAGGAAGCGCCCTCGCCCGTGCTGTCGGCGGCCGAGCGCGCGCGCATGGGCGGCATCTGCGCGAAGGCCATGGCCGACATGGGCTATCGCGGGGCCGGCACCATCGAGTTCCTGTGGGAGGATGGCGAGTTCTACTTCATCGAGATGAACACCCGCCTGCAGGTCGAGCATCCGGTGACGGAACTTCTGACCGGCCTGGACCTCGTGAAGGAGCAGATCCGGGTCGCTGCCGGCCTGCCCTTGAGCCGGACGCAGGACGAGGTCGAGCTTAAGGGCCATGCGATCGAGGCCCGGATCAATGCCGAGGATCCCGAGACCTTCGTGCCCTCGGCCGGCCTCGTGCAGGAGTTCCACAGCCCCGGCGGGCCGGGGGTGCGGATCGATTCCGCCCTCTATTCCGGCTACCGGATCCCGCCCCACCCCTACCCCCCCCCCC
>JBKBUL010000097.1:0-2306 GCA_046290045.1 Sphingomonadaceae bacterium
CTCGAGCGCGGCCTGGGTGGCGACGAGGGCGGCCTGGCGGCGCCGGCCCTCGGCCGAGACCTGCCAGGCATAGGTGCCTAGGAAGATCATGCCGAGCCCGATGGCGATCAGGATTCCGAGGCGATAGACACCAGGCAGGACAAAGGGCTCGCCCTGCCAGGGGAGCGGCAGGTGCCATTGCCAGAGCGCGACCAGCAGCGCCAGCGCGACGGCCATCAGCAGCATGGTGGCGCGCGCCGACAGCAGCGTGGCGGAAATGGTGACGGGGACCAGCAGCAGCAACGCGAAGGGGTTGGAAAGCCCGCCCGTCAGGAACAGCAGCACCGCGAGCTGCACGAGATCGAAGCCGAGGTGGAAGAGGGCCGAGCGGCCGTCGATCCGGTCGGTCCGGCGGTAGAGCCACTTGAGGCCGATGTTGAGCGAGGCCGACGCCCCGATGGCAGCCAGCGCCGGCATCCAGGGGATGGGGAAGCCCATGGCGACCCCGACCACCAGAAGCGCCAGCAGCTGGCCGGCGATCGCGCTCCAGCGCAGGCGAACGATCGTCTGGACGCGCACCCCCGGCCGGTCGAGCCCGAGCGGGCGGTTGAGCGCCATGGCTTCAGAATTGCGGGCCGACGGCCCGTGCTGCGGTTCGCCTGGGCGCCTCGGCCATCAGCTTGGCGAGCGGGCCGCCGCGGATGTCGCGCTCGGCATACTCCCTGGCCGAGCGGCCCGTCAGATTGTCGGGCCGGTCGGGGTCGGCGCCGGCATTCAGCAGCAGCTGGGCCGTCGCGAGGTCGCGGTTGTGGATCGCCTTGATGAGCGCGGTCTCGCCGCGCGGGTTGGGGAGATCGACCTGCGCCTTCGCGGCGAGCATCAGGCGGACGCCATCGGGGAAGTTGGACATGGCGGCGATGATGAGCGGCGTGTTGCCGTCGCGATCGCGGGCGTTGGGGTCGGCCCCGTTCTGGAGCAGGAAGCCCATCCAGGGCGGGTCGCGGCGCTTGATGGCGATGATGAGCGCCGTCTCGCCCGTGTCGGCGTCGCGGGTGTTGACGACGATCGAGCCGGGCTTCTCGATGAAGGAGCGGGCCTTCAGCACGTCGCGGTCGCGAACCGCCTTCAGGAAATTGTAGCCGTCGGAGAATTGCGCGGCAGCCGGGTTGGGCGTGGCGGCCAGCGCGATCGCGGCCACGGGCAGGATCAGGTGTCGCATCTCTCGCATGGCCATGGTTTAGCGGATATGTGCGCGCCATGAACAGGTCCAGAAGCCTTTCGTCGCGCCTGCCGCTCATCCTGCTGCTGCTGGCCGTGCTGGTGGCAGGCGCCCTGCTGCTGTGGCGGACGCAAGGCGCCCCGCCGTCGGCGGCCCGGGGCAATCTCTCGGGCGCGGCGGTCGGCGGGCCGTTCAGGCTCGTGGACGAGACCGGGCGGCGCGTGACGGACGCCAGCTTCCGGGGCCAGTGGCGGCTTATGTACTTCGGCTTCACCTACTGCCCGGACGTGTGCCCGATGGACGCCGCCAAGCTGGGCGAGGCGATGCGGATCCTGGAGGCCCGCAACCCGAGGGCCGCCGCGCGCGTGCAGCCGCTGTTCGTGACGGTCGATCCCGAGCGCGACACGCCTGAAGCGCTCGCCGAGTTCACCGAGAATTTCCACCCGCGCCTCATCGGCCTGACCGGAAGCCGGGCCGAGATCGACGCGGCGCTCAAGGCCTACCGGATCTTCGCGGCGCGCGTGGAGGGGGCGACCCCGGGCAGCTACACCTATGACCACACGGCCATCTTCTACCTGTTCGACGCGCAAGGCCGCCCCGTCCAGTTCCTCGCCGCGCCGACCGCGACTCCGGAAGCGCTGGCCGACATGCTGGCCCGGTTCGTCACCTGATGCGCGCGCGCTTCTGGGAGCGGTTCCGCCTCGACGAGCTGACGCCAGCAGAATGGGAGGCGCTGTGCGATGGCTGCGGCAAATGCTGCCTGCACAAGCTGGAGGATGAGGAGACGGGGCGGATCTACCGCACCAATGTCGCCTGCCGGCTGCTGGACCGCGAGACGGCGCGCTGCGGCAGCTACCGGGCGCGAAAGGCGCTGGTGCCCGACTGCGTGCAGCTGACGCCGGCGATGGTCGGCACGCTCGACTGGCTGCCCGGCAGCTGCGCCTATCGCCGGATTCACGAGGGCCGCGGCCTTCCCGACTGGCACCATCTCGTCTCGGGCGACCGCGAGGCGGTGCATCATGTGGGCGCCTCGGTGCGCGGCTGGACGGTGAGCGAGGCGCACGCCGGCGACCTCGAGAGCCACATCATCGACCCGGACTGAGGCGCG
>JBKBUL010000062.1:0-11976 GCA_046290045.1 Sphingomonadaceae bacterium
CCACCCATCCATGGTAACGTGTGGGCGGCCGGGCGGGGGTGCGGGGCGATGGGTGTAGCGGGACAAGAGCTTTGAGAGTCTGGGACAAGAGGTTTGGGAGCACTTAAAATCTGAAGCGTCGTTGAGGTGTTGCGTCAAGGTGACATGATGATCAGCTCCGAGGCATCGACTTTGTCGCCGCTGAGGGTGTAGCCCAGCCGCACCTCCTCGGTGGGGAATCCGGTGAAGATGCGGCGGATTTCGGGGGTGTCGTTGATCGACAGGATCCAGCTTGCCTCAGTGGCCGCCAGAAGGCTCCTGAGGGCCTCGTAATCGGCCTCTGAGAAGTGGGGGCCATAATAGCCCTCCGACCCGTGATAGGGGGGGTCGAGATAGAACAGGGTGCCTGGCCGGTCGTAGCGACGGATGAAGTCCGGATAGGGCAACCGCTCGATCACGACGCCCGAGAGCCGCTCGTGCACCTCCTCTAGCATCGGGACGAGTTTCGTGAGGTCGAAGCGGCTGGAACCGTAGGTGACCCCGAAATTGCGGCCGACCACCTTGCCGCCGAACGCCGAGCGCTGGAGGTAGAGGAATCGGGCCGCGCGCTCGAGATCGGTGAGCGTATCTGGATTCGTGGCCATCAGCCGCTCGAACTCGGCCCGGCTTGAGAGACGCCACTTCAGTTCGTCGAGGAAAGACTGGTAGTGCCGCTGCAGGATCCGGAAGAGCGTGACGACATCGGTCGAGATGTCGTTGATGACCTCGGCCGATGGCCGCGTCGATCGGCGGAAAAAAACTCCGCCCATGCCGACGAACGGCTCGGCGTAGAGGCTGTGTGGAACGGCCGCGATCCGCTCGGCGAGGCGCCGGGCCAGGGCCCGCTTGCCGCCCACATAGGGGGCAACGGGCCGGACCGGGTTAACCGCGATGAGACTCGACTCCATGGAGGTTGACCTGCTCGATGGTCCCGCCGGTGTGCCGGTGCGGGGACCTTTCGGGGGCGGCGCCGCCCCCTGGGTGCGAGTGCAGGCTCGCGGCTCGGGGCGTTGGCGCGCCCTGTCCCCCCGCTGAGGCGCGGCGGGCTCACAGCCAGTGGACCAGCCGGATATCGACACGGTTCTTGTCCGCCTGGCGGCGTTCGTAGAAGTCGAGGCTGGTAAGGGTGCCGTAGTGGATCCGGTCGTGCAGGCCGAGCGCGCCGCGCGTATCCGGCGCCTCGACGAGCAGCACCGGCCCGCTCTCGCCAACGGCGAGCTGCAGATCCCAAAACTCGGCGAGCTCGGCGTCGGTCAGCTGGCTGAAGCTGCCCCGCACCTCGGGCACGCGCGCCCGCTGCCACCGACCACGGCCGCCGCCAGGCAGGACACGTACCTCGGACAAGTCGAGAACCCGGCGCCCGGCGCCCCAGTCAAATCCGCCGGCCGCGCCGCCGGGCTGAAGGCGTCGCCCGATCGCCAGCACGCCGGCGCGAAAAGGGTAGGGCGCGATCTGCTGTGCCAGCGGCCAGTAGATCTCGACCCGCAGATAGCGGCAGGAAATGGGCTCTGGCAGCTCGCGTAGGCCATGGAATCGGGACGCCTGGAAGGTCGGAACAGAACGCCATTCCGCCCATTCCCAGAGCCTCGACTCGATAGGCTCGGAGCCATAGACGCCAAAGGGGCCTTGTGCCGCGGTTTGTGCATGTACCCGCCAGAGTCCACCAGCGGGCCCCGAATGGTAAAGGATCGCAATCGTATCGACTGGCCAGTCCCCGCCGAGATCTGCGTCGATCGGAATCGCCCACGGCGCCGTGCTCCCCACTTCCAGCACGAGCCGAGGATCGGGGTCTGCGAGGTTCGCGGCGGTCGGAACAACAAGTGGCGAGGATATCGCCATGGGCAGCGGCCGCATCAGCCAGGCGCTCACAGCCGGACCTCCCCAGTCAGCTCCGTCGTGCCCGCGTTGCGGTCGATGAGGGTTTTCAGCACGAGCATGTCGGCCTCGCCGGCCACCCCGAGCTTTCCATCATAGGCGATGCGAACGGTGGACCCCTCGAGATCGGGCCAGACACCCTCCACGATCACGACATCGCGGGCCCGAACCTGGGCAAGCAGCGCGAGCTGCCGACCGGCTTCGGCCGCCGCCGCTGCCTCGAAGGCAAGACAGCTCGACTGCCTCGTGTCGGGGGACTCCTCGCCCCAGCGGGCAGTTGTCGGCGCGTCCTCGGCGATCGCGAACCGCTCCTCCGTCTTCAGGAACTCGGCCCGGTCGGTCGAGGCGCTCATGGCTCCACCTCCATCCAGAGAATCCGCACGTCGTAGACCGCGCCGCCCGTCGTCGTGACAGAGACCTCGCCAGCCGCGCTCGCCTGCACCCGAGCCATCAGCGAGAAACCGATCCGATCGGTGGTGGCCGCCTGCCGGACGGCGTGCGAGGCCACGACCTGGCCGGCGTAGCCGAGCCGCACCGTCTGCGCCGTGTTGACGTTGCCCCAGGCACCCGAGGCCCAGATCATCAGCAGCGTTCCGGGCCGCGCGTGGATCGTGCCGCTGGCCGCGTTGATCTGGCCCGACCTGGGCGGCCGCAGGGGCTGTTCGCGCGGCACGAAGGCCTGTGTGGCCTGGTCCCAGCGCATGGTCTCGGGATAGCCGGCGGGCACGTTGGTGATCGCCAGCGCCGCCGGGTAGCGCGGCGCGAGCTGCGCCCACACATCGGACTCGAAGATCTGCTCCTCGCCCTGGGTCAGGATCAGCACCCGGCTCATGCCGGCACCCCCTGCGCCGCCGCCGGGCCGGCCGACGCGTTGATGGTCTGGGCCTGGTTGCTGTTCGTGGCCATGACGCGAACCTCGACGATCCGGGCGTTGCTGGCTGCTGCAAGCGTGCGCGAAAGCGTGACGAAGGCAGGCTCGCCAGAGATCGCGCTACCGCTCTCCGCACTGCCCACCGTGCTCCACGCGCCGCCATTCACCCGCACCTGGAACCAGAACTCGCAGAGGACAGTGCCGGCGGCCGCCTCCCAGGTCGCGTTCAGATGGAGCTGAAGCGCCATGTCGGCTGGCAGGGCGATCTCGCTTGAACTCCCGATCTGGGCGGCCGACGTGCTGCTTGGGAAGAGGACGTCGAACGCCGCGCCCACGGCCGCCGCACCGTCGCGCACCTTTCGAGCTGAAACCGGGAAGCTGAGGCTCGCCCCGCCGATCGTCGCCGTCACGGTCGCTGTCGCCAGATCAGCCGTGATCGCCGACAGCGTCACCACGCCGGTCGCGGCGCCGACGCTGATCGTGCCGCCGCTTACCCCGCTGATCGACCAGGTGGCGGTGGTTGTCAGCTCTGTCGCGCCCCGGAACAGGCGGAGCTGCCGGGTTTGCGGGAGCTGCCCGCCGATCACCACGCCGCTGGCCGTGCAGGCCACCTCGAAGCTTGCCTGGCCACCGCCAGTCAGCCCTTCCGGTCCGGGCTCTCCCGGTTCGCCCTCGATCAGCACGGGGGTCTGCCACGCCCAGTTCGCGCTCGGGTTCGCCCGTTCGCCCCATGCAGCCCAGATCAGGCCCGCGCCGGCCGGCACGCTCGCCACATCGCCATACCAGCCCGAGGGCACCCCTGCGCTGGGCGACGGGGCGGACGGCTGGCTCTCGGCGCGGCGGAAGACGACATCGACTGCCTGGCCGTCGGCGCCGTCATCACCGTCGCTGCCGTCCTGAAAACCGAGGGCCGGCGCGCCCCAGCTGGGCGTCGCGCTGCCCGTCTGCCCGACGACGGAGGCGATCCCGCGCGAGACCCAGACCGGATCCGTGCCGGACGGAATCCCGTTCGACCAGCTGCTGGGCGGCGTGAGCGCCTGGCTGCCGAAATCGAAGCTGCCGCCAGACGGCGTGGACGGCGCGCTGGCCGCACGCCGGAAGATGCTGAACTCGGCCACCGAGAGGCCGGGCGAGCCCGGAGTCCCCTCCTCGCCCGCTCGCGCGCGCAGGCGCCACGTCGCATTCTCGGTCGCCGGAAGGGAAGGCGGCCCGTTGCCGGCCGTCTTGACGTGGTCGGCCAGCGCGCCCCAGGTGCTGCCCTGGTCCTGCACCTCGTCCCCGATGAGAAAGCCCGTGCCGATCGCGAGCGCCGCCCAGCTGCCGCGATCGACATTGCGCGTCGCGCCATCCTGGGGCTTGCCGGGCCCGGTGATGTCGGCCCAGTCCACCAACAGGATCCCGGCGATCTCGCCCTCGGAATGCACCCGGTTGTTGCGCCCCCACCCGATTCCGCGACGGCGCGTGGGCATCAGCACGTCTTCGCGGCGCATCGAGACGATGCGGCCCGGCCCGAAGGTCTGGACCGGGGCGGCTGGCGCCAGCCGGCCAAGCACGATCTCGCCCTGGCTGTTGAGGCGCCAGTAGCCGCCGAGGCCGGCGACGAGCTGGTCAAGCGCGGTGCCGATCGTCCGCTCGTCGTCGATGTAGATCCCGCACGGTTCCGGATGGAGCGCGGCGAAAGCGGCGACCGTGCCGGCCGCGAAGGGCGGCCCGCTGCGTGCCGCGACGATGGCCGCGGCGATGTCGGCAGCGGCCTGCGGCCCGTCCGCCGTGAGGTCGGCCGTGAAGGGATAGGCAGGTGCCGTCCACGGCCGCGCGAGGAAAAGCCCGCCGGCATCGAGGCAATAGTCGACACAGCCCTGGGCCGGCGCCGTTGCCTTCAGCTGGGCGAGCGAGGCCCGGGCGACGCCGGGGGAATAGGGCGCCCCGCCGTCGAAGAAGTCCGGGGCACCTGTCGCCGGCCGGTCGAGGAACAGCCAGATGTTGTCGAGGCGATCGACGAGGACTCCGGGCACCGAGCGCAGCACGCCCCAGCCAATCGGCACCGGCCGCCCGCGGATATCGACCGTGTCGGGGCCGTCGAGCAGGCCGACGCCCGAGCTGCCGAAGCGCCGATCGATCAGCGGCCGGTCGAGCCGGCGGCCGACATCGACGAGGGTGAGCGTGGCGGCGCCCTCGTTCGCCTGGATGCGATCGACGAGGAAGGGCATGGGCGGCCCGAAGTCGGCCTCGACCGGATCGACGAGCCCGTCAGCCGGAAGCGGCGCCTCGCGGATCGTGCACCCTGCTCCCTTCCAGACCAGCGCCGGCCAATCGTCGTCCTCGCGCAGGGCCACGATCAGGGCACCCACCTGCGGCAACGCACCCTGCCCGAACTTCTGACCGTCGAACCCCAGATTCATCTCGATCGTCGGCAGCGACGCGACGGCCGGGCGCCAGTCCTCCCCGAAGAAGCGGGCGTGGTTGCGGGCATTGTGGCTGAAGCGGAGGGGCACGACCACACCATCCGACGGCCGCCGCGGTGACAGCTCGATGAGGGTGACGCGTCCCACCGGTCAGACCATCGCGCGCTGGAAGGCGGCCGCGTCGAACGCGAGACCGCCGAAGCCGCCGCCCGCAAGGCCCAGCTGCTGGACGGCGGCGAGGATCCGCTGCTGGATCAGCACCTGCTCGTCGGCCGTGGTGTTGAGCTCGGCGAGCTTCGAGACCGTCTGCGTCTGGGCGGCAAGGCTCGCCTCGTTGATGCGGCTCTCGGTCTGGCGGATCAGGCTCTCGAGCTGGCTGATCGCGCCAGCGCGGTCGGCCGCGAAGGGCTGGGTTGTGCCGAAGGCCTGCCGCGAGAGATCGACCTGCTTCTGGATCACGTCCGTCAGCGCGTCGATCTGGCTCAGATCGCCGGCCTCCACCAGGCCCGTCAGCCGCGACCGCTCCGCGCCCAGCGCGGCCAGCCGCTCGGAGATCGAGCCCTCGGCACGACCGCCGAAGCGGAAGTCGTCGAGCAGGGCCCGGGCCGATCCGGTGAACTCCTGGAGCTTGTCGTTGAGCAGCTTGCCGCGTTGCTCGGCGTTCACCTTCTCGATCTCGATGAGGTCGAAGCCATAGTCGCGGGCGATCTTCAGCCGCTCGCGGGCCTGCCGCTCGAAATCCTGGAAGGCGCTGGTGAAGGGGTTCTGACGGTCGGCCAGCAGCCGCTCGAGGTTCTGCACCTTCATCGCCTCGGCGACGGCCCGGTCGACATTGTCGGCGTAGCGGCGGAGCGCGGCCTGCACCTGCGGGCTGACACCGGCGACCGCGCCGTCGCGGATCGCGTCGGCAAGCGCCGCCTGGACGGCCGCCGACTGGTCCTGCCCGAACTTCCGGACGCCGGCACCGCGGGTGCGGCCGGCGCCGCTGGGATCAACCACGAAATCCTTGCCGCGCTGCCCGATCGAGACCGAGAAGCTGCCGGCCGTGCCGCCCAGCCGCTCGATGATCGTCTCGATCGCCTGGCCGACCCCGCTGCCCAGGCCAGTGGCCGCCTGGCGCTGCGCCCCACCGTTGCCGGTCGCGGCGCCCACACTCACCTCGCCGCCGCCGCCCGAAACGGTGACGGTGCCCTTCCTGACCTTGGTGAACAGCCCACCGATGGCGCCGCCCAGCAGCCCGCCAACGATGGAGCCGATCGGGCCCGCGAACGAACCCAGCAGCTTCCCGGCGACCTTGCTGAGGAGCTCGCCGCCGATGGCCCCGCCGATCGAGCCCCCCAGCTGACTGCCGCGCGACTGGCCGCCGACCGCGCCGCCGACCATGCCGCCGATCCCGGCGTTCCCCAGCACGGCCCCCAGCCGCTTGTCGAAGTCCTTCTCGCCGAAGATCTCGACCAGCGTCTTGCGGATCAGCTTGCCCGTTCCGCCGTCGGTGGCGGCATTGGTGAACTGAAGGATTGCGCCGACCCGGCCACCACCACGGAAGTCACCGGTGCTGGCGCCCAGCAGGATTGAGGCCACCTTCGAGACGAGGTCACCGGCCTTGCCGCCGATCAGCTGGCCGATCGCGGCCGCGTTCCGCAGCAGCTCGTCGTTCGCCGCGCGGCCCATGCGTTCCCCGGCGCGCTGGCCCACCTCGGGCAGCCGCGCCTCGGCCTGGCGGACGAGGCCCGAGAGCATGTCGTTGGCGCGGGCCCGGTCGGTCTCGGACTGCTGCCGGTCGAGGAAGGCCGAGACGTCGCTGCCGCCGATCAGGCTGAGACGCCGGCGCTCGTCGGCCGCCACGCCGTCCCGCAGCAGATCGACCTGCCGCACACGCTGCACCACGGCCAGCAGGGCCTCGATCTCACGGTTGTGCTGGCGCTGCGCCTCGGCGGCCGCGCGCGCCGCCTCCCGCGCGGCGTTCGACATCCCGGTCAGGGCGCGGGCGCCGGCCCGCGCGGCCTTCTCGGTCTCGTCGGCGAGCAGCTTCTGCAGCTTCTCCTGGGCGCCCACCAGGGCCTGTCCGGCCTTCGCGATCGCCTGTTCCTGTTCGGCGATCTCCCGCTTCACATTCGCCTGACGGACCGCGTTCACGGCGGCGGCGACACCGATCGAGCCGGCGCCGGGATCGCTCCGGCCGCCGAGGCTCTGCGTGAGGGTCAGGGCACGGCCCTGCGCCTCGAGGTTTTCGAGAAGGGCGATCGTCTGCTGGCGGATCGCGATTGTGCGGGCGAGGTCAGCCGAGGTGGCCGCCACCTGCTGGGCGATCTGATCCTTGAGGGACACGCGAAGCCGGCCGGTCAGCTCGTCCAGCCGTTCGGTCGCCTCAATCAGATCCGCCTTGGCATCGCTCGCGTCGCGCGAGGACAGCGCCAGCTGCCCGAGCAGCCCGACTGCTGCGCCGAGCGCGATTCCCCACGGCCCGCCCAGAAGCGCAGCGCCCGAGGAAATCACCGACGACAGCGCCCCGAGCGCCTGCGAGGAGCCGCCCGAGGCCGAGGCGAAGTCGTCGAGGCGGGTTCGCCCCAGCCCCAGGTCGGTCGCCAGCCGCCCGAGGCCGAGCGACATCTGCGAGATCGCCCGGCCCTTGCCGGCCAGCGCCGCCGAGCTGCCCGCGGCCTGCGCCTGCTGCCGGCCCATCTCCGCGCTCGAGCGGGCGGTCTCCTGGGCGAGCGTCCGCTGCTGCTCGGCGAGCTCAGCGATCCGCCGGCGGGCGCCGTCGGCGTTCGCCTGGGCCGTGGCGAGCTCGCGCGACAGGCGATCATGCTCGGCCACCAGGTTGCGCGTCGTGCCCGTCGTCTGCTGCGCCTGGCCGGACAGCTCGGACAGGCGCTGGCGATTGAGGCGGATCGTCTCGTTCGCGGTGCCGATCGCCTCGCGGGCGCGCGCCATCTCCTCGCGGATCCGCTTCAGCTCGGCGGCCGCCTGGGTGGCATCGACCCGGAACCGGGCCTCGAGGGTCATCGTCTCGGTCATGCCCGCTGCCGCTCGGCGATGGTCTTCAGCGCCTCGCCTTCCATCAGCCGGAGGTCCATGAAGAGCGCCCCGTCCAGCTTGATCCCCAGCAGCCGCGCCGTGGGCTCGAGGGCGGCATAGTCGATGCCCGTCGGCACGGCCCCCATGCCGGCCATCCGCCACTGGGTCTCGAGGCCGAGGAACAGCATCGCTGCCCGGCCCTCGTCATCGGCGTCGAGCACCAGCTCGGGCTGCGGGTCGCGGGCCGGCAGCCTCGCCAGCTCGCGCGCGACGGTCGCCGCGTCGGCGCCGGCGGCTTCCAGGGCGCGCCTCACGGACTGCGCGAAGGCGGGGCTCCGGCTGTCGGCGGCGTCGCCCCCGGCCCACCAGCGGGCGACGCGCCGGAGTTTTTTTCCCGCTCCTCGGGGATCGCATCGAAGAACCGGCAATAGGCCTCGCGGAAGGCGCGGGCGAAGCCGGGCCAGTCGAGCAGCCGGGTAACCGCCTCGTCGGTCATGGGCAGGTTCGCGCCCTGGTCGTCGAGCACGCCCTCCCAGCCGGACACGGTGCGGTCCCACGAGCGGCGGGTGTAGGCGAGCGCGGCGTCTAGCTCGGCCGGCATGTCGAGGAACAGGTCGTGGAACTCGCGCACGCCCAGCCGGCGGAACCGAAGCGTGATCTCACGCTCGATGATCCGGCCGGCCTCGTCCACGTCGTTGAAGCGGACCGGCCAGGGCGCGGCGGGATCCTTCACCAGCCGGAACATCAGCGCGTCACCAGGCTGAGCTCGTTGCCGCCAGCCGTCGGAACGAACTCGATCGGGCAGTTCATGAACATCCGGTTCTGCTCGACCGAATAGGTCGCCTGGCCGATCACCGCGGCAGCACTCGTGATCTCGATGATGTTTCCGGCATCGGTGCCGTGGACCAGGCTGAAGGGCAGCTTCGTGCGCGGCAGGATCGAGGCGAAGAAGTTCTTCACGGCCGGATCGGGCAGCTCGAAGACGGCACGCGCCGTCACCGATCGCCGGTCGCCGCTGTCATCCTTGCCGAACAGGACTGCGCGCGTGCCGGTGTGGCTGTAGAACTCCACCTTGTTGCCCAGGTCGATCTCGAGGCTGCGAACGCCCAGCGCGAAGCCGTCGAGCTGGATGGCGGTGTTGAGGAGCGACACCTCGGCCGGCACGGGATAGCTGGGCAGCACGACCCCGCTGGGCGCGAACGGGTCCATCGGCAGCGTGCCTTCGATCAGGCTCATGAAGTCGAAACCGATGGACGGGAGCTGCTTTTCGGTGAAACGAAGCACGGCGTTGCCCCGGCTCATCCGGCCGCGGTGGCGGGCGTTGCCCTTGTTCCCCGCCAGGCTGATCGCCGCGCCGTCGCTGGCCGGCACCAGCGGATAGGTGACCTTCTCGGTCGCGGTGATGTCGGGCGTTTGGAACATGCAGCCGCGCAGCAGGCGGGCCCAGAAGGTGGGCGTATCGACGGTGCCCGATCCCGCCAGCTCGACGGAGAAGCGGTGCCGCGCGCGGATCGCGGTGTAGCTCGACTCCGCCACACCCGAGAACGGCCTCTCGACCTGCCGGCGGACCTGCTCGGCCTCCATCGGCTCCACCTCGTAGTCGAACACCAGCATCGCGTCGGTGGCCGGCACCGGGTTCGCCCAGGTGCCGACGGGGTCTTCGACCTTCGCGAGCAGGACGGTTGTGTCAGGAACGGACATCGGGAGACTCCTTGCGGGTTTCGGCGGCCCTCAGCGGACCGGACTGGGGGAGGCCGTCGGCGGCGAGCAGCGCGCCATCGGAGGTGCGGACGATCCCGTAGGGCCCGACGGCATGATCGCCCGCCCGGAACCAGAGCGGAAGCCGAGGCGCCCCTGAGGCGCCGCTCAGCAGCTTCTGGGGCGCAGCCCGGCGGCTCATGGGTGGATCACCGTGCGCAGCCGCCAGGTGGCGCGAAAGCGCAGCAGCCGCGAGACGCGGCCCGGCTCCAGGCCGAGGATCCGGGCATCGACATAGGCGAGCGGCCGGTCGAGGCTGGGCAGCTTCCGGGCGAACAGCCGGTCGATCACCGCCCCCTCCAGCTCGGCCAGCTGCTCGAGATCGCGATCGCGCCGGAGCGACTCGCCGCCGGCCACGATCACGACCGCGAACAGGCTGGTGACCAGCTGCTCGAAGATGGACGATCCCGTCGCCTCGGGCGCGGCGCTCTCGGAGTCGGGCAGCACGAAGGCCGCCGGCAGCGCGAGCTTTGGTTCGGCCCTGAGGCTCGCCAGGTCGAACAGCGAGCCGACCTGCTTGAACGGCGGCCCCACCAGCAGCGCGACCACCGGCCCGAGGTTGAGCGCCGCCATCAGCGCCGCCCTCGTGCCGCGGCCAGGACGTGATCGGCCAGGATCTTCGGAATGTCCTCGCGCTCGGCCCGGCCGAAGCCGAGGAAGGGCCTGGCGGGCATGTTGACCGCCGCGCGCGGGCCGAACGGCGTTTTCAACGCCCGCTTGCCCGATCCGGCGCGCGGCCGCAGCCGGCCGCCTTTCTGGTGGACGGCGGCATAGACGAGGTTGGTACCCACGGCGGCCGAGGTCGAATCCGACATGGCCGCGATCGAGGACAGGAGCGCGCCGGTATCAACGAGCGTCCGCCCGCCCTCGGCCAGCACCCGCTGACTCGGCGTCCACGCCTGGCCGTCCGGACCCTCCCCGGTCTCGAAGCGAAGGCGCGTGTGGCTCTCCATCAGCCCGGCGATCGCGGTCATGGCCGGAGTCCAGTCGGTGACGGCGGCAATCATCCGGTCCAGCCCGGCGGTCAGCCCGTCCTCGGAGATCTCCAGGCGCCCGACCATCAGAAGCCGGCCATCCGGCGCCGGTCGAAGCGGCGCTCGGGCGTGGAGACGAGGACCGGCGTCGGCGAGGAGGCGGCCGGCGCGGTCGCCTCGGGCAGGGCGGCCCGGCCGGCGGCGAGGTCCTTCAGGAGCGCGATCGCGGCATCGCGCCGTTCGGCAACGCCGGCCGGCAGCTCGCCCCGGAAGAGGTTGGCGAGCGCGAGATCGAAGGTGAGGGTCGGCAGCGGGTCTGGCGCCGGCAGGGCGACGGGCACCCGGTAGCGCACGCCCAGATAGCTGTTCACCGTCGCTTCGGCGTCGAGGAGGGCCGCATCCAGGCGGCGGGCGTCGATGAAGCCGGCGCCGGTCTCGTCGGTCAGGCGGATTGCCTCGTCAATCCCGGTGCGCGCGATGAACTGTTCGATCGAGAGGTAGAGCGAGGTCTGCGCGCCGGCGGCGCGGAAGGCGAGATCGACGACGAGCACCTCGGCATCGGCCTCGAACCGGTGGCCGGCCTCGTCCTCGACCAGGACGGACAGGTGGTAGAGCTCGCCCGCATCACCGCCCGTCAGGCGGAGCTGGACGTAGGTCTGGCCGACGATCGCGCTGTCGATCACGAGCGGAGTCACGGCGGGCACGACGCGGCCGGCGGGCGTGGCGGTGGCGCTGACGAGGCTCTGCAGCGGGACGCCGGCGGGCTGGCCCAGCTCGAACCGCCGGAGCGTGACCTCGGCCGGCTGCTTGATGGTGGGAGTGAAGCTGGTCACGACGCCTCGTCATCGGGTGGAGGGGAAAGGGGCCGGGGCCGCGACGGAGTGCAGGATCGCGGCCCCGGCCAACCAGCGTCCGGGTGTTCCGGCGCGCCGGACCCCGACTGGGGCGATCGGCCCCTGCACGCTTTACCGACCCGTAGGCGCGGAGCCCGGCGCCCCGGGCATCATTCCGGTACCGGGCGCTCCCGGCATCATGCCCGCCCCGCCGGCAGGCGGCG
>JBKBUL010000063.1:0-11304 GCA_046290045.1 Sphingomonadaceae bacterium
CAGCACGGCAACCGTCGTGAGGGCGGCCGCCGCGAGGTTCACGCCCAGCGCTGCGCGTCCGAAGCCGGCGGCATGGAACAGGGTGAAGGGGGGCAGCACGCTCGACAGCTCGGTGAAGAACTTGCCCCAGGGCCGCGGCTCGCGCGGGGAGGCGATCCCTTCTGCGATGCCGCGAATCGGCTCTCTCAGGCTTGCAACCCACAGCGCCAGCAGCAGGCCCGGCAGGCCGACCGCCAGGAAGGCTGCCTGCCAGCCTGCCAGTCCCAGCGGCCCGCCGCCCGGAAAGGCGGCGTTCCAGCGCTCGACGATGAGGCCGCCGATGAACAGCGAGATGCCGCCGCCGAGATAGAGGCCCGAGGAATAGATGGCGAGCGCGGTCGCCCGCTTCTCCTTGGGGAAATAGTCGGAGAGAACCGAATAGGCGACGGGGCTGGCCGAGGCCTCGCCGATTCCCACCCCGATGCGCGCGCCGGCCAGCTGGCCGAAGTTCTTGGCAAAGCCCGACAGCGCCGTCATCGCCGACCAGAGCGCCAGCCCGATCGACAGCAGCCGGACCCGGTGCCAGCTGTCGGCCAGCCGGCCGAGCGGGATTCCGAACAGCGCGTAGAAGACGCCGAAGACCGTGCCGTAGAGAAAGCCGATCTGGGCGTCGTCGATCCCGAGGTCCGCCTTGATGTCCTCGGCGAGGATCGACATGATCTGCCGGTCGATGAAGTTGAACACATAGACGAGAACGAGGACGCCCAGCACATACCAGGCATAGGGCCCCCCGACCCGCCTGCGCCCGTCCTCGAAATCGGCTTCGCTGATCCCGGCCTTCTCGAGCATGTCGCGGTCAACGGCTGGCGACGCGTCCATCCATCCTCCCTCGCTGTCGGCCCCCTTCGCTCGGGCGGCCGATCCTCGAGACCCGCGTAGCAGCGGCTTCGGGCCGCTGGAAAGGGGCAATCGGCAGCCATTCGCCGCCTGAACGCCGGCTTGCTGCCGGGTTCAGCCGCGTCTCAGACCGCCGATGCTCAACTGCGCTCCGCCGACATCCGGCCCGACGACAAGGAGGATCGACATGCCGACGATGAGAGTGCCCAGCCTTCTGACGCCGGCGGCGACTGCCGCCCTGCTGCTGGCCGCGCCGGCGGCTGCCGACCCGCGCTTTCACGGCACCGGCCCGCAGGGCGGCTGGTATGGCCAGAGCCAGCGCCTGCCCATCGAGCTTCGCCTCGAGCGCGAGTTCCGGCAGCTCGCCTTCGAGTATGAGCGCGCGCGCCGCAGCGGCAGGCTCGACCGGCGCGAGGCGGACCGGATCGGCCGGCGCCTCGCCGAGATCGACCGGCTGGGCAGCCGATATGCCCGCAACGGCTTCAACCGCGGCGAGCGGCAGCGGATCGAGCGGCTGCTTCGCGAGACGCGCGGCGAGCTTCAGTATGCGATGCGCAACAGCAACTGGCGCGATGCCCGCTGGAGCGGCGGCTGGCGCTGAGCTTCAGGCCGGCTCGACGGCCACGGGTATCGCCGACTGCAGCGACTGGCCGGTGATCGGGTCGTAATCGACCGTCTCATCGACGAGGCAGCTGGTGGTGGCGCCGACGCGGGCCACGTCCGCGGCCGGCTCGCCCGGGTCGCCGAAGGCGTGGCTCATCGAGACGACGCCGCGCCTGACCGCCGCATCGGCGGCCACCAGCCCGCGGATCGCCCCGCGCCGGCCCTTCAGCGTCACCATCTGCCCCTCGACGAGGCCCAGCGCCGCCATGTCATCGGGGTTCATGAAGGCCGGGTTGGTCGTGCCCTTCGCCGCCAGCGCCGGAATGTCATGCCCCGTCGAGTTGAACACATGCGCCGAGCGCCGGCTGGTCAGGCGGAAGGGATAGTCGGCAGCACCCGCGGGCCCGAGCGTCGCGGCCAGCTCCTCGGCAAGCCGGTCGGGCACGAGGTCGAAGCGCGCTGCGCTCTCGGGGTCGCCGGGAGCCACCATCTGCACATGCTCGGGGTAGATTCTCGGCCGTCCGTCCGGCGTTTCGGCGCGCACCCGGCTCGGCGGCACCCGGCAGCCGGCCGACATGAGATCGAGGAACTCGGCCTTGGTGACCGGCCGGTCCATCGGCACCGGCCCGCCCGCCGTCGGCATCGGCGTGCCCATGCGCCTAGCCAGCTCGTGGAAGACGACCCATTCGTCCAGCACCTCGCCGGGCGGCGGCACCAGCGCGCGGGCGTAGCGGGCATAGGGCTCCTCGAACCACCATTCCGACAGGTTGGTGATGTCCTCGCGCTCGAGGCACATGGCGCCTGCCAGCACCCAGTGCGAGCGCCGCGCCGTCTGGCTCATCCGCACGTCGATCGAGACGAGGAGGTCGAGGCCGTCGAGCGCGCGCGCCATCTTGGCCGGGTTGGGGAAGGCCACCATCGGGTTGCCGCCGACATTGATCAGCGCCTTCACCTGCCCCTCGCCGGGGGTCAGCATCTCGTCGGCCAGCACGTTGCACGGCATCTCGAAGCCGAGCTGCGTCAGCCCCCGGAAGCGCGAGGCCGGAAAGCCCTCGCCCCAGGGCCTGACCGGCGGGGTCACCTCGGCCCGCCGCTCGGGCTGGCCGGGCGTGAAGATCCGCGGCACGGGCGAGATTTCGCCCTCGCGGTTGAAGCGGCCGCCGAGGATGTTGAGCGCAGAGACCAGCCAGGCGACGAGATTGCCCTGGCCCGCCATCTCAGGGCCGGTGCCCGTCGAGACGGCGCCGCGCCGCGCCGACCCCCACAGCCGCGCGGCGCGAACGATGTCGGCAGCCGGCACATCGGCGCGCGCGGCCGCCACCTCGGGCGTGAAGGGCCGGACGGCGGCCTCGAAGGCGTCGAGATTGCCGACGAAGCGCTGGCAGAAGGCGCGGTCATGCAGGCCTTCGGCCAGCATCACATGGGCGATCGCTGCCAGCACGGCGGCATCCTCGCCGGGTTTCACGGCGAGGTGCAGCGTCGCGAGCTTCGCGGCTTCCGTCTCGCGCGGGTCGATCACGATCAGCTTCAGGCCGGCGGCCAGCCGGTCGCGCAGCCGGCGCGACGGGCTGAAGGGCGGCACCCCCCCCGGCGGCGCATAATGGGAGACGAGCGGGTTGTTGCCCACGAAGATGCAGGCGTCCGCATCGGAGAAGCCGTGGAGGCCACCGCCCCACTGGCCGAGCCGCTGGGTGGTATAGACCTTGGCCGGCTGGTCGAGCGTGACCGAGGTGTAGAAATTGCGGCTTCCGATCCCCTGGGTGAAGGCGAGCGCGGCGCCGAGCCCGGCCGAGTTCTGGAAGGCATAGGTGCCGCAATAGACGGCAATGGCGTGCGGCCCGTGTTGGTCGAGGATCGCGCGCAGCCGTTGGGCGATGTCCGTGAGCGCGTCCTCGCTGGTCGCCGGCTCGAAGCCGCCGACCGCCCGCCGCTGGTGCATCCGAAGCCGGGTCGGGCTGTTGTGAGCGGCTGGAAGCTGCCGGCCCTTCTGGCAGGTGTAGCCGCCATAGACGGGGTCGTCCGGGTCGCCGCGCACGGCCACGACCCGGTCGCCTTCGACATCCACCAGCATCGCGCAATTGGCGTGGCAGAAGCGGCAGAAGCTGCGGTGCGTCGCCATGGCCTCTCTCCCTTCAGGCTCCAAGGCTCGCATGCGCCGGGGCGCCACGCGACTGTCAGATTGCGAAGGCCCGCGCTATGGAGGCCCCATGCACCGGCCCGCCGCCCGCCTGTCCGCCGCCCTGATCGCGCTCATCGGCCTCGGTTTCCTCGGCCTCCAGGGCTTGCACATCATCGAGGATTTCGCCGAGCGCGGCCTGGGGCCCGCCGTCGCGCTGTGGCGGCTCACCGGCTATTTCACCATCCTCACCAACCTCTGGGTGGCGCTGTCGCTCGCCGCCGCCGCGCTCGGCCGCCCGCCGGCCCCCCGCTGGCTGACAGCCGCCACGCTTGCGATCCTGCTGGTCGGGGTCGTCTATCACCTGCTGCTCGCGCAGGATCTCGCCCCCGGCTCGCCGCGCTGGATCGCCGACCAGGGGGTGCACAGCGTGATGCCGCTCGCCATGCTCGGCTGGTGGCTCGCCTTCGTGCCCAAGGCCGGCCTCGGCGCGCGCGACCTTCCCGCCTTCATGGCCTGGCCGATCCTCTACGGGCTCTACAGCCTCGCGCGCGGCGCGGCCGAGGGCTGGTATCCCTATTTCTTCATCGAGGTGCCGCGGCTGGGCTATCCGCAGGTGCTCCTCAACATCGCCGGCCTTGGGCTCGCCTTCGCGGCCGCCGGGTTGCTGCTCGTCGTCCTCGGCCGTCGCCTCGCCCCGGCGCGCACCCGATGAGCGGCCTCTACGATCATGTGCCCAACCGCCGGGCGATCATCGATCGCCGGCAGGTGGCCGATGCGGTGGCGCGGGCCATCGGGTCGGCCCCGGCCGAGGGCCGCCGGCAGGCTGTCGCCGCGGTCCTCAAGGGCGCGCTCGATGCCGGCCGGGCCGAGCTTCGCCGCCGCCTGCTGGCGACCCCGGGCCGTGGCCTCGAGATCGCCGGCGGGCAGAGCTTCCTTGCCGACCAGATCCTGCGGCTTGCCTTCGAGGCGGCGACCGAGGCGCTCTACCGCCTTGACAATCCGAGCACCGCCGAGCGGATCGCGCTGGCGGCCGTCGGCGGCTATGGCCGCGCCCAGCTTGCGCCCTTCTCCGACATCGACATCATGTTCCTCTCGCCCTTGAAGGGCACGCCCTGGGTCGAGCAGGTGGTCGAGACCATCCTCTACATCCTCTGGGACCTGGGGCTGAAGGTCGGCCACTCGACGCGCACCGTCGATGACATGCTGCGCATGGCGAAGGGCGACTTGAGCGTCCGCACGGCGCTGCTCGAGTCCCGCTATCTCTGGGGCGACACGGCGCTCTACGACGAGGCGCGGGGCCGCTTCCGCCGCGAGATTGTCGCCGGCCAGGCGCGCGACTTCGTGGCCGCCAAGCTGGCCGAGCGCGACGAGCGTCACCGCCGCATGGGCGACAGCCGCTATGTCGTCGAACCCAACATCAAGGACGGCAAGGGCGGCCTTCGCGACCTGCAGACGCTGTTCTGGATCGGCAAGTTCGCCCATGAGGTGACCAGCGCGCACGAGCTGGTGGACAAGGGCCTGTTCACGCCGGCCGAATATCGCCAGTTCCAGCGCGCCGAGAACCATCTCTGGTCGGTTCGCGTGAACCTGCACGACATCGCCGGCCGCGCCGAAGAGCGGCTGACGTTCGACATGCAGCGCGAACTCGCCCAGCGCATGAACTATGCCGATCGGCCGGGCATGTCGGCGGTCGAGCGCTTCATGCGCCACTATTTCCTGACGGCGCGAAGCGTCGGCACGCTGACCGGCCTGTTCCTCGCCCATCTCGAGGAACAGCACCGGCGGACCGCCTGGCTGCCACGAATCGCCCGCCGGCCGCGCCGGCTGAACGGCTTCCGCGTGGCGCGCGGCCGGATCGAGGCGCCGTCCGACGACTTCTTCGCCGCCGATCCGGTGCGACTGATCGAGCTGTTCCAGCTCGCCGACGCCCACGGTCTCGAGATCGCGCCGGCGACGCTCCGGCAGGCAACCCGCGACGAGGGCCTCATCACCGAGGCCGTCCGCCGCGACCCGCGCGCCAATGCCCTGTTTCTCGACATTCTCACCAGCCCGCGCGACCCGGAGACGGTGCTGCGCTGGATGAACGAGGCCGGGGTCTTCGGCCGCTTCGTGCCCGACTTCGGGCGCGTCGTCGCGAAGATGCAGTATGACATGTACCACCATTACACGGTGGACGAGCACACCATCCGCGCCATCGGCCTGCTCGCACGGATCGAGAAGGGCGAGCTGAAGGCCGAGCATCCGCTCTCAACCGCCATCGTCCGGCAGATCGTCTCGCGCCGCGTCCTCTATGTGGCGGTGCTGCTGCACGACATCGCCAAGGGGCGCGGCGGCGATCACAGCATCCTGGGCGCCGAGGTTGCGATGAAGCTCTGCCCGCGCCTGGGGCTGACCGAGGCCGAGACCGACACGGTCGCCTGGCTGGTGCGGCACCATCTTCTGATGTCGGCGACCGCCTTCAAGCGCGACCTCGCCGACTGGAAGACCATCGCCGACTTCGTCGAGACCGTCGCCGGGATCGAGCGGCTCCGCCTGCTCCTTGTGCTCACCGTCGTCGATATCCGCGCCGTGGGGCCGGGCGTGTGGAACGCCTGGAAGGCGCAGCTCTTGACCTCCCTCTACAACGCCGCCGAGGAAGTGCTCCGGCTTGGCCACAAGCAGAAGGGCCGGGCCGAACGCATCGCCGCGCGCAAGGCCTCGCTCCGTCAGGCGATCGGCTGGGCGGAGGCCGGGTTCAACGCCTATGCCGGCCGGCTTCCCGACAGCTACTGGATCTCCGAGCCCGAGGAGGTGCAGCTTGCCAACATGCGCCTTGTCGCCGAGGCCGATGTCGCGGGGGCCCAGTTCACCATCCGCTCCGTGCCCGATGCCGATCGCGGCACCACGCTGGTCACCGTCTATACCGCCGACCATCCGGGCCTCTTCTACCGCATCGCCGGCGGAATCGCGCTGGGCGGCGCCTCGATCGTCGATGCGCGCATCCACACCACCCGGGATGGCATGGCGCTCGACAATCTGACGGTGCAGGACCCGCTGGGCGGCCCATTCGACGAGCCGCAGCGCATCGAGCGGATGGAGCGCGCCATCGCCGATGCGCTCGCCGGCCGCGTCCGGCTCGCCGACCGGCTGACGGCGCGGCCGCTGCCCCGCCGGCGGCAGGAAGCCTTCCGCGTCGTCCCGCAGGTCTTCATCGACAACAAGGCGTCGAACCGCTTCACGGTCGTCGAAGTGAACGCGCTCGACCGGCCGGCGCTGCTCTATGCGCTCACCTACGCGCTCTACGGCGCCAAGGTGACGATCCACTCGGCCCATGTCGCGACCTGGGGCGAGCGCGCGGTCGACACCTTCTACCTGACCGACCTCGTGGGGGAGAAGATCGAAAACCCGGCGCGTCTCAAGGCGCTCGAGAAGCGCCTCCTCGACGTGGCCGCGGCCCCGGGCACGAAGCTGCCCGAGGCCGCGGCGGCCGAATGAGTCGAAACGGCCCGATCAGAAGCGGTAGTTGATGCCCGCCATGATCTGGTTGCGGCCGAAGCGCGCGGTCGCGTCATCGACCGAGATGTCGGCGGTGCGGGCCGGCAGGCTCTTGAACCGGCTGTAGCGATACTCGACCTTGGCCGACACGTTGGAGGCCAGCATCTGCTCGATCCCGCCGCCCAGCGTCCAGCCGTCGCGGTTGCGGCCGCGGCTGTTCGTGCCGTCGTCCACGGTGAAGCGGCTGTTCACCCAGCCGCCGCGGCCATAGACCAGCGTTTCCGGGGTCGCGAGCACGCCGGCCCGGGCCGCCAGCCCGAAGGTGCGGCCGGCGTCATATTCGAGGCCGCGCGGCCCGTCGATCTTGCCGCTGTCGCCGCTGAGCGACGCTTCGGCGCCCAGCACGAAGCCGTTCGCGACCTTCGCATCATAGCCGAGCACGCCGCCATAGGCGAAGCTCGAGCCCTTGTCGGTCTGCCGCAGCGGCGGTGCGCCGACGGTCACGGTGGTGCGGGCGCGATCCTGCTGCCAGCCCAGTTCGGCGCCGACATAGCCGCCGTTGAACGGCTCGGCGCTCGCCGCGCCGGCGAGGCCGGCAAGGGCGGCAAGGCCCGCCAGCAGCGGGGTGCTCGGAACAAGCTTGGTCATGAGAAATCCCTTCCTGTCTTGTCATGCGGCGGGCGCGGGGGCGTGCCCGACCGTCGGCGCGCACCATGGCGCCCGGGCCTGAAGTGCTTCTGAATCCGTTGTTTAGGCTGGATTCAGACAGTCAGGGTTCATCGACGGAGGGGCCCGATCCCTCGTCGGGGCAGCGACAGGCTTCGACAGACGCCGTCTGTCGATTGCGCGCCCTGGGTGCCGAAACCGCGAATTCGGCCCGCGAGAGCCAGCCGTCGCGCCCGGAATCGAGCTCGGCGAAGCGCCGGATGCCCTGGGCGGCATATTCCTCGAAGCTGAGCTTTCCGTCGTGGTTCACGTCCAGCCGGTCGAAGTTGCGCCGGCGGTTGGCGAGATACTCCGCCTGGGTGATTCGCCCGTCGCGGTCGCGGTCGGCACGGTCGAAGCGCTGCTCCTCCCGGCTTTTCGGCGGGGCGGCGGCCGGCGGCGCCAGCATCACGGCCTCCGGCTCGATGAGGCCGGGCTCGGCCGCCGCTTCGGCAGTTGGTTCGGCCGGCGGCGACGCGGCCGGGCGGGTGGCCACGGCTGGCTTCTCGTCGGCCCGAATCCAGAAGGCGGCGGCAACCGCCGCAAGTGCGAGCGCGCCGCCAAGCGCCACCAGTTGCCGGATTCGTGCTGCCGTCATCGAGGCCCCGTTCGCCGCATCGCGCGCGTGCCCCGCGCGCCCGGCCGACCCCGAACCGGGTGCCTAGCAGCCCGCCCGCCCGCCTGCCAGACCTCAGAGGCCCAGCGCCGCCCGGGCCATGCGCCACTGCCGGCCCACCGAGGCCGCCGACGCCAGCGGCCGGCCGGCGGCAAGCCGCGCGGCATCCTCGGCGGCCAGTGCGTCGAGCACGCCAAGGGAAGGCGGAAGCGGCCGTTCGGGCGCTGGCGGGAAGGGCGGCCGGGGGGCGGCCTCGATCCGCGCGGCGGCTGCCCCCCAGCCGCCCCGCCACAGCCGGCCGAGCGCGAAGCGGGTGCCGGCGGCCTCGGCGTCGGCGGCTTCGCCCGGCGTCGGCGGGCCGCCCAGGATTGCCGTCAGCAGCGCCCGGAACAGCGGCGCCCCGCGCGCGCGGGCCAGCGCCATGAGGTCGAGCGGGCCGGGGGTCAGCAGCGGCAGCAGCCCCTCCTCCAGCGCCGTCAGCGCGGCGAGGTCCACGCCGCGCGGCCGCGCCTGGTGCCTCAGGGCCCGCAACAGCGGCTGCGGCGGCGCCAGCTGGCCCCTCGCAAGCCCTTCCAGCTGCTCGCGCCACCAGGCCAGGCGGATCTCGGCGAGCAGCGGCTCGCGCGCATCGGCCACCACCCGCTGCTGCTCGACGTCATAGGCGTGGATCGCGAGAAGCGCCGCGCGGGCTTGCGGAGGCGCCCACAGCGTCGCGAGCCAGCGCTCACGGTCGCGGGCCTTCAGCCCGGCGACGAGGCTCGCGTCCATGCCCCTAGTTGTAGCGGCGAAGCTCGTCCTTCGCGATCGCCTGGCGGTGCACCTCGTCCGGCCCGTCGGCCAGCCTCAGCGTCCGCTGCCCGGCATAGCTCGAGGCCAGGCCGAAATCCTGGCACACGCCCCCGCCGCCATGCGCCTGGATGGCCATGTCGATCACCTTCGTCGAGACGTTGGGCGCCACCACCTTGATCATGGCGATCAGCGTCTTCGCCTCCTTGTTGCCGACCGTGTCCATCATCCAGGCGGCCTTCAGCGTCAACAGGCGCGCCTGCTCGATCTCGCAGCGGGCGTTGGCGATCCGCTCGTGCCACACGCCCTGGTCGGCGACCGGCCGGCCGAAGGCCACGCGCGACTTCAGTCGCTTCACCATCTTCTCGAGCGCCCGCTCGGCCGCGCCGATGGAGCGCATGCAGTGGTGGATGCGCCCCGGCCCCAGCCGCCCCTGCGCGATCTCGAACCCGCGGCCCTCGCCCAGGATGATGTTGGAGGCCGGCACACGCACATTCTCGAGCAGCACCTCATAGTGGCCGTGCGGCGCATCGTCATAGCCGAAGACGTGCAGCGGCCGAACCTTGGTGATGCCCGGCGCGTCGAGGGGCACGAGGATCTGCGACTGCTGCAGGTGCCGGGGCGCGGTCGGATCGGTCTTGCCCATCACGATGGCCACCTTGCAGCGAGGGTCGCCCACGCCCGAGGACCACCATTTGCGGCCGTTGATCACATAATGGTCGCCGTCGCGCTGGATCGAGGTCTCGATGTTGGTCGCGTCCGAGGAGGCGACGGCAGGCTCGGTCATCAGGAAGGCCGAGCGGATCTCGCCCCTCGACAGCGGCACCAGCCACTGCTGCTGCTGCTCGTGGGTGCCATAGCGGGCGAGCACCTCCATGTTTCCGGTGTCGGGCGCCGAGCAGTTGAACACCTCGCTCGACCAGCCGACGCGGCCCATCTCCTCGGCGAGCGGCGCATATTCGAGGTTGGTGAGCGGGGTTCCCTCGAAGTGGAAGGGGTGCACCGGCTCGCCGCCATGGCTCGGTGGCACGAACATGTTCCACAGGCCGGCGGCGCGCGCCTTGGGCTTCAGCTCCTCGATGACCTCGATCACCTTCCAGCGCTCGCCCTTGGAGACCTCCTCCTCGTAGCGCGCCTCGTTGGGATAGATGTGCTCGTCCATGAAGGCCTTCAGGCGATCCAGCATCTCGAGCGTGCGCGGCGAATAGTCGAACTGCATCTCCATCTCCCCAGGGCGATCAGCGTTGAAGGCTTCCTTGGCCCGGCGCCGGGGCCTTCGCAACCTGCCCCTTGTTGCTGGTGACGCCTAGAGCCGGCCGGGATCGCTCGGCTTCAGCTGCACGCGCACCCGCTCGGCGACCGATGGCGGCGCGATGGCGCTCGTCTCGAGGCGGGTGGTGCCCCCGGGCGGCAGCCAGTCGGTCTCGGGCCGGACGGTCCAGCGGCTGACGATCCGCCCGGCCGAGTCGAGCAGCAGCAGCTCGATCGGCGGCACGCCAAGCCCGCCCTCCGTCGGGTTGGAGATGGTGGCGCTGATTTCCCAGACCTGCCGGTTGCCGCCCATCGGCCGGCGCACGGCCTCGGCCGCCACGTCGAGCGGCGGCGGCGGGGTGCGCGGCAGGGCGATGGGCGGGATCCGGAACGCCGGCGCATCCCGGTCGGCCATGGTGAGCGCTGCCGGCTGCGCCCAGCCCGGCAGGCGGGCCGGATCATAGGGCGGCAGGCCATAGGCCGTGGGGTCGATGCGGCCGCTCGCGACAAGCCACCACCAGCCCAGCCCCAGCAGCAGCAGGGCGCCCGCCACCCAGGGCCAGCGCCGGGTGGCGCCATCTTCCGCCTCGTCATCCTCGCTGTCCTCGGGCAGCGGGTCGGGCTCCTTCGGCTGGCCGGCCGGGGCCGATGCCGCCGGCAGGGCCTCGCTCGCCTCGATCACGGCAGGCGGGCCCGAGGGCGGGGCAAGCGCGCCGGGGCCCGGCAGGCGCACGGTCGCCCGCGCGCCTGCGGCCGCCGTGGCGGTGGCCGGCAGGGGAACCGGTGGCGCCTCGAAATGGATCACGCCCGGCGACACCGGCTCGGGCCAGCCGGAGACGGCCGGCCAGGCCGCCTCGATCGGGTTCAGGCCCGC
>JBKBUL010000064.1:0-11191 GCA_046290045.1 Sphingomonadaceae bacterium
GGCGCCGGGGCGGACGCGCATCGCCTCGTCTCGCGCATCGCGATCGACAGCTACACCAGCCGGCTCTACGCGGTCGCGGCACAGGCCGCGCTGGCGAGCGCCGATCCCATGGCGCTCTGCCCGCTGTCGCCTACCGCGCGCCTCGTCATCGAAACCCCCACATGGGTCCTGGCGGACGCCATGTGCCTCTCGATCCTCGGCGACGACGTCGGCGCCTCGATCCTGTTCGACCGGCTTCGCCGCCGCAACCTCGTCGATGGTTTCGACATCGGCCTCGCCGAGCGGGTCGCGTCTGCCGCCGGCGGCGGGCGGCGCGGCGCCAATCCGGAATGGAGCGAGCTCGGCGAGCTGACCGCGTGGCGAATTGGCCTCGCGGCGGCGGCCGGCCTCGATCTCCCCGACGACCGCATCGCCGGGGCGACACCGGCCCAGAAGGCCTGGATCGCGCGGCTGCCGGGCGTCTCGATCGAGCGGCGCGCGGCGCTCGCGCCCGAGGCGGCGGCGATCGGCGCGCTCTCCAGCGCGGAACTCAATCGCCTGCTGGCCGCCGAGGCGGCGACGCTTGCCGCTGGGCAGGTGGCTGCCAGCCCCGGCGGGCAGTTGCGCACGGCGCACGCCGGCGAGGAGGTCGCGCAGCGGATCGAGGCCATGAAGGCGCTGTGGGGTCGCGCCCGGCCCGGCACGCTGGCGCACTATGGCTGGCAGGTGGCAACCGCGCCGGCCGCCGCGCGCGTGCCGCCATCGGCCGGTCTCGCCGCCGACGCCGCCGGCCTCGTGGCCAGCTTGAATGCCGCCGGAATCGTCCAGCCCGCCGCCCGCTGGTGGCAGGCGGTGTCGCAAGCCGATTCCGACGCGCGCGCGGCCGCCTGGGCGCAGCTCGTCGCCGTCAGCCCGGCCGTTCCGCTCGAGCGCGACCTCTACGACCGCTGGGCCGGAACCGTGCCGCCGCACCGCGCCCAGCTGCTCGCTGCCGGCCTTGCCGGGCTGGGGCGCGGGCAGGTGGGGGCCGCGGCGCCCGTGCTCGAGAATGACTGGACCCGCGCGCTCGACCGGGCCGTCGCGGCCCAGCGCGCCGGCGAGGTGATCCTGCTGGTCGCCGCCGGCCTCCAGGGCCAATGGGCCGAGGTGCCACCCGACTATCTGCGCCGCATCGCTGCCGCGCTGGTCGCCGTGGGCCATGCAGCCGAGGCGCGCCTCATCGTGGCGGAGGCCGCGAACCGGGGATAGGTGGGGGCAAGGCCCGTCGGTCGGGTCCCGCGTTTGCGAGCAAAGCTCGCAAAGCGGGCCCGCCGGCCGAGGGACTGTCGAGTCCGCTGGCCTTCGGCGAATTGGGGCCCAATTCGCCTCCAGGCTGCGGCCGACAGGCTCCTACCGCGTCAGCCGCTTGTACTGGAGGCGATGCGGGCGCTCGGCCGCAGGGCCCAGGCGCCGGACCTTGTCGGCCTCGTACATCTCGAAATTGCCCTCGAACCACTCGACATGGCTGTCGCCCTCGAAGGCCAGGATATGGGTGGCGAGCCGATCGAGGAAGAAGCGGTCGTGGCTGATGACAACCGCGCAGCCGGCGAAATTCTCCAGCGCCTCCTCCAGCGCGCGCAGCGTCTCGACATCGAGGTCGTTGGTCGGCTCGTCGAGCAGCAGGACGTTGCCGCCCTCCTTCAGCATCTTGGCCATGTGCACCCGGTTGCGCTCGCCGCCGGACAGCTGGCCCACCTTCTTCTGCTGGTCGGTGCCCTTGAAGCCGAAGGCGCCCACATAGGCCCGGCTCGAGACTTCCTGCTTGCCGAAGGTGAAGCGCTCGTTCCCGCCCGAGACTTCCTCCCACACGGTCTTGTTGGGATCGAGCGCGTCGCGCGACTGGTCCACATAGCCCAGGTGCACCGTCTCGCCGATGCGGATGGTGCCGGCGTCGGGCTTCTCCTGGCCGGTGATGAGGCGGAACAACGTCGTCTTGCCCGCGCCATTGGGGCCGATCACGCCGACGATCCCGCCCGGGGGCAGGCTGAAGGTCAGGTCCTCGAATAGCAGCTTGTCGCCATAGGCCTTGGTGACGCCCTGAAGCTCGATCACGGTGTTGCCCAGCCGCTCGGGGTTGCGGATCAGGATCTGCCGGTCGGAGCTGCGCTGCGCTTCCTGCTTGGCCACCAGCTCGTCGAAGGCCTTGATCCGCGCCTTCGATTTCGCCTGCCGCGCCTTGGGGCTGGAGCGGATCCATTCCAGCTCCTGGTTGATGGCCCTCGTCCGCGCCTCGCTCTCGCGCTCTTCCTGGGCCATGCGCTTCGCCTTGGCTTCCAGCCAGGCGGAGTAATTGCCCTCGAAGGGGATCCCCTGCCCGTAATAGAGTTCGAGCACCCAGCCGACGACATTGTCGAGGAAATAGCGGTCGTGGGTGACGAGGATGACGTTCCCCTTATAGTCCTTGAGGTGCTGCTCGAGCCAGGCGACGGACTCGGCGTCGAGATGGTTGGTCGGCTCGTCCAAGAGCAGGATGTCGGGCTTTTCCAGCAGCAGCCGGCACAGCGCCACGCGCCGCTTCTCCCCGCCCGACAGGTTGGTAACAGGCCAGTCGCCCGGCGGGCAGCGAAGCGCATCCATCGCGATCTCGAGCTGGTTGTCGAGCGTCCAGCCATCCACCGCGTCGATCTTTTCCTGAAGCTCGCCCATCTCGGCCATGAGCGCGTCGAAATCGGTATCGTCCTTCGGATCGCCCATCTCGGCCGAAATGGCGTTGAAGCGGTCGATCATGTCGGCGATGCCGCGAACCCCGTCCTTCACATTCTCGAGCACGGTCTTGTTCGGATCGAGCTGCGGCTCCTGCTCGAGATAGCCGACGCGGATTCCTTCGGCTGCCCAGGCCTCGCCCGAGAAGTCCCTGTCGATCCCCGCCATGATCTTCATGAGGGTCGACTTGCCCGACCCGTTCATGCCGATGATGGCGATCTTGGCGTCGGGATAGAATTGCAGGTTGATATTGTTGAGAATCGGCTTTGGTGCGCCGGGGAAGGTCTTCGTCAGACCCTTCATCACAAAGGAATATTGCTGGGCCAAGGGTGGTCTTTCGGAAGGCTGGTACAGGGGGGTCGGCGGTCGCCTTAGCGCAGCGGTGCAGGGCTTTCAAACGCAAGCGGCGGTTGCATTGGCCCGGCCCCGGCGCTAAGGGGCCGGCCGCAAGCGAACAGGAGCAAGGACGGATGAACCAGGATCGCTGAACCCTGAACGCCCGCACCGGGCAATCGGCACGAGAGCGATCCCCATGTCCATTTCCGTCACCCTGTCCAACCTCCGGCTTGTCCTGCCCGATGGGCTGACCCTCTTCGATGGGCTCAACCTCAGCCTCGGCGCCGGTCGAACCGGCCTTGTCGGGCGCAACGGCGCGGGCAAGTCCACCCTCATTGCGATTCTCGCCGGGCAGCTCGCGCCCAGCGAGGGGTCCGCTGCCGTCACCGGGCGGGTCGCCCTGCTTCGCCAGCAGGTCGAGCCAGACCCGAACGAGACGGTCGCCGACCTGTTCGGGGCCGCGCCGGCGCTCGCGCTGCTTCGCCGGGCCGAGGCCGGCCATGCCACCCTAGACGAGCTGTCCGCCTGCGACTGGGGGCTCGAGGCCCGGCTCCGGTCAGCGCTCGGCCGCGTCGGGCTGGACGTCGCGCCCGAGCAGCCCCTCGCCGCGCTGTCGGGCGGCCAGCGCACGCGCGCGGCGCTCGCCGCCCTGCTGGCCGATGCGCCCGACATCCTGTTGCTCGACGAGCCGACCAACCATCTCGACGCCGAGGGGCGGGCGCTTGTCGCCGATCTGGTGGCTGGCTGGCGGGGCCTTGTGGTGGTGGCCAGCCATGATCGGATCCTGCTGGAGCGGATGGACCGGATCGTCGAGCTGGCGGGCGGCGAAGCCCGCCTCTGCGGCGGCGGGTGGAGCGCCTGGCAGGCCGCGAAGGCGGACGAGCAGGCGCTTGCCGACCGGCGCCTCGCCGAGGCCGAGCGGACGGTGCGCCAGCTCAAGCGCGACGCCGCCCTGGCAGCGGAACGACAGGCCCGCCGCACGGGCGCCGGGCGCCGCAGGGGGCTGAGGGGCGATCTGCCGGCGATTTCGGTCGGGCTGCGGCGCGACCGGGCGGAGCGAACCACCGGCAGCCTCGCGCGCCTTGCCGACAGCCGGATCGGCGCGGCGGCCGCCGAGCGCGAGGCGCTCGCGCGCAACATCGAGGTGGTCGATCCGCTGACGGTCGCCATGCCCTCGACAGGGCTTGCCCCACGCCGGCAGGTGCTGTCGATGGAGTCCGTGGAGGCGGGCTTCGGCGCGCTGCTCCTGCGCGGCCTCGACCTCTCGGTCGTCGGGCCGGAGCGGATCGCGATCAGCGGCCCCAACGGCGCCGGCAAGTCCACGCTTCTGGCTCTCGTCGCTGGCCGGCTGCGGCCATTGCGCGGCAAGGTCGAGATCCATGTGCCCTCGGTCCTCCTCGACCAGGATCTCACGCTCCTCGACCCGTCGCGCACGGTTGCCGCCAATGTCCGGGCGCGCCATCCGAACGCCACCGAGACGGCGATCCGCGCGGCGCTCGCCCGCTTCATGTTCCGGGCGGACGCCGCCTTGCGGCCTGTCGGCACGCTGTCCGGCGGGGAGCGATTGCGTGCCGCGCTCGCCTGTGTCCTCGGCCTCGATCCCCCGCCGCTCCTGCTTCTCGACGAGCCGTCGAACCATCTCGACCTCGCTTCGCTGGAAGCGGTCGAGCAGGGGCTCGCCGCCTATGACGGCGCCCTGCTCGTGGTCAGCCACGACGAGGCGTTCCTTGAGGCGATCGGCTGCAATCGGCGTCTCTGCCTCGCGCCTCCTCGCCCCAGTGCCGAAAGCGACCGCGCGGCGTGTGCCGCGGTCAGGGGCTGCTAGACGATCAGCAGCCGGTTCGGAACCTCGTCGGGATTGTCGGGGCAGGGGGGGAAATGCCGGGCGAGGATGTCGCCGACCAGGGCGATCGCCGCCTCGAACCCGCCGGCGGCGTCGTTGCGCTTCAGCCCTTCGAGCAGCGCAGCGGCCGCTTCGCCCCAGACCTCGGGATCGACCTTCGCATGGATGCCCTCGTCGGCGATCACTTCCACCACATGATCCTCGACCGACACATGGATCAGCACGCCGGTGCGCGCATTCGTCAGATGCAGCCCGCGCGCCAGGAACTGCTTCAAGGCCATCTCGTGGATCCGCTCGCGCCGCATCGATAGCGGCGCGAAGCGCTGCGCCAGCGGTGACCACCACAGCGCCAGCGTGGCGAGGATCGCAACCAGCACCTGTGCCAGCGCGAACAGTTCCACGGCCTGCACGTCCGTCAGCGGCTCGACCTGCCAGATGCCGAGCCCGGCGGCCCAGCGCTCCGGCCCGAAGCCAAGCACGGCGGCAACCAGCGGCAGCGCGAAGCCGAGCCCGGCGGCCAGCGCCACCACCCATTCCACATAGCGGTGCCGCTCGAGCGACAGGGTGCAGACGATCTCGCCCGAGGTCTTCGCTTCGGCCGCCGCGATGGCAGCCGCCACGCGGGCCTCGGTTTCGGGCGCGATCACCATCCGCCGCTCGCCCCGCCGCCGCCGAAGCCGCCCCCGCCGCCGCCGAAGCCGCCGCCACCACCCCAGCCGCCGCCACCGCCGCCCCAGCCGCCGCCCATGCCCGGGCCCCAGATCACGATCGGACCGCCGCGCCGCGCCGCGCGCCCCCCCTTCGAGCGCCGGAGCGACAGCCAGAGCCACAGGATCAGGAACAGGACGAACAGGATGAAGAACAGGCCCGGCGCCTCGCCGCCGCCCGCCCGCTCGGCCTCGGCGGCCGCCACATTGGCGCGCGCTTCCTCGGGCGGAAGCTCGAACTGGCGGGCGATCGCCTCGAACCCGGCCTCGACACCGCCGGGCAGGTCACCGGCGCGGAAGGCGGGCAGGATCTGCCGCTGGATGATGACGGAGGACAGCGCGTCGGTCAGCAGCGGCTCCAGGCCATAGCCCACCTCGATCCGCACCCGCCGGTCGTTGGGCGCCACGATCAGCAGGACTCCATTGTCCTTGTCCTTCTGGCCGATGCCCCAGTGCCGGCCGAGGCGATAGCCATAATCCTCGATGGGATAGCCCTGGAGGTCGGGGATGGTCGCCACCACCACCTGCGCGCTCGTCGCCTTCTCGATCGCTTCCGACCGGGCCGTTATCCGCGCCTCGACATCGGGCGGCAGGATGTCCGCGGCATCGACGACGCGCCCGGTCAGCGCCGGAAACACCTGCGCCGCGAGCGGAGCGGGGAGAAGAAAGAGGGCGATGAGCGCCAGCAGGCGCCGCATGGCGCCTAGAACTTCACTTGCGGCGCCTGGTCGGCGTTTGCGGCGGTCGCCTTGAAGGGCTCCTTCGGCTCGGCGCCATAGATCACCTTGGCGGCGATGATCGAGGGGAAGGTGCGGATCTCGGTGTTGTAGCTCTGCACCGCCTGGTTATAGTCCCGCCGGGCAATGGCGATGCGGTTCTCGGTGCCTTCCAGCTGCGACTGGAGGGCGAGGAAATTCTGGTCGGACTTGAGCTCGGGATAGCGCTCGACGACGACCATCAGCCGGCTGAGCGCCGAGGAGAGTCCATCCTGCGCCTGCTGGAAGGCGGCGACCTTGGCGGGATCGGCGAGATCATCGGCCGACAGCTGCACGCTGGTGGCCTTGGCGCGCGCCTCGGTCACGCCGACCAGCACGTCCTGTTCCTGCTTGGCGAAGCCCTTCACCGTCTCGACGAGGTTCGGCACCAGGTCGGCGCGGCGCTGATACTGGTTCTCAACTTCGCCCCAGGCCGCCTTCACCGCCTCTTCCTTGGTCGGGATGGTGTTGATCCCGCAGGCCGACAGCATGAGCGCGGCGGCGGGGACGATCAGGATGCGGGCGATCAACATGGCAGCGAACCTCCCCCGAGCAGGTAATGGGGGCGATGAAGCCCGCCGCCCCGCCGTCCGTCAAGCCCCGGCCTCTTGCCAAGCCGGTCGAAAGCCCGGCAAGCTTGTCCGGCTCGCACAGGCAGAAGGGGGAATCGGAGTCGCATGCTCAGCGAATTCAAGGCGTTCATTGCGCGCGGCAATGTCCTCGACCTTGCCGTCGGGGTCATCATCGGCGGCGCGTTCGGCACCATCGTCTCCTCGTTGACCGGCGATGTCCTCATGCCGCTGCTGTCGCTGGTGACGGGCAGCGCCGACTTCACCCAGAACTTCATCCGACTGGGGCCGATTCCCGCCGGCTTCGAGGGCGATCCCCGGAACTATGAGCAGCTGAAGGAGGCCGGGGTCCCGATGCTCGGCTATGGCGCCTTCCTGACCGCGCTGCTCAATTTCCTGATCCTCGCCTTTGCGGTCTTCCTGATCGTGAAATATGCCAATCGCTTCTTCACCGGGCTCGAGGCGAAGGCCGCCCCGCCCGAGACGCCCGAGGAGGTGCTGCTGCTCCGCGACATCCGGGACAGCCTGAAGAAATAGATGGCGGGCCTGATGGCATGGCTCGACTCGCAGCCGCTCTGGCTGCTCGGGCTCCTGCTGTTCGGCTTGTTCTGGCTGGCCGCCTTCGTCGGCCGGGCACTCCACCGCAAGGTCGAGGAAGGCAAGGGCGATGCCGGTCTGGTCGTTTCGTCCTCGCTCGGCCTGCTTGCCCTGCTGCTCGGCTTCACCGTGTCGATGGCCGTCTCCCGTTATGACCTGAGGCGCCAAGCGACGCTGCAGGAAGCAAATGCCATCGGCACCTTCCTCTACCGCACCGACCTGATGCCCCCCGAACTCCGGCGCCAGACGCTGGCCGCGCTCGATGGCTATGTCGAGGCGCGTCTCAGGGTCGGGCGGATGGGCGAGGACCAGGCCGGCGTCGAGGCGGCCAAGGCGATCACCCGGAACGCCGCCGAGGCCATGTGGCGCAACGTCATGGTGGTCCGAACCCAGCTGCCCGACCCGGCCGTCCAGCTGCTGCTGGTCGAATCGGCCAACATGATGTTCGACATGGCAACCGCGCGCGACGCGGCGCTCGCCAACCGCCTGCCGCCGACCCTCGTGCTGCTGCTCATCTTCTTCCCGGTCGCCAGCCTCATCCTCATCGGCTATGTCAGCGGTCAATCGATCGGGGTTCACCTCATGGCATCGACCGAGCTGATCCTGCTCCTGACGCTCGTGCTGCTGCTGATTGCCGACCTCAACCGTCCCCGTTCGGGCACCATCCTGACCCCGATGGTTCCGATCGAGGATGTGGCCGCCCAGCTGAACGCCCGACAGACGACCCTGCCCTCATGACCGGGAGACGATCATGCGACTTCGAGCCTTCACCACCACGGTGGCGCTTGCGCTGGCCATGACGGCCTGCGCACCCGCCGAGCCCGCCGGCCCCACGACCAGGCCGGCCGCGCCGACCGGCGGGCAGGCGCTGCTCGGGCCGGAGTGGACCGTGACCGACATCGCGGACAAGCCGAAGGTTCCGAACTCCAAGGTGACGATCGAGTTCAAGGACGGCCGCGTCTTCGGCGCCGCCTCGTGCAACCGCTTCATGGGCGGCTACGAGGTCTCGGCCGACGGCGTCACGATCAAGATGAGCCAGATGGCCTCCACCATGATGGCCTGCCCGGATGCGCTGATGGACCAGGAACAGCGGTTCCTCGACACGCTGGGGGCCGTCAGCCGCTACAGCGTCGGCACCGACGGTGTCCTGCTGCTCAGCACGCCCGACGGGAAGACGATCCGCGCGACCCGCTGATCGCGGGCCAGGTCACGCGCTTCGGGCCGGCCGGCACCGGCCCGATGGCGTGTCGGTCGCGCTTACGCGCTTCGCGCCGAGACGATCCGCCCCGGCGCGCGCGGCGGCTCGCCGCGCGGCAGGGCGTCGATCACGTCCATGCCCTCGGTCACCTCGCCCCAGACGCTGTACTGGCCATCGAGGAATCGCGCGTCGTCGAAGCAGATGAAGAACTGGCTGTTGGCCGAATTGGGATCCGAGGTGCGCGCCATCGAGCAGGTGCCGCGCACATGCGGCTGCCGCGAGAATTCCGCCTTCAGGTCGGGCAGCTTCGAGCCACCCGTGCCGCGCCCGTTCGGGCAGCCGCCCTGCGCCATGAACCCCTCGATCACCCGGTGAAAGACGATCCCGTCGTAAAAGCCGCTGTCGGCCAGCTCGACGATCCGCGCCACATGGCCGGGCGCGAGATCGGGGCGCAGGCGGATGGTGACCTCGCCGGTCCTGCCGGGCGCGGTCTCGATGGTGAGGTGCAGGGTCTCGGGCACGGAATTTCCTTCCAACGGTGTTTCGGCCCCTGCCCTAGGCCATCGGGCGCGGCCGCGAAACCCGCCGGCTTGCCTTTCGCGCGCCCGCGCGCTCTTGATGGCGACGTGCGTGGTGCGAGGCGACCCGATTGCGGCATCCGGGCGTTCGCCCGCGCGGCGCTGGCCTTCGCCAGCCTCCCCTGGCTCGCGACACCGGTGCCGCTCCTCGCCCAGGCGGTCGAGCCCGCGCCGGATGATGCGCCGGCCGCGCTCGTCGATCTCCTCTCGCCGCTTCCGCCCATCCCGGAGGCAACCCGCCTGCCCCCGATCGAGCTGGGCGAGCCGATCGACCTGCCCGCCGTGCAGCCGATCGAGCCGGCGCTGGTCGCGCCGCTGCCGCCGCTTGGGACCTTCGATCCGACTCCGTCGGTCGATTTCAACTTTGCCGAAGTCGCCCAGGAGGGCGTGCGCTATCGCGTGGCGGTCGAGGGGCTGGACGGCACCGGGCTCGAGCCGACCTTCCGGCGCCTCTCGGCCCTTGTCCGCGGCGAGCGCCGGCCGGCGACGGCCGCCCAGATCGCCTCGCGCACCAATGCGGACAAGGCGCTGATGGAGCGCCTCCTCCGGTCCGAGGGATGGTATTCGGGAACCGTCACCGCGCAGGTCACCGCAGCGGCCGATCCGGACGCGCGAACCGAGATCCGCCTCGTCGCCGACCCGGCCGACCGCTACAGCTGGCGGCGCATCACGCTCGACCTCATCCCCGAGGATCGGGCCGACCTCGCCGAGGGCTTCGGCCTTCGGGTGGGCGAGCCGGTCCGCGCGATCGCCGTGGAAGAAGCAGAGGGCGCACTGCTCCGCCATCTGCAGGAGCAGGGCTTCCCCTTCGCCGAGATCGGGGCGCGCGACGTCGTCCTCGACCAGGCCCGGCCGCTCGCCACCTACCTCCTCACCGGCGACACCGGGCCCCAGGGCATCTTCGGCCCGATCCGCATGACCGGCTACCAGCCCTTCGACGAGGCCCATGCCCAGGTGATCGCGCGGTTCCGGCCCGGCCAGCCGTTCGACCTCCGGCTGCTCGAGGATTTCCGGCGTGCGCTGATCGCCACGCAGCAGTTCGCCGGCGTGACCGTCACCCCCGTCGATACCGGCCTTCGCGAGCCCGACGGCCGCGCCGTCACCGAGCTTCGCGTCGTCGGCAACCGCGGGCCGCACCGGCTGCTACGCGGCCAGATCGGCTGGGCGACCGACGAGGGATTCCGCGCCGAGGCGAGCTGGCGGCACCGCAACCTCCTGCCGCCCGAAGGCCAGTTCACCGCACGCGCGGTTGCCGGCACGCAGGAGCAGCGGCTGGCTGCCGAGCTTGCGAAGCTGAATTTCCACCAGCGCGACCGGACGCTCCGGTTCGAGGCCGACCTCGCGAACCTCACCCCGCCTGCGTTCAATGCCTCGACCGTGCAGCTGACGGCCGAGATGTTCCGGGCGTCCACGGCCATCTGGCAGAAGCGCTGGACCTGGTCGGCGGGCTTCGCGCTCGGCGCCTCGCGCGAACGCTCGCGCGCGCTCCCCGAACCGCGCGAGGATCTGCCCGGCTTCACCGTCACCCGCGAGTTCCTGTTCGTGACGCTGCCGTTCAGCGTCGGCTACGACCGGTCGGACGATCTTCTCGATCCCCAGAAGGGCTATCGCCTGCGCCTGCGGATCGAGCCCGAAGGCACGCGCGAACGCCGCGACTTTGAGACCTATGTGCGCAGCTATCTGGAAGGCACCGCCTACCAGGGTCTGGGCGAGGGCCTGGTGCTCGCCGGTCGCCTCCGGCTCGGCAGCATCGTCGGCGCCGACCTGTTCGACATTCCGCCCAGCCGTCGGCTCTATGCCGGTGGCGGCGGATCGGTTCGCGGCTTCGATTACCAGGGGGTCGGCCCCCTCGGCTTCAACAATCGCCCGATCGGCGGGCGCGGCCTC
>JBKBUL010000065.1:0-11110 GCA_046290045.1 Sphingomonadaceae bacterium
GCCATGCCCCTCGCTCGGCAGGCGGGCCGGCGCGATTCCGGCTGCTGCCAGTTGCAGCTCGACCAGCTTGGCGCGCCGGGCCGAGGCGGCCAGCGCCTGCGCGGGATCCGCGCTGTCTCCGCCCTCGCCGATGATCGCGACCCGGGCAAGCGGGAAGGCCGAGAGCACGGCCGCGACCGCGCGAACCGAGCGTTCGGCCTCGGCGTCGAGCTGGCGCTCGCCCGCTTCGAAGGTGAGCGGCTCGAAGGCGATCCGCTCGGGCCCGGGCTCGGTGCCGTCGAGGAAATGGGCCAGTTCGAAGGCCGCCGTGCCCGGCATCAGCACCAGCGTTGCGCCATCGGGCAGCACAAGCTCCTTTGCTGGCCCGGCGGCGGCCGTCACCATCGGAGTCGATGTGGCGTTCGAGGCAGGCGTTGGTGCCGACCGGTCGAGCCAGCCGCGCAGGCCGATCAGCGCGACGACGGCGAGCGCGGTGGAAGCCGCCCAGGGCAGCCAGCCCCCCGGTCGGCGAGGGCGTTCATGGGCATCCTCGGCCAGAGCGCCCACGGGGGCGAGCAGCGGGCGGATTCCGGGCGGCAGCCCGGCGACGAGGGATTCCCGCTCCTCGTCGATGAGGGCGGCGATGGCTGCGGGCGACGGATCATCGCCGAGGGCGCGGGCGGCCGTTCCCAGCGCCAGCGGACCCGCCAGCGCGATGAGGTCGGCCACGGTTGCGCCGCGGGCTGCCGTCAGGCTGGCAAGGCGGCTGGCCAGCGGGGCGAGCTGTGGGCCGATGAGATCGGCGGCGAGCGTCTCGCCGGCGGCGATCAGCCGCGCACGCCCCGCCGGATCGGCAACGGCGGAAGCCGCCGTGTCGAGGGGATTTCCGGCCGCGAAGAAGGGCCGGGCCCGCGCCAGGAGGGCCTGCATGTCGCCGCGCGTGGCGTGCAGCCCGAGCGCCCCGAGCCAGGTGCGACCGGCGGCCGAGAGCGCGGCCGCGACCGGCGGCGCCGGCTCCGCATAGGCCACGGCCAGCGGCCCGGCGAGCGGCGCGACTGCCGCCTCGAACGCCTCGATCAGCTGCCCCATCTCCCTCTCCCGCTCCCGAGCCTAGCCGAGCCGGGGCGGCGAGGCGAGGGGTCAGCCGGTGGTGATCGGCTGCCGGCGGAAGCCGAGCGCCTCGGCGACATGGGCTCGGCCGGTGCTGGCCTCCCCGGCGAGATCGGCGATGGTTCGGGCGACGCGAAGCGTCCGCGTCCAGCCGCGCGCCGTCAGCCGCATCGCCTCGGCCGCGCGTTGCAGCAGGGCCCGCGCGTCGGGATCGATGAGCTCGGGCACTTCCAGCTGTCGGCCCTCCGCCTCGGCATTGCAGCGCACCCCGGTTGCGGCATAGCGCTCGGCCTGGCGGGCGCGGGCGGCGGCCACCCGCGCGGCGACGTCGGCGCTGCGCTCGGCCGGCGGCGGCAGAGCAAGATCGGCGGCGCTGACCGCCTCGATATCCACATGCAGGTCGATCCGGTCGAGGAGGGGCCCTGACAGCCGCGACTGGTAGTCGGCCGCGCACTTGGGCGCGCGCGCGCAGGCAAGCGCCGCATCGGCGAGGTGGCCGCAGCGGCAGGGATTCATCGCCGCGACCAGCTGGACGCGCGCCGGGTAGGTGACGTGCAGCGCCGCGCGCGCCACCTCGACGGCGCCGCGCTCGAGCGGCTGGCGGAGCGCATCGAGGACGGGTCGCTGGAACTCCGGCAGCTCGTCGAGGAACAGCACGCCCAGGTGCGCGAGGCTGACTTCGCCGGGCTTCGCGCGCGGGCCCCCGCCGACGAGGGCTGCCATGGAGGCCGAGTGATGCGGGCTCCGGAACGGGCGGTGGCGCGGCATCCGGCCCCCTTCCAGCGGGCCGGCGAGCGAGGCGATCATGGCGACGTTCAGCGCCTCGGCGGCGGTCAGCTCGGGCAGGATGCCCGGAAGCGCCGCCGCCAGCATCGACTTGCCGGCGCCCGGCGGGCCGACCATCAGCAGGTTGTGGCCGCCGGCGGCTGCGATCTCGAGCGCGCGCTTGGGCACCTCCTGCCCCTTCACGTCGCCAAGATCGGGCCCGGTGAAGGGGCGCGCCTCGAGCCCGGCCGGATCGGGCGGCGGCAGCACGGCTTCGCCCTTCAGGTGCCGGACGAGGGCAAGGAGGTCGGGGGCGGCGATGACCTCAAGCCCGTCCTCGCCGGCGAGCCATGCGGCTTCCGGCCCCTGCGCACCGGGGCAGATGAGGCCGAGCCCGGCGCCGCGCGCATGGAGGGCGGCGAGCAGGACGCCGGGCGAGGCGGTGATGCGGCCGTCGAGCGCCAGCTCGCCGATAGCGACATAGTGGGCGAGCGCCTCGGGATCGACGATCCCCATGGCCGCGAGCAGGCCGAGCGCGATGGGGAGGTCATAGTGGGAGCCGGCCTTCTCGAGGTCGGCGGGGGCGAGGTTCACGGTGATCTTCCTGGCCGGCATCGCAAGACCAAGGGCGGCGAAGGCCGCCGACACCCGGTCGCGGCTTTCGCGAACCGCCTTGTCGGGAAGCCCGACGACGAGGAAGCTGACGAGGCCCGACGACAGCTGGACCTGGACATCGACGGGCCGGGCCTCCAGCCCGAGATAGGCGCATGTGTGAACCCGGGCGACCACCCCATTCCCCCTGACCTGGTCCGACCCCGGCCGTCGCGAGGGTTAGCGAGCCAGCCGGTGGCCCGGCAAGGGGTCGCGTTGCATGGCCCCGAGCAATGGCCTAAGGCGCTGCGGCCTGCCCCGGCGCCGGATTAGCTCAGCTGGCAGAGCAGCGGTTTTGTAAACCGAAGGTCGCGGGTTCGACCCCTGCATCCGGCACCAGGGCGGGATGCGCGTGGGCGGCGCGGGCGATGAGGAACAGGAACGGGCGATCCGATGGCCGACTATCACACCCACGACGATGACGAGCCGCTCGACGGCGAGGATCGCGACGCCAGCATCCCGCCCGAGGTGCTTGCCGCCGTCCGCACCCTTATTCGCTGGGCCGGCGACGACCCAGACCGCGAGGGGCTGATCGACACGCCCGGCCGGGTGGCGCGGGCCTATCGCGAATATTTCAAGGGCTATCAGGAAGACCCGCTCGGGCATCTCCGGCGCACCTTCGAGGAGGTGGGCGGCTATGACGAGATCGTGCTGCTGCGCGACATCCCCTTCCAGTCCCACTGCGAGCATCACATGGCGCCCATCATCGGCAAGGTGCACATCGCCTATCTGCCGACCAACAAGGTGGTGGGCATTTCCAAGCTGGCGCGCGTGGCGCTGGGCTATGCGCGGCGCCTGCAGGTGCAGGAGCGGCTGACAGCCGAGATCGCCGACGCCATCCAGGCGGGTCTCGACCCGCGCGGGGTCGCGGTGGTGGTGGAGGCGAGCCACGCCTGCATGTCGGCGCGCGGCGTGCTGACGCCGGGCGTCACCATGACGACGAGCCGGATGATGGGCGTGTTCCGCGACGACGAGCGCAGCCGGCGCGAGGTGCTGGCGCTGATGAAGCTGGGCCACGCCGCCTGAGATGGAGACCCCCCAGGTCCTCGACGCCCCGCGCCGGGTGGGGATGGTCTCGCTCGGCTGCCCCAAGGCACTGGTCGATTCCGAACGCATCCTGACGGCGCTTCGCGCCGAGGGCTACCAGCTGTCGGCCAACTATGCCGGCGCGGATGTCGTCATCGTCAACACCTGCGGCTTCCTCGACAGCGCCAAGGCCGAGAGCCTGGAGGCGATCGGCGAGGCCATCGCCGAGAATGGCCGCGTCGTGGTGACCGGCTGCATGGGGGCCGAGGCAGCGCGCATCCGCGAGGCCTTCCCGGACGTGCTTGCCGTGACCGGGCCGCAGCAGGTTGAGCAGGTGGTGGGCGCGGTGAAGGCGGCCGCCCCGATGCCGCCGCAGCCCTTCGTCGATCTCGTGCCCGAGACCGGCCTCAAACTCACGCCGCGCCACTACAGCTATCTGAAGATTTCCGAGGGCTGCAACCATGCCTGCGCCTTCTGCATCATCCCGAGCCTTCGCGGCCGGCTGGTCTCGCGCCGGCCGGACGCGATCCTGAAGGAAGCCGAGAAGCTGGTGAAGGCCGGCACGAAGGAACTGCTGGTCATCAGCCAGGACACCTCGGCCTATGGACGCGACCTCCGGCACGAGCGCTTCGGCGGGATCCGCGCGCACATCACCGATCTGGCGCGCGAGCTCGGCCGGCTCGGCGCCTGGGTCCGCCTCCACTATGTCTACCCGTACGCCCATGTGGACGAACTGATCCCGCTGATGGCGGACGGGCTGATCCTCCCCTATCTGGACATTCCCTTCCAGCACGCCAGCCCCCGGGTGCTGAAGGCGATGCGCCGGCCGGCGAACGAGGCGCGCGTGCTGGAGCGAATCCGCAGCTGGCGTGCAGCGGTGCCGGACCTTGCCATCCGCTCGACCTTCATCGCCGGCTTCCCGGGCGAGACGGAGGCGGACTTCGCCCATCTGCTCGACTGGCTCGAGGAGGCGCAGCTCGATCGGGTGGGCTGCTTTGCCTATGAGCCGGTCGAGGGCGCGGCCGCCAATGCGCTGCCCGGCGCGCTGCCGCGCGACGTGCGCGAGGCGCGCCGCGACCGCTTCATGGAACGGGCAGCCGCGATTTCGGCCGCGAAGCTGGCCGCGAGGGTCGGCACGGTGATCGACGTGCTGATCGACGAGGCCGACGGCGAGGGTGGCGCGACGGGCCGGAGCAAGGCCGACGCGCCCGATATCGATGGCCGGGTGCTGCTGCGCGGCGCGGCCCACGCGCGCCCGGGGGACATCGTGCGGGCGGTGATCGAGGAAGCGGCCGCCTTCGACCTCTACGGGGCGCCGGCGTGAGCGGCTTCGGGATCGCGACGCCGCTCGGCCCGATGGCGTTTCGCCTCGACGGCGAGGGCCGGCTGACCCACGCGCTGTTCGTGGGCGACGCCCCGCCCGAGGCGGCGCCGGCGCCCATCGCGGCGGCCTTTTCCGCCTGGTTCGCGGGCGATCTTCACGCGCTCGACGGGCTGGCGCTCGCGCCGGCCGGCTCGGGCTTCGAGCAGGCCGTCTGGGCCGAGCTGCGCCGGATTCCGCCCGGCGAGACCCGAAGCTATGCCCAGATCGCCCGGGCCTTGGGCGGGGCGGCCTCCGGCCCGGGGCCGAACGCGCGTGCCGTGGGCACGGCGAATGCCCGCAACCCGATCGCGATTGCCATTCCCTGCCACCGGGTGATCGGCGCCGACGGCTCGCTCACCGGCTATGCCGGCGGGCTCGAGCGCAAGGCCTGGCTGCTGGCGCATGAGGGCTGGCGGCCGGCGCAGGCCGCGCTGTTCGCATGACGGTTGCCGCCGATGTCCGGGCCGATTCGCGGGTGGCGGTGCTCAGGCCGCTGTTCGTCGCGGTCGTGTTCCTCGGCAGCTTCCTGCTGTTCCTGGTGCAGCCGCTGTTCGCGCGTGCCGTGCTGCCGGTGCTGGGCGGGTCGCCCAGCGTGTGGAACACGGCGATGCTCTTCTACCAGGGGGCGCTTCTCGCCGGCTATCTCTACGCGCACGGGCTGCAGCGCCTGTCGTTCCGGGCGCAGGCAGCCGTGCACCTGGGGCTCTTCGCGCTCGCCGCACTCACGCTTCCCATCGGCCTGGCCGACCTCGGCGAGCCTGTGACCGGCCAGGGGGCGGCGCTGTGGCTCCTGAAGCTGCTGGCGCTGTCGATCGGGCCGGTGTTCGTGGCGGTGGCGGCGCAGGCGCCGCTGATGCAGGCCTGGTTCGCGCGCGCGCCCGACCCGCAGGCGGCCAGCCCCTGGTTCCTCTATGCGGCGTCCAACGCCGGGTCGCTGGGCGGCCTCATCGCCTATCCCTTCCTGCTGGAGCCGCTGACCTCGCTGCCGGTGCAGCAGGCGCTCTGGTCGGCCGGCTATCTGCTGCTTCTGGCGGGGATCGCGGCCGCAAGCGCGCTGGTGCTGGCACTGGGGCCGCGCGCGCCCGCGATGGTGCCCGACGCGGTGTCGCCGCGCAACGCCCGGCCCGTCGGCTGGGGGCGGCGGCTCCACTGGCTGCTGCTCGCCGCCGTGCCCTCGGGCCTGATGATCTCGACGACGACGCATCTGACGACCGACATCATGGCGATGCCCTTGCTGTGGGTGCTGCCGCTTGCGGTCTATCTCATGAGCTTCATCCTCGTCTTCTCCGGCGCGGGACCACGGGTCACGCGCTTTGCCGTCTTTGCCGCGCCCTTCGCGCTCATCGCCTTCGGCCCGGCGACGCTGCTTCTGCACGGGCTTGCCGCGACCGTGCTGGGGCTGCTCGGCCTCATCCTGCTGTTCGTGGTGGCGACCGCGCTGCACGGCACGCTCGCCGCCGACCGGCCGGCTGCCGCCGATCTGACGGGCTTCTACATCTGGATGGCGCTGGGCGGCATGGTGGGCGGGCTGTTCGCCGGCCTCGTTGCGCCCCTCCTCTTCGACTGGGTCTATGAGCATCCCATCCTGCTGCTGCTGGCCGCCCTCCTCGTGCCGGCGCGGCCGCTGGCGGGCTGGATCCGCGACGCCTGGCGCGGGCCGGCCTGGCACGCCCGGGCGCTGCGGATCCTCTCGCCGCCGCTGGTGCTGGCGCTTGGCTGGTGGCTGGGTGCTGCGTTCAACCCGCTCGATCCGGCGCCCGAACATGTGGCAGCGCTCCTGCTGATGGGCGGGCTTGCCCTTCTCGCCATCGGCCGGCCGATCCTGTTCAGCTGGATCCTCCTGAACCTGATGCTGGGGCTGGGCGGCTGGCAACAGATCGATGTCTCGACGATCGATCGCGCGCGGCAGCGCAGCTTCTTCGGAATCTACACCATCGAGAACAGCCAGAGCAGCAACACCCGCCGGCTGCTGCACGGCACCACCCTCCATGGCGCGCAGTCGCTCGACCCGGCGCGGTCGCGCACGCCGCTGACCTATTATGCGCCGGGGTCGGGCGTGGGGCAGGCGATGCAGGCCGCGCCCGAGCTGTTCGGCGAAGGCGCGCGCATCGCCGTCGTCGGCCTCGGGACGGGAAGCCTCGCCTGCTACGCGACGCCCTTGCAGGACTGGACCTTCTTCGAGATCGACCCGCTGATGGTCGATCTGGCGACCGATCCGCGCGTGTTCAGCTATGTGAGCCAGTGCAAGCCCGAGGCGCGGATCGTGGTGGGCGACGCGCGGCTGAAGCTGGCGGCCGAGCCGGCGGCGCGCTTCGACCTCCTCGTCGTCGATGCCTTTTCTTCGGATGCCATTCCGCTGCACCTGCTCACCCGCGAGGCGTTTGCGACCTATCGCCGGGCGCTGTCGCCCCAGGGCGTGCTGATCCTCCACATCTCCAACCGCTTCCTCGATCTCGAGCCGGTGGTGGCGGCGATCGCCGGGTCGATGGGCCTCGCCGCACGCCAGCTTTCCTGGGATCCCGGCGCCGAAGGCCGGGCGGCGGGCTACAATGGCTCGATCTGGGTCGCGCTCGCGGCCGACGAGGCGGCCATGACCCGCTTCACCGAAGCGACCGGCGACAGCGCGCAATGGCTTCCGCTTCGCACCCGTGACGGGCTGGAGCCCTGGACCGACGGCTTCGCCTCGGTGCTGCCCACCTTGAAGCTGCCGGGTCGGGGCGGCTAGGCGGCTGCCATGCAGGGCAGGATCCGCATCGCCGTCCTGGGCGCGTCGGGCTATACCGGGGCCGACCTCGTCCGCCTCGCGCTGGTGCATCCGGCGCTCGAAGTGGTCGCGCTGGCCGCCAACCAGAAGGCGGGCCAGGCGATGGCCGACATCTGGCCGCATTTCGCCTGCGCGCCCGACCTGCCGAGGCTGGTGCGCGCCGATGCCATCGACTGGTCGGGCGTGGATGTCGTGTTCGGCTGCCTGCCGCACGCCGCGTCGGCCGAGCTGATCGCGACGCTGGACGGTCCGCGGGTGATCGACCTTTCGGCCGACTTCCGGCTGCGCGACGCCGACACCTATGGCGAATGGTATGGCGTCACCCACCCGGCGCCGCAGCTTCTGGCGCAATCCGTCTACGGCCTCACGGAGTTCGCGCGGGGGCAGCTGCCCGAGGCCCGGCTCGTCGCCTGCCCCGGCTGCTACCCGACGGCGGTGCTGCTGGCCCTGCTGTCGCTGGCCGAAGCCGGTCTGATCCGCGCCGAGCCGATCACGGTCAATGCGCTGTCGGGCGTGTCGGGGGCCGGCCGGGGCCTCAAGGAAGCCAATCTCTTTCCCGAAGTCGCCGAGGCGGTTCACCCCTATGCCGTCGGCCGGCACCGCCACATGCCTGAGATCGAGCAGGAACTGGCGCGCGCCTTCGGCCGGCCGCTCGCCATCAGCTTCACGCCCCACCTCATCCCGATGAACCGGGGGGAGCTGGTGACGATCGCAGTCGAGCTGGCGGGAAGCCGCGTCGCGGACCTGCGCGCCGCGCTCGAAGCGCGCTACGCCGCCGAGCCCTTCGTCCACCTGCTGCCCGAAGGCGTGGCGCCGGCCACGCGCATGGTGCGCGGCTCCAACCATTGCGTCGTCAACGTCTTTCCTGACCGGATTCCGGGCCGGGCGCTGGTGATCGCCGCCATCGACAATCTGGTGAAGGGCTCGTCGGGACAGGCGATCCAGAATCTGAACGCGATGGTCGGCCTGCCCGAGACGACCGGGCTCGAGGCGCTGGCGCTGTTCCCCTGATGGCGGTTCACCCCTTCGCCGGCCAGCACCCGCGGATCGACCCCGACGCCTGGGTGGCGCCGGGCGCGCAGGTGGTCGGCGATGTCGAGATCGGGCCGGGCGCGTCGATCTGGTACAATGTGGTTGTGCGCGGCGACGTGATGCCCATCCGCATCGGCGCGCGATCCAACATCCAGGATGGTTCGGTCGTGCACGTCACCCGCAGCCTGGCCGCGACGACCATCGGCGAGGATGTGCTGGTGGGGCATATGGCGCTGATCCACGGCTGTACGCTGATGGATCGCAGCTTCGTGGGGCTCGGCGCCATCGTGATGGATGGCTGCATCATCGAGCCGGAAGGGATGCTGGGGGCCGGCGCGCTCTTGAGCCCCGGCAAGCGGATCGGCCCGCGCGAGCTGTGGCTCGGCCGACCGGCCCGGTTCGTGCGCCTGCTGAGCGACGAGGAGGTCGCGCGCAATGCCGCCGGGGCGGCCGGCTATGTGGGCCTTGCCCGTCTGCACCGGGAGAGCCTCGAGTGATGGTCCCGCCGGGCAGGGGACCGACCTGTGGCGCTTCGGTGAAAGGGGGCGGGAGCGACAGGATTGCCTCCGGCGATCCCGCGCTCCGCCCTGGAAATGGTCGGAGCGACAGGATTGCCTCCGGCGATCCCGCGCTCCGCCCTGGAACTGGTCGGAGCGACAGGATTCGAACCTGCGACCCCCAGACCCCCAGTCTGATGCGCTACCAGGCTGCGCTACGCTCCGACGTGGCGGGCGGCTTAGGCGAGGGATGGCGCCAAGGCAAGGGCCGTGGCTGACGGGCCGCCGCAGCTTGTCGTCGAGGATGTGGCCCTCGTGCGCGGCGGGCGGCTGCTGGTCGAAGGCCTCGGCTTCCGGCTGGTGCCGGGCGAGGCGCTGATCGTGACGGGGCCGAACGGGGCCGGCAAGTCGAGCCTTTTGCGCGCGCTCGCCGGCCTTCTCAAGCCAGCCGCCGGGCGGATCAACAACCCCTTCGCAACCGCGCTTCTCGCCGCCGAGCCGGCGCTCAAGCCCGACCGGACGGTCGCCTCGGAACTCGCCTTCTGGGCCGGGCTCGACGGCGCCCCGGCTGCGGCGGTGCCAGCTGCCATGGCGGCGATGGCGGTGGATGCGCTTGCCGACCTCCGCTGCGGCCAGCTTTCCTCGGGGCAGCGGCAGCGGGTTGCCATCGCCCGAACCATCGCCAGCGGTGCTCCGCTCTGGCTCCTCGACGAGCCGACGTCGGCGCTGGACGCGGCCTCGACGGACCGGCTGCTCGAGGCGATCGCCGCGCACCGCGCCGGCGGCGGCCTTGTCGTCGCCGCGACCCACCAGCCGCTGCCCATGCCCGGCGCGGCGACGCTTCCCCTATAGCTGCGACGGGTCGGTCGTGAACACGATCGTCAGCCAGCGGTCCGGGCCGTCCTCGCCGATTGCCTCGCCGATCTCCTCGCGCAGCCGGTCATAGTCGGCAAGCGGCCGGGCCGGCATGTCGGGCGGCGCCAGCACCGAGATCTCGATGAACTTCGCCCGGCCGGTTCGCGTGACATAGCTTTCATAGCCCGAGAAGCCGTGCCGGGCGACGAAGGCGTCCATCACGGCGTGGACATGGGCGTCGAGGTCGGCTGGCACGATCCCGAAGATGTCGCGAAAGGCGGTGCGCGCATCGGCAAAGGGCATGGGCAGGATGAGCAGCGAGAGGATCGCCAGCACTGCCGGATCCACATAGGGCACGAGATGGGAAAGCGCGGTGCCCTGCATCAGCGCCGCTGCGACGAAGGCGAAGAGCAGCGCGCCGGTGATCAGCCCCGAGATCGCCCAGGCCTTCATGTCGATCGCGACAAGCTGCGACTCGAGCCGCTCGTTCTGCCGCCGCATCCAGAACCAGACGGCCGCGCAGATCGCGACCACGACGGCCGCATAGCCGATCGCGGCATCGAGCGCCGGGGTGTAGCCGCCCGCCATCAGCCCCTGCACCGCGCCCAGGAAGCCGAACAGCACGAGCGTGACCAGCACGGCAGCCTTCAGCGCGACGACCAGCGGCTCGAGGTGCCAATAGCCATATTGGAACTTCGCATTGCCCTCGCGCGCGACGAGCCGGGCGACGAGCAGCATCAGCCAGGTGATCCCGGCATCGACCAGGCTGAACAGCCCGTCGAAGATGATCGCAAGGCTGCCCGAGACCAGCCCGAGGACAACGCCGAGGCCGGCGATCAGGAAGGTGGCGCCGACCGACAGCCGGAGCAGCGCGGCTTCGAGCTCACTCCGGAGCGCCAGCGCGCGTTGGGAAGCCGCCGTCATGGCCGCGAGGCTAGCGGGCCGGGCGCCGGGCTCGCAAGCCGGCTCAGCCGCCGTGCAGGAAGTGCATCACGTCGCCATCCTGCACCACATAGGCCTTGCCCTCGGCGCGCAGCCTGCCGGCCTCGCGCGCGCCGGCCTCGCCAC
>JBKBUL010000066.1:0-10571 GCA_046290045.1 Sphingomonadaceae bacterium
CAGACGATGCCGGCCAGGCGCGTCAGGGCTGCGGCGCGCCCGGCGGCAGGGAAGGGGAGCCGAGCAGGTCGAACCGGAGTTCCACGGCGGTTGCCACCTTGTTCACATTCTGCCCGCCGGGCCCGGCGGCGCGCGTGTAGGCGAAGCCCAGTTCGTCGGCCCCCACCAAAAGCCCCGGCGCCACGCGCACGCGCTTGTCCATTGCCATCCCCTGCTTGCTTGACCGGCGCGCCGCGCCCCCCCAAGGCATGCCGCGATGCGGCGGGTGCTGGCAATCTCCTCGACGGGCGGCCACTGGGTGCAGCTCCTGCGGCTGATGCCCGCCTTCGCAGGCGCCGCCCTCACGCTCGCCACCTCCGATCCCGCCGCCCGCGCGCTCGCCGAGGCGACGGCCGCGCGCGCCGGCCTCGCCACCCCGCGCTTCCTGACCTTCCCCGAGGCGAACCGCTGGCAGAAGGTGCGGCTCGTCGCCCAGGCCCTCAGGCTCGCCTGGATCGTGGCCCGCGTCCGCCCGCACGTCATCGTCACGACGGGCGCCTCGGCCGGCTATCTCGCCATCCGCCTCGGCAATCTCATCGGCGCGAAGGGCATCTGGATCGACAGCATCGCCAATGTCGAGGCGCTCTCGCTCTCGGGCGAGAAGGTCGGCCCGCACGCCGCGCTCTGGCTCACCCAGTGGCCGGATCTCGCCCGCCCCGGCGGCCCTCACTGTCGCGGCTCGGTCCTGTGATCTTCCTCACGATCGGCACGCACGAGCCCTTCGACCGGCTGGTCGAAGCCATGGACCGCTGGGCCGGCGCCAGCGGCGTCGAGGTGTTCGCGCAAGGGGCGGGCCGCTATCGCCCGCGCCATTTCGAGCTCGTCCACAAGCTCGATCCCGACAGCTACCGGGCCAGGGTCGAGGCGGCGGATTTCCTCGTCGCCCACGCCGGCATGGGCTCGATCATCACCGCGCTCGATTGCGGCAAGCCGATCGTCGTGATGCCGCGGCGCGGCCACCTGAACGAGACCCGCAACGACCACCAGTGGGCGACCGCAAGACAGCTTGCCAGCGTGCCCGGGATCCTCGTCGCCGAGGATGAGGCAGCGCTTCCCGCCCTCCTTGACCGCCTCGTCGCCGGGGACCGGCCGGCCGAGGTGCAGCGCCTCTCGCCTTGGGCGAGCGACGAGCTGATCGCCGCCGTGCGCGGCGTCATCCAGGCCTAGGGGCCCGTCAGGCCTTCGTCACGAGTGTCATGTCGAGCCCGCGCCGGGCGATCGCGTTGCGCGTGTCCACGATCGGAACGCCGGCGGCCACGATCGCCGCATAGTCGATCGCATCATGGTCGGTCGCGATCAGCACCAGCTCGTGCGCGCCCGTCGCCAGCCCGTCCAGCCCCACCGACCAGCGCCCGTAGAGGTCGGGATGCTCGCGCATCCGCGGGATCGCCGGCACATGCGGGTCGTGGAAGGCCACCTCGGCGCCCGCCTCCAGCAGCAGCTCCATCAGCCTGACGGACGGGCTCTCGCGCATGTCCGACACATTCTTCTTGTAGGCGATGCCCACGATCAGCACCTTGAGGCCCTTGAGGCCCCGGCCGAGCGCCCGGTCCGCCGTCTCCCGCACCCGCTCGACGACGTGCCGCGGCATGGCGACATTGATCTCGCCGGCCAGCTCGATGAAGCGCGTGTTGATCTCGTGCGCGCGCGCCTTCCAGGTGAGGTAGAAAGGGTCGATCGGGATGCAGTGCCCGCCAAGGCCGGGGCCGGGATAGAAGGGCATGAAGCCGAAGGGCTTGGTCGCCGCCCCGTCGATCACTTCCCAGATGTCGATCCCCATCCGGTCGTAGATGAGCTTCAGCTCGTTGACGAGCGCGATGTTGACGGCGCGGAACACATTCTCGGTGATCTTCACGGCCTCGGCCGTCGCCGTCGTCGAGACGGGCACCACCTTCTCCACCACGCTCGCGTAGAAGCGCTGCACGAGGTCGGCGGCTTCCGGCCCGTCGCCGGCCACGATCTTGGGGATGGTCGCCGTGCGGTAGCGCTCGTTGCCCGGATCCTCGCGCTCGGGCGAGAAGCCGACGAACAGCGCCTCGCCCGATTTCAGCCCGCTGGTCTCGAGGATGGGGGTGAGGATCTCCGAGGTCGTGCCCGGAAAGGTCGTCGATTCCAGCACCACCAGCGTTCCGGGCTGCACATGGGCGGCGATGTCGCGCGCCGTCGCCTCCACGTAGGAGAGGTCGGGCTCGCGCTGCTTCGTCAGCGGGGTCGGCACGCACACGATGATGACCTGCGCTTCCCTGAGGCGCGCAAAGTCGGTGGTGAAGTCGAACCGGCCGGCCGCCACCACGGCCTTCAGGGCCTCGTCCTCGACGGCCTCGATATAGCTGTCGGCGGCGCGCAGCCGGTCCATCTTGGCGGGGTCGATGTCGAAGCCGAGCACCGGATGCCCCTTCGACGCCGCCGTCACGGCAAGCGGGAGGCCCACATAGCCAAGGCCGATCACCCCCACGACCGCCCGCCTCGCGTCGATGGCCTCGGCCAGCCTGCGATGATGCGGATTGCCCCTGCCCGCTGTCGTCGCCTCGCTCAACGTCGCATCCCCTGTCCGCCCAAGCCCGACCGGGGGCCGCCTAGCCCAGCCGGCCCGGCTTGGCCAGCCGCGCCATGGTTATCGGGCGCGCAACCTGCCCGCGCCCGTGCGGCGCCTTCGCTGGATCCCGTGCGGCGCCTTCGCTGGATCCCGTGCGGCGCCTTCGGCGCTTTCGCACCACCCGCCCCCCGTGTAAGGCCCTGCCATGCTTCCGACGACCGATCCCGGTCCCAACGCCGAGCCGCCGGCCGGCACCCGCCGCTTCCGCCCCACGCGGCGCGGCTTTCTGATCGGCGCCGGCGCCGGCCTTGGCCTCCTCGTCGGCTATGCGCTGTGGCCGCGCCAGTGGCCCAACGCCTGGGTCGCGGGCGAAGGCGAAATGCTCCTCGGCCCCTGGATCAAGATCGGCACCGACGGCCGGGTCACGGTTGCCGTCCCCCAGGCCGAAATGGGCCAGGGCGTGCTGTCGGGCTTCGCGCAGATCGTCGCCGACGAGCTCGGCGCCACCTGGGGGATGATGGCGGTCGAGCCGGCCCCCTGGCACCCGGCCTTCGCGCATGTCGGCATGGCCCGGCTCGGCACCGCAGGCCTGCCGCCGCCCATCCGCGGCCTTGCCGAGCGCCTCGGCGTCGAGGCGATCCGCCGCCTGAACCTCCACCTCACCGGCGGCAGCACCTCGATCATGGGCTATCATGACCTGCTGCGCGAGGCCGCCGCCGAGGCGCGCGCCCGCCTTGCCATGGCCGCCGCGAAGGAATGGGGCGTCTCCGCAAGCCAGCTCGACACGCTGAACGGCTTCGTCGTCTACAAGGCCAACCGCATGGCCTTCGCCGATGCCGCCCAGCTCGTCGATCCCGATCGAGAGCCGCCCCGCCCGAAGCTCCGCCCGGCCGCCGATCGCCGGCTCGACGGCCGCGCGCTCCCCCGCCTCGATCTGCCGCCGAAGGTCGATGGCCGCGCCCGCTTCGGGGCCGACGTCCGCCTGCCCGGGATGGTCTTCGCCGCCATCCGCCACGGCCCCATCGGCGGCCGCCTCGCTTCGGCCGAAGCCCCTGCCGGCGTGAAGCTGGTCAAGGGCCCCAACTGGGTCGCGGCCACGGGCGTCACCAGCTTCGAGGCCGCGCGGGCGCTCGCCCAGGTCAAGGCCGAGTTCGACGCGCCCGAGGGCGAAGGCCCCACGGGCGAGGCCGGCCCCTGGATCCAGGAGGCGCTCAACGCCGCCATCGCCGGCACCGAGGGCAAGCCGCTCACCAGCCGGGGCGATGTCGATGCCGCGCTCGGCGAGACGCCGGTCGAAGCCAGCTATTCGCTTCCCTTCCTCGCCCACGCCTGCCTCGAGCCGATGACGGCGACCGCCCGCGTCACCGATGGCGCCGCCGAGGTCTGGGGCCCCACCCAATCCTTGACGCTCGCCCACTGGCGGGTCGCCGACGCGCTCGGCCTCGAGTCGAAGGATGTCCTCATCCACCCGACGCTTCTCGGCGGCGGCTTCGGCCGCAAGGCGGAGCCCGACGCCATGGTCGAGGCGGCGCTCATCGCGCGCGCCGTCGGCAAGCCCGTCCAGCTCCTCTGGTCGCGCGAGGAGGATCTGTCGGCCGGCAGCTTCCGCCCGCCGGTCGCCGCCTGGTTCCGCGGCCAGCTCACGGCTGACCGCAAGGGGATCGCCGCCTGGGACGCGCAGATCGCCGTCCCGTCGGTCGGCGCCAGCTTCATGGGCCGGACTTTGCCGCGCTTCGCCGGCGATGGCACGAAGCCCTCGGCCGCCGACATCGAGGGCGCCGCTGAAATCCCCTATGCCGCAGGCGCCTTCCGCGTCACCCATCTGCCCGTGCCGCAGCCGGTGCCGCTCGGCTACTGGCGAAGCGTCGGCCACAGCTTCTCGGCCTTCCTCGTCGAAAGCTTCGTCGATGAGCTGGCTGCCCGCGCCGCCATCGATCCGCTCGCCTTCCGCCTCGGCCTGCTTCCCGACAAGCCGCGCCACCGCGCCGTGCTCGAGGCAGCCGCCGACATCGGCAACTGGGGCCAGGCCCAGCCCAAGGGCTTCGGGCGCGGGATCGCGCTCCATGAAAGCTTCGGCTCGATCGTTGCCATGGTCATCGAGGCCGGGGTCGTCGGCGGGCAGATCGTCATCCCCAAGGTCGCGGTCGCGATCGATTGCGGCCGCGCCATCGCGCCCGATTCGGTGCGCGCCCAGCTCGAGGGTGCCGCGATCATGGGCCTGTCGGCCGCGCTCGGCGAAGCGCAGACCTTCGAGGGCGGCGAAGCGCAGGCGCGCAACTTCGACCGTTACGAGATCCTGCGCATGGCCGGCGCCCCCCACTCGCTCGTCACCGTCATCCTGCCGTCGGACGGGCCGCTGGGCGGCGTCGGTGAGCCGGGCCTTCCGCCCGCCGCACCCGCGCTCGCCAATGCGCTGGCCGCCGCCACGGGCACGCGCGCCCGGGCGCTGCCGCTCGCCCGCCAGTACGCCGGCTGACGATGGTGCGCCCCGCCGATCATCCGCCCGTCCGCTCGGGCCGGGTCGGGCTTCTCCTCGTCAACCTCGGCTCGCCCGAGCGGCCCGACGTGCCCGCCGTCCGGCGCTATCTTGACCAGTTCCTCTCCGACCGCCGGGTCGTCGAGATCCCGCCGATCCTCTGGCAGCCGCTCCTGAAGGGCGTGATCCTCAATACCCGCCCCAAGACCACCGCCGCCAATTACGCGAAGATCTGGGATCATGAAGCCGGCGACAGCCCGCTTCGCGCCATCACCCGCCGCCAGGCCGAGGCGCTGCAGGCCCGCTTCGGCGAGTCGGTCAAGGTCGATTTCGCCATGCGCTACGGCGAGCCCGCCATCGGCCCCCGGATCGCTGCCCTTCAGGCCGCCGGCTGCGACCGCATCTGCGTCGCCCCCCTCTACCCGCAATATTCCGCCGCCACGACGGCGAGCGTTCTCGACGAGCTGTTCCGGGCGCTCAATGGCCTCAGGTGGATGCCCGCCATCCGAACGCTCGCCCCCTATCACGACCATCCGGCGCACATCGCGGCGCTGAAGGCGTCGCTCGAGCAGTCGCTCGCCGCGCTCGATTTCGTGCCCGAGCGGATCCTGCTCAGCTTCCACGGCATGCCGCGCCGCACGCTCGACCTCGGCGACCCCTATCATTGCCACTGCCAGAAGACGGCGCGCCTGCTGCGCGAGGCGACGGGCCACACCCCAGAGACGATGCCGATCGCCTTCCAGTCGCTGTTCGGCCGCGCCGAATGGCTGAAGCCCTACACCCAGCCGCTGCTCGAGGAAATGGCGGCCAGCGGCATCCGCCGCGTCGCGGTCCTCATGCCCGGCTTCGCGGCCGACTGCCTCGAGACGCTGGAGGAAATCGGCGAGGAAGCGCGCGACGCCTTCCTCGCCGCCGGCGGCACCCACTATGCCGCGCTGCCCTGCCTCAACGACTCGGCCGTCGGCCTCGACATGCTTGAAACCCTTGCCCGCGAGGCGCTTGCCGGCTGGGTGCCCGGCCGCTAGCCTCTGCGTCGGGTGAGCGAGGGGAGCGAATCATGGCACGTGTGGCGCTGGTCACGGGGGGAACGCGCGGCATCGGGGAGGCGATCTCACTCGCGCTGAAGGCCGCCGGCTGCACGGTCGCGGCCAACTATGTCGGCTCCGACGAGCGCGCCAGGGCCTTCACCGAGCGGACCGGCATCCGGGCGTGGAAATGGAACGTCGCCGACCACCAGGCGACGCTCGACGCCTGCGCCGAGATCGCAGCCGAGCTCGGCCCCATCGACATCGCGGTCAACAACGCCGGCATCACGCGCGACGGCACGCTCCTGAAGATGAGCTACGAGGCCTGGAAAGAGGTGATCGACGTCAACCTCGGCGGCTGCTTCAACGTCGCCAAGGCGGTCTTCCCCGGCATGCGCGAGCGCAAGTGGGGCCGCATCGTCAACATCGGCTCGATCAATGGCCAGGCCGGCCAGTACGGGCAGGTCAACTATGCCGCCGCCAAGTCCGGAATCCACGGCTTCACCAAGGCGCTTGCGCAGGAAGGCGCGAAGTTCGGCGTCACGGTGAACGCGATCGCGCCGGGCTACATCGATACCGACATGGTCGCCGCCGTCCCCGCCGACGTGCTGGAGAAGATCGTCGCCAGGATCCCCGTGGGCCGCCTCGGCCGCGCCGAGGAGATCGCCCGCGGCGTCGCCTTCCTCGTCGCCGAGGATGCCGGCTTCATCACCGGCTCGACGCTGTCGATCAACGGTGGCCAGCACATGTACTGACGAAGGCGACTGCGGCTTGCGCAGGGCGCAAGCCCGCAGACTCGCCGAAGTCCCGGCCGGCCGGCCGCGCCCGCTTCGCGGGCTTGGCCCGCGAACGCGGCGCGAGCCGGACCGACGGCGCAACGCTCAGCATCCTTGCGCCGGCCGCCCGTGCTGACCAAGCGCTCCTTCACCATCCAGGGCCACCGCACCTCGGTCGCGCTCGAGCCCGAGTTCTGGGCCGCCTTCGATGCCGCGGTCGCGCGTCGCGCCACCACGCCGACCGCGCTCATCACCGCCATCGACGAAGCGCGAACCCGCCCGCTCGCCAGCGCGATCCGCGTCTTCCTGCTGGCCGAGGCTCAGACCCCCAGCAGCTTCGCCGCCGCCACCAGCTCCACGACGGCGAGCGCATAGAGGATGCCCTGCGGCGCGAGCCGCTTTGCCCCCAGCCAGCTGCCCACCAGCCCGCCGGCGATCACCGCAGCCGCGAACCAGGGCAGCTCGGCCGGCAGCGCACCCACCGAGGACAGGTTCCCGGCCAGCCCCGACAGCGAGACGGCAAGGATGAAGGGCGCCACCGTTCCCGAGGTGGTCCGCGGGTCGGCCCAGCCGAGGAACAGGATGATCGGCGACAGGAAGATTCCGCCCCCCACCCCCACCAGCCCTGAGAGGGCACCCACGCCCACGCCGGTTGCCAGCGCGACCGGCAGCCGCGGCGCGCGCACCGCGCCCAGCGCGCGGATCGGCTTCGGCCACAGCAGGCGCACGGCCGACAGCAGCAGCACGACCCCCAGGATCGGCCGGTAGATGTCGGCCGGCAGCGGCACCCCGCCGGCCACCCACGCCGCGGGCACCGCGGTCAGGGCGAGGGGCCAGAACAGCTGCCAGTCGAACAGCCCGGCGCGCGCGTAACGAACCGTCGCGATCGACGAGACGAGGATGTTGAGCGCCAGCGCGGTGGGGCGCATCAGCTCGGGCGGCAGCGCGAACAGCGCCATGATGGCGAGATAGGCCGAAGCCCCGGCATGGCCCACCGTCGAGTAGAGAACGGCGCCGCCGAACATCATGGCGGCGATCAGCGCGATCGTCACCGGCTCCATCAACCGCGCGATCAGACGAGCTTCAGCGCGATGAGAAGCCGCGTGTCGATGGCGCAGCCGCGCGCGCGCGCCGCCTCGAGGAAGTCGGGCACCCCGTCCAGCGCCACCAGGTGCACCGCAATCCCCTCGCCCGCCGTCCCGCCGCCCGGCCCCACCCGCCTGAGGCCCGTCGCACGATAGAAGTGGAAGATCTCGCCGATCATGCCGGGCGAGGAGGCGAAGCTGCCGAACGCCTCCCATAGCGCCGCCTCGAAGCCGGTTTCCTCCAGAAGCTCGCGCTTCGCCGAGGCGAGCGGGTCCTCGCCCGCCTCCTCATCGCCGACAAGGCCGGCCGGCAGCTCGATGCAGGGCCTGCCCAGTGGGGGGCGGAACTGCTCCACCAGCACCATCTCGCCCGCGTCCGTCAGCGCGAGGATCACGGCCGCGTCGATCCCGCGCACCCGCTTCACATATTCCCAGCGTCCCCCCGCCCCCCAGGGTGCGGCGTGCATCTCCAGGAACCGGCCCTGCCACAGCAGCGTCATTCGGCGGCCCGGGCGACGGGCGCCGGAAGCCCATCGGCGCGCGGCGTCGCCTCGAACGCGCTGCCGGCGCGCATCAGCTGGCGGCCGATCGCATATTTGTGCACCTCGGTCGGCCCGTCATAGAGGCGGAAGGGCCGCATGTCGCGGAAGATCATCTCGACGACCGTTTCGTCCGTCACCCCGATCCCGCCCAGCACCTGGACGCATCGGTCCACCACGTGGAACAGCCGCTCGGAAATCTCGGCCTTGGCAATCGAGCTTTCATGCCGCCCCTTCACCCCCTGGTCCATCAGCCAGGCCGTCTCCCAGGTCAGCAGCCGGCAGACCTTCAGGTCGATCTCGTTCTGCGCCAGCAGGAAAGAGACGCCCTGGTGCTCGCCCAGCGTCTTGCCGAAGGCGGTGCGCGTGCGCGCATGGTCGATCGCGATCGAATGGGCGCGCGCCGCCGCCCCGATCCAGCGCATGCAGTGGGTCATCCGCGCCGGCGCAAGCCGCATCTGGGCATAGCGGAAGGCCTCGCCCACCTCGCCCAGCACCGCGTCCGGCGGCAGGGACAATCCCTCGAACCGGACCACCCCATGGCCTTCCACATAGTTGCGGTCCATCGAGTTCATCACCCGCTCGATCCGGATTCCGGGCGTGTCGCCGGGGCAGAGGAACAGCGTCGGCCCCGAGGGCCCGTGCGGGTTCTCGGCGACACGGGCCATGATGATCCAGGTGCCGGCATGCTGCGCGCCGGTGATCAGCCACTTGAGCCCGTCGATCACGTAGCGCTCGCCGTCGAACCGGGCCTCGGTCGTCAGCTGCGAGGGGTCGGATCCGGCGCCCCCCGGCTCGGTCATGGCGAACACCGAGCGCCAGCGCCCCTCCACCACGGGCTTCAGATAGGCGTCCGCCTGCGCCTCGTTCGCGATCCGCGAGAGGAGATACATGTTCCCCTCGTCGGGCGCAGCGCAGTTCATCGCGACCGGTCCCAGCGTCGACCAGCCGGCCGCCTCCAGCACCACGGCCGCCTCCACGTGGCTGAGGCCCATGCCGCCGAAGCGCTTGGCCACCTGGATCGAAAGCAGCCCCGCGGCGCGCGCCTTCGCCACCAGCTCGCGCCGCAGTTCCTCGGTCGGCCCATGCGCCGTGAGCCGCGGGTCGCGCTCGTAGGGCAGGATCTCGTCCTTGACGAAGGCGCGCACCCGCGCGCCCAGCTCGGCCAGCTCCGGGGAAATTGCGAAATCGACCATCAGACCTCTCCGAAATGCGTCACCGCCTGCGCAAGGATCGCCCCGGCCAGCGCCTCGAACCCGCGATAGCGCTCGCCGTCGATCTGCCCCCGCTGCCACAAGCGATAGAGCTGCATCCAGGCGGTCGCCAGCCGCAGCCGCGCGAGCCCGAGGTGCCAGCCGAGGTCGCCCGGCACGGCGCCGGCGGCCTCGGCATAGCTGGCCACGACGGCCGCCCGCCCCGGCCAGCCCGGCGTCAGCGACGGCACGGCGGCCAGCGCATGGGTCTCGGCCGGATCGTCGGGCGTGATCCAGTAGGAGAGCAGAACGGCGAGATCGAAGGCCGGCGGCCCCAGCGTGCCCATGTCCCAGTCGATGAGCGCGGTCGCCGCCCGGGCCTCGCGGTCCACCAGCAGATTGTCGAACTTCGCGTCCATGTGCAGCAGCCGCGCCGGCTCGTCGGCCGGAAGCCGCCGGCCCAGCAGCCCCAGCAGCTGGCCCAGCGCCGGCGGCGCCGCGCCCTCGAAGGCCGCGGCCGCCCGCTTCGTCCAGCCCCTGAGGGAGCGTTCGGCAAAGCCCGAAGGCCGCCCCAGCTCACCGAGCCCCAGCGCGGCTGGGTCCAACGCGTGCAGCCGCGCGAGCGTGCCAGTGAGTGCCGGCAGCAGCCAGGAATGCGCGTCAAGCGCGAAGCCCGTCGGCAACTCGCCCCCCACCGCCACGCCATCGCGCCACTCGATCAGCAGGAAGGGCACGCCGATCACCCCGGGGTCGAGGCAGGCCGCGATCAGCCGCGGCGCCAAGGGGAAAGCCGGCGCCAGGCCCGAGAGCACGCGCGCCTCGCGCGCCATGTCCGAGGCGCCGGCCGCCAGTTCGCCCGGCGGCGGCCGCCGGAACACCGCCGGCCGGCCGTCCAGCATCAC
>JBKBUL010000067.1:0-10402 GCA_046290045.1 Sphingomonadaceae bacterium
ATCCGGAGCAGCTCCGGATCGTCACCGGCGACGTCGGCGGCGGGTTCGGGATGAAGACCTTCATCTACCCCGAATATGCACTCGTCCTGCACGCCGCACGCGCGCTGGGCCGGCCGGTCAAGTGGACGGGCGAACGGTCGGACGCCTTCCAGACCGACACGCACGGCCGGGCGATGGAATCGGACGCGGTGCTCGCGCTCGATTCCGACGGGCGGATCCTTGCGCTCAAGGTGGAGACCTGGTCCGACCTCGGCGCCTACCAGGCGCAGTTCGGCCCGGCGATCCAGACCTTTGCCGGCGGGCGGATCATCGGCGGGGTCTATCGGATCCCGGCGATCCACAATGCCGTGCACGGCGTCGTCACCAACACCGCCCCCGTGGACGCCTATCGCGGCGCGGGCCGGCCGGAGAGCGCCTACATCATGGAGCGGCTGATCGAGGCGGCGGCGCGCGACCTCGGGATGGGCGTGGACGAGATCCGGCGGCGCAACCTGCTCCGCCCCGACGAGCTGCCGCACGCCAACGGCCTCGGCCTCACCTTCGACGTGGGCGATTTCCCGGCCGTGCTCGAGCGCGCGCTGGCGAACGCCGACTGGGCCGGCTTTCCAGCGCGCCGGGCCGAGGCCGCGCGGCGCGGCCGGCGCTATGGCCGGGGGCTGTGCTATTATGTCGAGATTGCCGGGGGCGGCTCGCGGGAGGAGTTCGCGGACGTGCGCGTCGGCGCGGACGGGATCGTCGAAGTTGCCGTCGGCACCCAGTCGAACGGGCAGGGCCACGAGACGGTCTATGCGCAGGTGACGGCCGAGCGGCTGGGCGTGCCCATCGAGCAGGTTCGGATCGTCCAGGGCGACACGGCCCGGCTCGACCAGGGCCACGGCACCGGCGGCTCGCGATCCATGGCCTGGGGCGGCTCGGCCTGCCTCGTTGCCGCCGACGAGATGGTGGCGCGCGGGATCGAGCTGGCGAAGGCCGACCTCGGCGACGAGGTGGACTATGCCGACGGCCTGTTCCGGGCCCGCGGCTCGAACGCGACGCTCAGCATCGCCGAACTCGCCGGGCGGCATCCGGGCGGGCTGGACGGCCGCGCCCGCTTCGCGCCCGCCGAACCCGCCCCCACCTTCCCCAACGGCTGCCATGTGGCCGAAGTGGAGGTGGACCCCGAGACGGGGCGCGTTGCGGTTGCGCGCTACAGCCTCGTCGATGATTTCGGCACCATCGTGAACCCGATGCTGCTGTTGGGGCAGATCCACGGCGGGGTGGCGCAGGGCCTGGGACAGGTGCTGACCGAGAATGTCGTCTATGACGAGGGCGCGCAGCTTCTGACCGGAAGCTTCATGGACTATGGCATCCCGCGCGCCGACGACATGCCGCCGACGATCGGCTTCGAGAGCCTGCCCACGCCGTCGCCCACCAACCCGCTGGGCGCCAAGGGCTGCGGCGAGGCCGGCACCATCGGCGCCATGCCGTCGATCATGAACGCGATCATCGACGCGCTGGACGGAACCCAGCTGGAAATGCCGGCCACACCTGAGAAGATCTGGCGGATCTGCCGCGATCTCGCGCTGCCGCAGGCGGCCGAATGAACCACTGGCTGCTGAAGTCCGAGCCGGACGTCTATTCCTGGGACGACCTGGTGGCCGAGGGCGAGACGGTGTGGAACGGGGTGCGCAACGCCCAGGCCGCGCTCAACCTGAAGGCCATGGCCGTGGGCGACGAGGCGCTCTTCTACCATTCCAACATCGGCAAGGAGGCCGTCGGGATCTGCCGGGTGACGAAGACCGCCTATCCCGACCCGACCGACGGGACGGGCCGCTGGGTGGCCGTGTCGGTCGCGCCGGTGCGGGCGCTCGCAAGGCCGGTGACGCTGGCCGCCATGAAGGCCAATCCAGCGCTCGCCGAGTTCCAGCTGATCCGCCAGTCGCGCCTGTCGGTGGTGCCCGTCCGCCCGGCCGAATGGGCGGAAATCCTCGGGATGGCCGAATAAGTCATTGTTATTGCCAATTCTTTTTTCGTCCCCATGCGCATTGGTGATGGTTAACGGGCGTTCATTCTGCTAAGCTGGCGGTGCCACCGAGTCCGACGGACGACCGGTGGGTCGCACGGTTCGCCGCGCTCGGGGCTGCGCGGAAAGGACAGACAGATGAACAGCAATGCAACCGCGGCCGTGAAGGCCGACGGGGTGGAGGCGCTTGCGGGGCGCACCATCGCCAAGATGCGCCTGGAGTTCGACGACGCCGTCCTGAAGGATGTGATCAGGGCCGGCCAGTTGCGGGAGTTCACCGGGACGGTCGCTGCACTCGCAGCGGCGCACATCTCGGCCCAGATCGTCGACAAGGTGGCCGACATGGCGATCGGCGGCAGCGGCCGCGGCGTGGGGGCTGCCTTCATCCTGGAAGGAGGCGATTTCGGGACGGTTCCGCCCAAGCCGAAATGGGGCGTGGGGCCGCTGACCGACATCCTGCAGCGGTTCAATCCGGCAACTCAGCTGGCCCAGACACTGCACCGCTGACGACCCGGGGAGGCCGACATGCTGCTGACCGACGAGGCCGACAGCCGCGGCCGCGTGACCCTGATGCTGCACCTGACGGGGCGCTGCAACCTGAGGTGCCGCCACTGCTATATGGAAGGCGGGCCGGATCGCCGCGACACGCTGGCGACCGGCCCGGTCCTCGAAGCCATTGCCGCTGCACCAGGGCTGGGCGTCGGCGCCCTCTACCTGACGGGCGGGGAGCCGACGCTGCACCCTGACCTCGAGGCGGTGCTGGACGCGGCCGCGGCGCTCGGGCGCTCGGTCGAGACGACGCTCTGTTCCAACGGCACAAGGCTGACGCCGGCCTTCGCCGAGGGGCTGGCACAGCGGAGATTCCGGCTCAACATCAGCCTCGATGGCGAGGCCGCCTTCCATGACCGCTTCCGGCGCCTGAAGGGCTCGCGCGACGCCGCAGCAGGCGGGGCGGCGATGGCGATCGCGGCCGGGGTTCCCTTGACCCTGGTGATGAGCGTGGGGCGAACCAACCTCGGGCAGGTGGAGCCGATGATCGGCGAGGCGCTGGCCATGGGGGCGGCGGCCTTCCGCGCCCAGCCGCTGCTCGACCTGGGGCGCGGGCAGCAGCTGTCGGGCGACCAGCTGGCGGCGGCCGAGCTCGACCGGCTGATCCTGACTCTCAACGACTGGGCGAACCGCCTGTCGGGCAGCATGGCCATCAGCCTGATCGGCCAGAGCATCCGCTATCTCAGGGCGCACCCCTGTGCGGCCTATGTCTGCAACGGCGGCGGCTGCCACCGACGGGTCGAGCGCGAGGTGAAGAAGATCGTGGTGCGCGAGACGGGCGACATCCTGCCCGAGGCGACCAACCTCAGCCCGGCCTTCGCCGTCGGGCGGCTGGGCGAGGCCCCCTTGCGCCAGCTGATGCTCGATTGGCTGGAGCACGACTATCCGCGGTTCGACGACCTCTGCCGGCGCACCTATGCACGCCATGTGCCCGGCTGGGACAAGGCGGTGATCCCCTGGGACCAGCTGCTGGCAGCCGCCAGCCACGAAGCCGGAAGCGTGGCAACGCCGACCCTGCACTGACGGGCGATCAGGACGGGCGGCTGAGGACGAAGGCGGCGACGAGCGCGAGGATGGTGGCGAGCGGAATCGCGACCTCGAGCCCGGGCCGAAGCGCCAGCAGCGTCACCGTGTAGCCGCCCGCCATGCCGCCGACGGCGAGCAGCTTGGCGCGCGGGGGGATGGCGCCGCGTTCGCGCCAGCCGCGGATGGGCGGGCCGAAGCGCGGATGGTCGAGCATCCAGCGCTCGAGCCGGGGCGAGCCGCGCGCGAAGCAGGCGGCTGCAAGGATCAGGAAGGGGACGGTCGGCAGGATCGGCAGGAAGGCACCGATGGCGCCCAGCGCGACCGACGCCCACCCCAGCCCCAGCCACAGGGCCCGGGCCAACGGGCCCGGCGGTGGACGGCCCGGCGGCTCAGGCGCGGGCAAGCGCCGCGGCGACGCGGCCCAGGCGCTCACCCGCGTCGGCCGCCAGCTCGGCGATGACCGGCTCGTCGGCGAGGCCGCCCACGCCCATCATCGCGGCGGCATCGACCAGCCGGACGAGGCTGCCACCCCCTTGCGCCTCCTCGACCGTCACGTTGCAGGGCAGCAGCAGGCCGACCTCGGGCCGGGCTGAGACCGCCCGGTGGGCGAGCTTCGGGTTGCAGGCGCCGAGAATGGCGTAGCGGCGAAAGTCCACGCCGATCTTCTCGCGGAAGGCCTTGTCCATGTCGATCCGCGAGATGACGCCGAAGCCTTCGGCCGCGAGCGCCGCCGTGACGGCCTCGACGGCGGCATCGAATCCGAGCGGCAGCGCGATTTCGGTTCCCATCCCGCCCATGGCTCAGCCCTCCACATAATGCGCGCTGGTCTTGGCGCGCACCTCCTCGGGCGTCACGCCGGGTGCCGTCTCGACCAGCTGGAAGGGGCTGCCCTTGCGGTCCGGCCGCTCGAACACGGCCAAGTCCGTGATGATCACGTCCACGACGTTGCGGCCGGTGAGCGGCAGCGAGCAGTGGGGCACGAACTTCGGCCGGCCGGCCTTGTCCACATGCTCCATCATCACGACGATCCGCGGCGTGCCGGCCACCAGGTCCATGGCGCCGCCCATGCCCTTCACCATCTTGCCGGGCACCATCCAGTTGGCGAGGTCGCCGTTTTCAGCGACCTCCATCGCGCCGAGGATGGACAGATCCATGTGCCCGCCGCGGATCATCGCGAAGCTGTCGGCGCTGGAGAAATAGCTTGTGCGCGGCAGCTCGGTGACGGTCTGCTTGCCGGCGTTGATGAGGTCCGGATCCTCCTCGCCCTCGAAGGGGAAGGGCCCCATGCCGAGCATGCCATTCTCGGACTGAAGCGTGATGTCGAGATCGCCGGCGTGGTTCGCCACCAGGGTCGGCATGCCGATGCCGAGGTTCACGTAGAAGCCGTCCTTCAGTTCCTTTGCCGCGCGCGCGGCCATCTCGTCGCGTGTCCAGGGCATCAGGCCGCCTCCCGCTTTCTGACCGTGCGCTGCTCGATGCGCTTCTCGAAGGTGCCGGCGAACAGCCGCTGCACGAAGACGCCGGGCGTGTGGATGCAGTCGGGATCGAGCGCGCCCTCGGGCACGATCTCCTCGACTTCGGCGACCGTCACCCGGCCCGCCGTCGCCGCCATGGGGTTGAAGTTGCGCGCCGTCTTGCGGAAGACGAGGTTGCCCTGCGTGTCGGCCTTCCAGGCCTTCACGATGGCGAGGTCGGCGCGGATCCCGCGCTCGAGGATGTAGGTCTCGCCGTCGAACTCCTTGTGCTCCTTGCCTTCGGCGACCAGCGTGCCCACCCCAGTGCGCGTGTAGAAGCCGGGAATGCCGGCGCCGCCGGCGCGCATCCGCTCGGCGAGCGTGCCCTGCGGGCAGAACTCCAGCTCCAGCTCGCCGGCGAGATACTGGCGCTCGAACTCCCTGTTCTCGCCGACGTAGGAGGAGATCATCTTCCGGACCTGCCGGGTTTCCAGCAGCAGGCCGAGGCCGAAGCCGTCGACACCGGCATTGTTGGAGACAATGGTCAGATCCTTCACCCCCGACCGGCGGATCTCGGCGATGCAGTTCTCGGGGATGCCGCACAAGCCGAAGCCGCCGGCCACGATCGTCATGCCGTCGAACAGCAGGCCATCGAGAGCCGAGGCCGCATCGACATGAACCTTGTTCGCCACACCTGTCTCCCACGCTCTTGACGGGCCCGCTCTAGCTTGCCCTTGAGGGCGCTGTCATGCCCCCTTCGCCCCTCTATCTCGCGCGGCACGCCGAAACCGTGTTCAACCGGGCGCGGCGGATGCAGGGCAATGACGCGGTGACCCCGCTGACCCGCGCCGGGCTGGCGCAGGCCGAAGCGATGGGCGCGGCGCTGGCCCGGCATTTCAGCAAAACTGGCGAGCCGCCACCGACGCTCTGGTCCTCGCCGGCCGGCCGCGCCCAGCAGACGGCAGCGATCGTCGCCGAGCATCTGGGGATCGACTTCTTCGCGATCCGGACGGACCCGCGCCTGCGCGAGATCGAGGTGGGCCACTGGGTGGGGCGCGACTATGCCGCGATCATCGCCGAGGAAGGCGAGATCCTCGATCATGACCATCGCCTGTTCCGGATGCCCATTCCCGGCGGCGAACATTATGCCGACATCGCGCGCCGGCTTGCGGCCTGGCTGGCGGATGCGGGCAGTGCGCCGGCGCTCGTGATCAGCCACGGCATGACGGCGCGGGTCCTGCGCGGCCTGCTGGTCGGCGGCCACGCGTATGAGGGCGTGGCGATTGCCCCCGACGTGCCGCAGGGCACGATTCTGCGGCTCGAGAACGGCGCCGAGGCGCCGATCCTGGTGGGGACAGGGGCGAGCGGGCCGCGCGCGGCCTGAGCCCGCCCCGGCGCCGGCTTCAGGCCGTGGCTGCTTCCCGCCGGCGGCGAAGCGCCGCCCCCACCAGGCCGAAGCCCGCGATCATCATCGCCCAGGTGGCCGGCTCGGGGACGACCCCGCCGCCACCGGAATCGAATATCGCCGACAGCGCGAAATTGTCGATGCCCCAGCTCTCGTCGAGGCCGCCCTGGAAGCCCGCGCCGCCGAAGCGGATCGAGAGGCTGAAGTCCGAGGCCGTGTGCGGGAAGAGGAACTCGTAACGCACCACCGTGTCGGCCCAGCTGCTGTAGCCGAGGTTGGTGCCCGTCGAGACGACCGTGCCCGGCCAGACGGCGAAGATGGTGCCGGAGGCGTTGTTCACCGTCCACTGGTAGCTCTGGCCGGCGAAATCGACGAACAGGATGTCGGGCGCCGGCGAGCCGTTGAGCGAGTCCCAGCTGTCGATGAAGGCAAGGTCGAACTTCAGGCGCAGATGGGTGTGGGCGCCGAGGCCGATCGCTTCGAACCTGGTCGTGCCGCTGGTGTCGTTGCGCAGCATCTGCGCCCCCATCCCCGGAAAACCGGTCGCAGACTGGATCGAACCGCCGCCATTGGTGAAACTCAGCGCGACAACCGGGAAGGGGCCGACGGCCTCGAAAATGTCCGTCTCGAAGGTCGTCGACCAGATACTCTGTTCCGCCGCCATGGCCGGCGCCGCCCCGATCGCCGTCGCCATCACCAAGAGTTGCCCCAATCGCATGTCTCAGCCCTCCTCGTCAGCCATCACGCTGAACGTCAATCATGCGTGATCACTGAGCTGTTTGCAAATATCATGCCAAGATTGCGACTCTCGACGAATCAGAGGGTTGCGGGACGGGCTCCCCGACAGACTGTCAAGGCTGCCGACACGGAGCGCGGCAAGAAGGTTAACGGGGCCCACTCTCCGGTGCCGGGCGCCACCGCCCCGTCCGCCCCCGTGACACGATCGTTAACGTCGCCGATTCCTGTCGGGAAATTTTACATCCCGGCCCCGGATCGGCCCCTTCGCCCGAGGAGAAGACAATTGGCATGTAACTTGCATGGGATTTAGCGTTCAACCCGCAGGGAGTTCATCCGATGTTTCGTCAACTGGCCCTGGCTGCGAGCGCTGCGTTCGCCCTGACCGCTGCCGCGGAAGCCGCCATTCCCGTCTATACGAACCCCGGTGTGGAGGCGCCGGCGGTTGCCAGCTACACCGCGCCCTTCGCGGGCACGGTGACCGCCTGGTTCCTCGCCCGCGACGCGGCCTTCAACAGCGAGATCGGGCTCGGCATCAACGGCGCCGCGCCGGTCTTCTTCACCCTGCCCAACACGTCTGCGCCGGGCACCAGCGCGGTCCTGGGCACGGTGAACGCCGGCGACGTGATGCGCTTCTACCTTCGCGTCATCAACACCGGCGACATCTTCTCGACCGACCCGGGCGAGAATGCCGACGGATTCAACCATGCCTGGCACACTGCCTATGCCGGCGGCGACTTCGGCGTGCCCGCCGGCCTGCTGATCGGCTGGGAGGACATCCGGGGCGGCGGGGACCGGGACTATAACGACCACGTCTTCTCCTTCCGCTTCCCGGGCAGCCCGGGCATCCCGGAACCGGCGACCTGGGCGCTGATGATCGCGGGCTTCGGCCTCGTCGGCTTCGCGGCGCGCCGCCGCCGGGTCGCCCACGTCAGCGCCTGACACGGCCGCCACGACAGGTGAAGGGCCGCGACGCACCAGCGTCGCGGCCCTTTTCTCGTCTCGCCTTGTGGAAGGCGGCGTGTCAGCGCCCCGGAGGCGCGATGGTCACGATGTCCGATGAACCGGCCCCATCGCCGGCACGCAGGTCTTGGGGCGCATTGGCCGACTGGGAAGGCGCCGCCAGCATCAGCGCCCCGAACAGGGCTCCCAGCCCCAGATTGACATACCGCATGTCCGACCCCTTCGCGGCCCGCCCCTCGCGCCGGCCGATCCGGATCCTGCTACACCCGGCGAGCACGGGGCCCCAGTGAATCATTGTAACGACCGCCCCTTCGCACCGCCGCCGCTTTGGGCTAAGGGCGGCGCCCCATGGTGAGCCCCCTCATGTCGATCCCCGGCGGGCAGGAGCCCGTGCCCGTGCCGCGCGCCGCCGCAGCCGACGGGGATGGCCGGGTCGATCTCGTCGGCCTGACGCGGGGCGAGATCGCCGACCGCCTGGTGGCAGCCGGGCTAGCCGACGCTCGGACTGCCCGCATGCGCGCCCGCCAGCTGTGGAGCTGGATCTACAACCGCGGCGCGACCGACTTTGCCGCCATGACCGATCTCTCGAAGCCGCTTCGCGAGGGGCTTTCGGCGCAGTTCCGCATCGGCCGGCCCGAGGTGATCGAGGCCCAGGTCTCGACCGACGGCACGCGCAAGTGGCTGCTGCGGTCGGGCGGCGAGGACTATGAGATGGTGTTCATCCCCGATGCCGACCGGGGGACGCTCTGCCTCTCGAGCCAGGTGGGCTGCACGCTGAACTGCCGCTTCTGCTTCACCGGCACGATGAAGCTCGTCCGCAACCTGACGGCGGGCGAGATCGTGGGCCAGGTGATGCTGGCGCGCGATGCGCTGGGCGAATGGCCGTCCCAGCCCGAGGGGCGGCTTCTGACCAACATCGTGATGATGGGCATGGGGGAACCGCTCTACAATTTCGAGAATGTCCGCGACGCGCTCCGGATCGTGATGGATGGCGAGGGCCTCGCGCTGTCGAAGCGGCGGATCACGCTCTCCACGTCGGGCGTGGTGCCGATGATGGCGCGCGCCGGCGACGAGATCGGGGTCAATCTCGCCGTGTCGCTCCACGCCGTCACCAAGGCGGTGCGCGACGAGATCGTGCCGCTGAACCGGAAATATGGCATCGAGGAGCTGCTGGCAGCCTGCGCCGCCTATCCCGGCGCCAACAATGCCCGGCGCATCACCTTCGAATATGTGATGCTGAAGGGGGTGAACGACCGGGACGAGGATGCGCGCGAACTGGTGCGCCTGATCCGCCACTACCGGCTTCCGGCCAAGGTGAACCTCATTCCCTGGAACCCCTGGCCGGGCGCACCCTACGAGACGAGCGAGCCCGAGCAGGTGCAGCGCTTTTCCGACATCGTCTATGCAGCCGGCATCTCGGCGCCCATCCGGCGGCCGCGCGGGCGCGACATCATGGCGGCCTGCGGGCAGCTGAAATCGGCTTCCGAGAAGCTGTCGCGCGCCGAACTCGACCGCCGCGCGCGCGAGAAGGAAGAAGCCTGGTAGGCGATCAGGCGAGCAGCGCGCGAAGCGCTGCCACCAGCGCGATCGGCTGATCGGCCATCACATGATGATGCGCCTCGGGAATGCCCACGAAGCGCGTGCCGGCCGGCATCAGCCGGCGGATTCTCGCCACGACCCCGGCCTCGACCAAGAGCGACTGCTCGCCCCAGACATAGTCGAGCGGCGCCCCCGGCCCGGCCAGCAGGCCGGACGGGTCGTCGAACCGGAAATTCTGCCAGAGGAAGGGATCGAACTTCCAGGTAAAGCCCCCCTCGACCGGCTTCAGCGAGGTGCGGGCGATGAAGTCGGCCGCCCAGAGGTTGGGCGACGGCTGCATCGGCGCCCAGCGGAAGCGCGCCAGCGCCTGGCCCAGCGTGGGATAGACGCGGTGTGGCCGGGCGGCGCGCTGGCTTCCGGCCTGGCTGGGGCGGCGCATCTCGCCGAACGGGGTGTCGATGACGATGGCGCGTGCGATCCGGTCGGCGTGGTGGCGCGCAAGCCCGACCGCCGGCACGCCGCCGAAGCTGTGACCGGCGACGGCGAATCGCGGCCCGAGCCCTGCCGCCTCGGCAGCGGCGAGCGCCTCTGCCATGAACAGGTCGAGAGAGTAACGGGCGCGGTGGCCGCTGTTGCCCATGCCAGACCAGCTGACGGCCGCGACCCTGAAGCCGCCGTCGGCGAGCAGCGGCGCGGTGAAGCGCCACCAGTCGGCATTGGCGCCATTGC
>JBKBUL010000068.1:0-9944 GCA_046290045.1 Sphingomonadaceae bacterium
GGGGCGCAAGGACGGTTCGGATGCGGGGGCGCGCTCATGCGGCCCTCGCTTCCGACAGGATGGATCTCAGCCGTTCGGCCGAGACCTGGGCCTCGCCGGCGGCGCGCGCAGCCCGTTCGGCCGCGTCGCGCAGCCGCTTGGCCGCCGAAATGCGGACCAGCACCGGTTCCCGCTCGACCAGCCGGTCGAGTTCGGCCTTGGCCTCGTCGGCCCAGCCGACCTCGGCCTGGGCGCGCGCCGGTGTCGCCTCGACCCGGTCCAGCTGGGTGGACAGCGGCAGCACGTGGAACAGCGCGTCGAACAGCGCGTTGGCGACTTCCTGCACCAGCCAGGTCGCGCCCGAATAGCCCATGAAGGGCGTGCCCGTGTGCCGGCGGATGGCCGCCCCGGGGAAGGAGGCCGGGATGTAGATCCCGCGCGAGTCCGTCTCGGCCATGTAGAGCCGTTCGTTGTAGGAGCCGAAGACGATGAGCGGGGCGGTCTCGGCGATCGCCGCGCGCACCGCGGCATTGTCGGGCTTGACCCCGGCCGAGCGCTGGAAGGCAAAGGCGCAGGGAAAGCCGAGATCCGCTTCAAGGAAGTGGCGGATCCCGCGCACATAGGTCTCGGTCGCGACGATCCCGAAGTTGGCGGTTCCGAAGAAGTCCTGCGTCACGCTGCGCCACAGGTCCCACAGTGGCTTGAGCGTACTGTGCTTCTCGCGCTCGATGAACGGCTGGGGGTCGAGGCCCAGAAGCTCGCCCAGCTTCTCGAGGAAGCGGGTCGTCGAACTCAGGCCCACCGGCGCCTGCAGCCAGGGCCGCTCCAGCGTCTCGCACAGGTTGGCGCCGAACTCCCGGTAGAGGCAGATGTTGACCTCGGCATCCGCAAGCCTGCGGATGTCGGCGAGATGGCTCCCCAGCGGGAAGGTCATGTTGACCTCGGCGCCGATCCCCTCGACCAGCCGCCGGATCTCCGCGAGATCGGAGGCCATGTTGAAGCAGCCGTACATCGGCCCGATGAGATTGACCTTCGGCCGTTCGCCCTCGCGGCGCGGCCGCAGGGGCGGCATCTTCTTCGGCCCGAACTCGGTCCACAGCCAGGTCAGCGCCCGGTCGGCCGACTGCCACTGGTCCTCGTCGATGGTGCGCGGCAGGAAGCGCTGGATGTTGGTGCCCTCGGGCGTCACTCCGCCACCGATCATCTCGGCGATCGAGCCGGTGACGACCACGGCCGGAAGATCGGGATCGAGCGTCGCCCAGGCGCGCTTCATCGCGCCCTCGGTGCCGTCTCGGCCCAGCTCCTGTTCCGACAGGCCCGTCACCACGATCGGAAGCTCGTGCGGCGGCAGGCCGTCGGTATAGTGCAGCACCGAGGTGACGGGCAGATTCTCGCAGCCGACCGGGCCGTCGATCACGACCTGCAGCCCCTTCACCGCCGTGAAGGCATAGACGGCGCCCCAATAGCCCCCGGCCCGGTCCATATCGAGGATGAGGGTCATGTGCCGACCGCCTCCTCGGCCTTCATTGCCGCCAGCCGCCGCGCGGCATACTTCGCCTTGAACTGTGGCCGGTCGACGGGCGTGTCCTGCCAGATGCCGGCTGCCGGCCCCTCGCCCACCCCTTCGAAGAAGGCGCGCATCGAGGCGAAGCGCTCGCGGTTGGCAAGCGCCGCGTTCACGACCGCCTGCAGGCTCCCCGCGCCTGCCGGGCCCATCAGCGGACGCGCCGAGATCAGGTTGGTGAAGTAGAGCGCCGGGATGCGGTTCGTCTTGGCATGCTGGACGACGGGGGTGGTCCCGATGGCGAGATCGGGCCTGTGCGCATCGACGGCGGCAATGTCCTGCTCGAGGCTGGCGCGATAGCGCACCTCGACGCCCCTCGCTTCGAGCCACTCGCGATCGGATTCCGACCAGCGGGTGCGCGGGGCTGCCGTGCCGACATAGGGCACGGTCGCGCCGCTCTCGATCAGCAGCCGGGCGACCAGCAGCTCGGAGCCCTCGTAGCCCGACACCGTGATCCGGCCCTGAACCGGCGTGCCGGCCAACGCACCGGCGATCGCCGGCAGGAAACGGTTCTTGGCGGCATCGACCTTCGCCTGCGCGACACCGAAGGCCGCCCCCACCGAATCGAGCCAGGCCGCCGTCCCGTCCCGGCCGACGGGGGCGGAACCGATCACTGCCCGGCCGGCCGCTTCGAACTCGCGGATGGCCGCCGTGTAGAAAGGATGGATGGCCGCCACCACGGGCGAAGCGAGTGCCGCATAGAGCTCCCGCCACTCGCGCGTGGGAACGACCGGCCCGGCGGCAAGCCCCAACGGCTCCAGCATCAGGCCGATTCCCGGCGGATCGGCCGGGAACATCTCGCCGAGCAGCGCCACCGTCGGCCGGTCAGAGCGCTCGCGGGGTGCCGCGACCGGCCCGGCCTCGGCTTCGGCGCGCGCATAGGCGAGCATCGCGCCGGCCAGCACATCCTTGGCTTCGGCGTGTGTCGGCACGCCGAAGCCCGGCACATCGATCCCGATGATCCGGACCCCGTTGATCTCACGCGGCAACCGCTGCAGCGGAACGCCAGACGCCGTCGGCACGCACAGGTTGGTGACGACGATGGCATCGTAGTTTGCCGGGTCGGCCAGTTCGAAGACCGCGTCGCGAATGTCCTCGAACAGCTTGCCCGTCACCAGCGTCTCGGAATTGAACGGCACATAGCCGACCGTCCGGCGCGCGCCATAGAAGTGGCTGGTGAAGGTGAGGCCATAGACGCAACAGGCCGAGCCCGACAGGATGGTGGCCGTGCGCCGCATCCGCAAGCCCACGCGCAAGCTGCCGAAGGCCGGGCACATGCTCTGCGGCTGGTCGTGCGGGCCCTTCGGATAGTCGGCGGCGTAACGATCGAGCAGCTCGGTCTTGCCCGCCTCGCGCGCGGCGGCAGCCAGGGTCTCGCGGCTCGAACATCCCCCCGCCCCGGCCTCGCCGAGGTCGAGCCTGTCCGGCTGGCGGGGATCCTCCAGCGCGGTCATATCACGTCATAGACCACTTCGAGGCTGGGCCTGGGCGCCCAGTTGCCGCCGCGCATGTCCGCCTGGGTCGCAGGCTTCAGCACCACTTCGCGACCGACATCCTCGGGCTTGAACAGGGCAAGCAGCCCATCCTGGTCGAGCGGGGTCGGCAGAACGGGCGGCGCATTCGCAGCATTCTCGGCCAGCTCGGCGAAGAGCGGGCCCCATTCGCCGTCGGGCCGGCCGACGATCTGGTAATTGGCGGACTTGCGCCGCAGGTCCTCGTTCGCCGGAATGGCGGCCAGCACCGGGATTCCCACGGCCTCGGCAAAGGCCTGCGCCTCGCCGGTGCCGTCGTCCTTGTTGATGACCATGCCGGCAACGCCGACATTCCCGCCGAGCTTGCGGAAATACTGCACCGCCTTGCAGACATTGTTGGCGACGTAGAGCGACTGCAGGTCGTTGGCGCCGACCACGATCACCTTCTGGCACATGTCGCGCGCGATCGGCAGGCCGAAGCCGCCGCAGACCACGTCCCCCAGGAAGTCGAGCAGGACGTAATCGAACCCCCAGTCGTGAAAACCCAGCTTCTCCATCAGCTCGAAGCCATGGATGATGCCCCGCCCGCCGCAGCCGCGCCCCACTTCCGGGCCGCCCAGCTCCATCGCGAACACGCCATCGCGCTGGAAGCAGACATCCTCGATCCGGACCTCCTCGCCGGCCAGCTTCTTCGCACTGGAGGTCTCGATGATCGTCGGGCAGGACTTGCCGCCGAATAGCAGGCTCGTCGTGTCGGACTTGGGGTCGCAGCCGATCAGCAGCACCCTCTTTCCCTGCTGGGCCATCATGTAGCTGAGGTTCGACAGGGTGAAGGACTTGCCCGAACCGCCCTTGCCATAGATGGCGATCACCTGCGTCTCGCGCCGCGCGGGGCCCGTCGGCACCGGGTCCGGCTCGTGCGCCGCCTCCTCGCGCAGGTTCGCCAACTGCTCGTCGAAGGCGCTCATGCCATCGCTCTCCAGTCCAGGATCATCTTGAGGCAGGCGCGGTCCTCGAAGGCGCGCGGATAGGCGCGGGCGGCACTGGCCGCGTCCTCGATGTCGGTCAGCAGGCCGCCGAGTGGCAGCCGGCCATCGGCCACCATCGAGCGGACGGCTTCCACGTCCCCGGGTCCGAACTCGGCCGCCAGCCGGATCCGCGCCTCGCGCCGGAAGGCCGGCGTGAAGGCGAACGACAGGCGCTCCCTGTAGAATCCGCCCAGCACCAGCTCGCCGCCCTTGCGAAGGCGCCCGACCAGCGTGTCGATCAGGTCCGAGTCGCCGCTGAGGTCGAGGATGGCGGCACGGTCGGCAACCGGATCGCCTTCCGGATGGCAGACGGCATAGCCGCGCGCCCCGTCGGCGCGCAGCGGGTCAATCTCCCACACCGTGGGCGCGCCACCGAGTGCGACCGCGAGGCGGGCCGCGAGGCGCCCGAGAACGCCGTGGCCGACGATGAGGTCGGGAAGGGCACCCCCGACCAGCGCGTGATGCGCCGTCGCCGCCAGGGCCAGCAGGACCGCCTCGGCCCCGAGGTCGCCGACGGGAACGACTCGCGCGGCGGGCACCACGATCCGCCGGGCAGAGCCGCCGAACAGGCCGCGCGCGCCCTGGTAGCAGTTGGCGCCCGGCACGAAGACCCGCTCGCCCAGAAGGTGCGTGGCCGAAGCACCTGCCTCGACCACCCGGCCGACCGTCTCATAACCCGGCACCAGCGGATAGCCCATGCCAGGGAAGTCCGGCATCCGGCCGGTCCAGAGCAGCTTCTCGGTTCCGGTCGAGATGGCGCTCCATTCGGTTTCGACGAGGACATCGGCGTCGCCAGGCGGGGACAGGCCGAGCCGGCGCAGCGAAAGGGCTCCGGGCGCCTCGATCACGACTGCCAGTGTTTCCACCAGTCCCGCCTCCCACCGGAGGGCGCCGCCTGCCCCGCCCGACAGCCGGGCCGGGGGCGATGCTCCTCCGCACTTGTCACTCTATTTGGACAGTCCGGTTTGTCAATCTTGATTGACAGGTTGGCCGGGCAGGCGGCTGTCGGCCGGGGCCCGCGCCGTCACCATCTGGGCCGCGAAGGGATTTGCAGTGGGCAGCTGTCGAACCTGCCCGAAACCTGCAGCCTCGAGCATCGCGCTGATCTCGGCGGCAGTTCGCGCCCGGCCCGAGCCCATCGCCTGCAGGTAGAAGCCGAAATAGGCGTCCCCCACCCGCGGCGAATGGCGGGCGCCAGCCATCGGCTCGGCAATGATCAGAAGCCCGCCTGGCGCAATCGCCTGGCGGATGCCAGCCAGCAGGGCTGCAACCGTCGAATCGGGATGGTCGTGGAGGATCCGGATGAGCGTCACCGTATCCGCACCAGTCGGCAGGGCATCGTGCGGGAAGCGACCGGGGAAGAGCCGGGCCGAGTCGCCCAGCCGCTCGGCCGCCAGCGGCACGACGTCGGGCAGGTCGAACAGCCAGGCCTGAAGGTGCGGCCATCGAGCGACGGCGGCAGCGAGAAAGGCGCCCGAGCCACCGCCGATGTCGAGCAGCACGCGCTGGCCCGACAGGTCGAGCGCATCGAGGACCGTCTCGGCGACCATCGGCTGGGAAACGGCCATGAGCGCGGAATAGGGGGCCGACTCGCCGCCGCGCCCTTCCGCATAGGGCCAGAAGCCGGAAAGCCGCCCGCCCCCGCCCTGCCGCAGCAGCGCGACCGGGTCGGCGAGATCGGGCCAGAGATCGGCATGGTGTCGAACCATCGCCTGCACGCCGGCATTGCGGACGATCGATGCCCCCACCTGCCCCAGCGCATAGCGTCCGTCGCCCAGCGGCTCGGCGAGATCGAGCACGGCCATGGCACGCAGCAGCAGCCGCATAGCCTCCTCCGGCTCGCCCAGCGCCTCGGCAAGACCGGCCGGGTCAAGTGGTCTTTCGGCCAGAACCGGGAAGACGCCGAGCCGAACGGCCGCCGCCAGCCATTGCGAATAGGTGAAGCCCGCCACCAGGTCGAACAGCGCGGCCGCCCGGCGCCTCGCAATCCATCGCAACCCCGGCACCCGCCAGGCCAGCCGCTGGAAGGCCGGGTCCATGATGCGGGCGTTTCGCCAGGCGATCCAGCGCGCCTTCAGGGTATCGGCCATCTCCGGACTGTCCAGTCCGCCCATCGGTTTCGATGTCAGGCAGGTTGGACATGTGCTAGGCTCGCGTCAACCTGAGGCAGCCGGAGCAGCGCGTGGACGCATCAGTGGTCGTGATCGGGGCGGGCATGGGGGGGCTGGCGGCGGCCGCCCTGCTGGCAGCCCGCGGCCTCGACGTGACCGTGCTGGAATCGGCCGATCAAGTGGGGGGAAAGGCGCGTCGACTTGCCGTCGATGGCCGGCTGGTCGAGGCCGGGCCCACGGTCTTCACGCTCAAGTCCGTGTTCGAGGCGCTGTTCGACCGCTGCGGCGCCGACTTCGACTCGGCCGTCGCCACGCGCCCGCTCGAGCGGATCGCCCACCACCGCTGGCCCGATGACGCCAGCCTCGACCTCGTCGCCGACCCGGACGCGAATGCCGACCTGATCGGCCGGTTCGCCGGCGCGGCCGATGCCGCCGGCTATCGCGCGTTCGCAGCCGAGGCCCGGCACATCTGGACGACGCTTGCCGACAGCTATGTCCAGCGCCCGCAGACCAACCCCATCGGCCTCACCTGGCGGCTGGGGCTGAAGCGCCTGGCCGACCTCCAGGCCACCCGCCCCTACGAGACGCTCTGGTCGGTGCTGGCCGGGCATTTCCGGGATCCCCGTCTCGTCCAGCTGTTCGGCCGCTACGCCACCTATTGCGGCTGCTCGCCGTTTCGCGCGCCGGCCACGCTGATGCTGATCGCCCATGTCGAGGCCATGGGCGTCTGGCAGGTGGATGGCGGCCTGCAGGCCGTGGCCGAGGGTCTTGCGTCGCTTGCCCGCCGCCACGGCGCCCGCATCCGGACCGGTGCCACCGTCGAGGCCATCGAGACGGGCAGGGGCCGCGTCACCGGGGTGCGGCTCGTCGGCGGCGAGCGGCTGCCGGCCACCGCCGTCATCGCCAACTGCGACCCCGCAGCCCTCGCCGACGGCCGCTTCGGCCCGGTCGCCGCGCGGGCCTGCCGACCGGTCCCGCCCCCGGCCCGCTCGCTGTCGGCGCTCACCTGGATGCTCGTCGCCGAAGCCAAGGGGCTTCCGGCCGCGCATCACACGGTCGTCTTCTCGGGCGACTATGCGCGCGAGTTCGCCGACCTCGAGGCCGGCCGGCCGCCCTCGGCGCCCAGCGTCTATCTCTGCGCCCAGGATCGCGGCGATGGCGGCGCGGCTCCGGCCGGCCCGGAACGCTTCCAGCTCATCGTCAACGCGCCCGCGCGCGCCGACACCCACCCGCTGACCCAAGAGGATCTTGCCCGATGCGAAACGGCGATGCTGACCTCCCTGCGCTCTGGTGGGCTCTCGCTCCGATGGAAGCCCGGGCAGCGCGTGCTGGTCACACCCACCGACTACGCGAACCTGTTTCCATCGACGGGTGGAGCCCTTTATGGACGGGCCTCGCACGGTCCGCTGGGCGCCTTCCTCCGGCCCGGCAGCCGCTGCCGGATCCCGGGCCTCTACCTGGCCGGCGGGGGGACGCACCCGGGGGCGGGGGTTCCGATGGCGGCGATCTCGGGCCGGCTGGCCGCCGACGCGCTGATGGCCGACCTGGCGCGAAGCCGCGCCTCGACGGCGGCGCCGAAGGCCCCCGCTTCGATGTCGAGGTCCGCCCCGGCGGCTATGCCTGGTGGTATGTCGATGCCGTCTCCGACTGCGGCCGCTACGGCCTCACCCTCATCGCCTTCATCGGCTCGGTCTTCTCGCCCTATTATGTGAAGGCCGGCAAGCGCGACCCGCACGATCATGTCGCGCTCAACGTGGCACTCTATGGCCCCGGGGCCCGCCGCTGGGCGATGACCGAACGCGGGCGCGCGGCGCTTGCCCAGGGCGAGGATCATCTCGTCATCGGCCCCTCGTCCGTCCGCTGGGATGGAAACTGCCTCGCCTTCGACATCCGCGAGCGCGGCGCCGTGCTCGGCGAGCGGGTCGAAGGCCGGGTGCGGATCTGGCCCGAGGCGCTGGCCGGGGCGGGATATGATCTCGATCCCGAGGGTCGCCACCGCTGGCAGCCGATCGCCACCCGCGCACGGGTGGAGCTGGCCTGCGAACGGCCTGCGCTCAGCTGGTCGGGCGACGCCTATGTCGACAGCAATTTCGGCACCGAGCCGATGGAGGCGCGCTTTCGCGACTGGCAATGGGCGCGCGCCCATGTCGGCGAGGCTTCCGCCGTCTTCTACGAGGGCCTGCGGCTCGACGGGAGCCGCTTCGAACTCGCGCTCGGCTTCGACCGGCACGGCCGGGCCGAGCCCATCGAGCAGCCGCCGCTCGTCCGCCTGCCGCGCACCCGCTGGGCGATGCCGCGCGCGGCACGCAGCGAGGGGGCTGCACGCGTCGTCCGCACATGGGAGGACACGCCCTTCTACGCTCGGTCGGCGCTGGGGCTTGAGCTTCAGGGTCAACCCGTGCTCGCCGTGCACGAAAGCCTGTCGCTTGTCCGCTTCATCCACCCGTCGGTGCAGTGGATGATCGGCTGGCGGATGCCGCGCCGCAAAAGCTGGAGTGAGCAGGGATCAGTCCCGTCCTCCGCCTCGGCGTCTCGCCGGCTTTCCGCCCGCACCTCGTTGACGCTTCTGAGCTGCCACACGCCGAACCCCAGCGCGAGCCCGGCGACGAGAACCAGTTCGACGAGGCCATAGTATTTCGGATCGATCACGGTCGCCCCTCCTCCTTCGCGGCGGCAGGTCCAGCCTCGGCAAGCGCGGCCCGAAGCGGCCCCGCAACGGCCACGGGCGCTTCCTCATGCGCCAGATGGCCGAGGCCCGGCAGCAGGACCGCGCGGCCATCGGGCACCTGCCGGGCCGCTTTCACCGAGACATCGGCGGGAATCGTCCGGTCGCGCGTCCCATGCAGGAGCAGCAGTGGAACGCCAAGGCGCGGCATGTCGCGGACCAGCGGCGCGAGATCCCAGGCGGCCATCATGCCGAGCGTGGAGGCGACATGCGCATGATTCCGGAACAGGCGCCCGTAAAGCCGCGCACCGGCTTCGTCGATCCGGCTGCCAGTCGCCCGCTCGAGGAAGCGGCGCGGCTCGCCGGGCAGGCTGGCGGTTGCCGCCACCAGGGCCGGCACCAGCGGGTTCATCACCAGCGAGCGGGCGATGGACGGGAACAGGAAGGCCGCAGGCCCCGGAAAGGGCTGAAGCGCCGCACCGATCCCGGCGACGAGGCGCGGCGCCACGACGCCGTCCAGCACGAGCCGCATCGCGATTGCGGCACCTGCCGAATGGCCGACGATCGCATCGGGCCTGAAATCCAGCGCCGCCAGCAGCGCCCTCAGCGCTCGTGCCATGGCGCCCAGCGACAGGTCTGCCGGCACCGAGGTGAAGCCATGGCCCGGCAGATCGACGGCAATCCGCCGGTAGTCCGACAGGAGCGGCCACAGCGCGCGCCAGCTGTGCGTCGATGCCCCCGTTCCGTGCAGCAGCAGCAGCTTCGGCCCCGAGCCGGCGACCTGCACATGCCAGTCGAGCCCGCCGGCCGACACGAAGCGGCTCGCCTCGCGCTGCGGCCAGTCGGCCCCGTCGCGCGCCCAGTCGAGCGGGGCCGGCCCGGCCCGGCTCATGACGCGCGAACGGCCTGTGCCAGCCCCTGCGCCTCGGCACGCGGCAGAACCACCAGTCGGGCGCCGAGCGCGGCGGCGATCCGCGCGCCTTCGGGCCGCGGGCGGGCTGCCGTATCGATGGCGATGACGGGATGGCCGCGCGTCGCGAGCGCCCGCGCTGCGGCTTCGGCGTCCGCTATCGGGTCGAGGCCGGCCGCGCGCGCCACATTCGCCCGGAAGTCCGACAGGAGGAC
>JBKBUL010000069.1:0-9797 GCA_046290045.1 Sphingomonadaceae bacterium
GGCCGCTCGATAGCCCTTCCGCCGGCCGGCCGGCTGGCGGCCCGGCTGGGGGCTGCGCCGGTGCAGCGTGTGGAAGGCGCCGGGGACGCCGGCGCGCTCCGCTATTCGCTCGCCTTCTTGGCCCCGGCGGGTGGGCGGCCGTCAGCCGGCAACGAGGCCTTCCGCGACGCGAGGCCGGCCGAGGCCCATCTCGGCCTCGCGCAGCGGGGCGTGGATGCCCGCGCTGGCAACCGCACCCGGCCGGGCGACGCGCGGCTGACGCTGTCGGACGGCGCCCTTCGGTTCACGGTGGCGACCGGCCGCCTCGCCGAGGAGGCGCTGCCCGGCGCGGCGGCCGGCGGATTCGTTGCCCGCGACGCCAGCGAGGGCATCGAGCTTCCGGCCAGCCGGCTGGTGGGCGGCCTCGGCTGGACGGCCGGCGCGCTGTCGATCGGCCTGTCGGCCAGCCGCGCCGCCATCGACCTGCCCGAGACCTTTGGGCTTTCGCGCCGGGCCGAGGCCAGCCGGATGTCTGCCGGCGCTGCAGTCTGGCACGGAGGCCTTCTGGTCGCAGCCAGCCTTGCCCTCACGGACGAGTCGGGCGCCTGGCTCGGCACGCGCCTGTCCCCCGCGTTCGGCCTTGCGGGCGGGCGCGGAATCGAGGCCGGCGGCGCGCTCTCGGCCGATCTCGGTGCCTTCGACTTGCGTGCTGCCGCGACGGCCGGCTGGCACCGGCCGCGCCTTGCCGATGGCGGCCTGCTGCGGGCGGATGGCCCGGTCGAGACCCTTGCCTGGTCGGTCGCGGCCTCGGCCCCGATCGCCGGCGGCCGGCTGTCGGCGCGGTTGGCCGGGCCGCCCGCCGTGGTCGGCGGAGGGCTGCGGCTCGCCAACGGGGCGCCGCTGGCGCTCGCCCCGGCTGCGCGCGAGATGGCAGCCGAGCTCGGCTATGCGCGCGAAGGCCTCGAACTGGCCGCCTTCCGGCGCGTGAACGCCGGCCACCTCAGGGGCCTCGGCGACCAGGGTGTGGCGCTCAGGCTCAGCCGGGAATTCTGAGCCCCGCCTCAGTTGCGGGCCCGGGCCATGTCCTCCTGGGTGACGGGCACGATCCGGATCTCGACCCGGCGGTTCTGGGCCCGGCCTTCCTCGGTCGCGTTGCTGGCGACCGGCTGGGTGAAACCGAAGCCCCGCACCTGCATCCGGGCGCGCGGCACGCCGAAGCTTTCGAGCGTGCCGGCGACGGCTTCCGCCCGCTGTTCGGAGAGGCGCTGGTTCACTTCGGCGCTGCCGATGCTGTCGGTATGGCCATAGACGCCGATCACGGTTGAGGGATAGGCGGTCATCACCCGGGCGACTTCCTCGAGGCTGGCGCGCATCTCGGGCTTCACGATCGCCGAGTTGAAATCGAAGGTGACGGCGCCAGGCATGTTGAGCTTGATCTCGTCGCCCTGCCGCTCGACCTCGATCTCGGTGCCCCTGGTCGCCTCGCGCAGCCGGCGTTCCTGCTGGTCCATGTAGGAGCCCACACCCGCCCCGGCGATCGAGCCGACGCCCGCGCCGATGAGCGCGCCGGTGTTGCCGCCGATCAGCGCCCCCAGCAGCGCGCCGCCCCCTGCGCCGATGAGCGCGCCCGAGCCGGCCCGGGTGATCCGCCGCTCGCCCGTCACCGGGTCGGTCGCGCAGGCGGTGGTGAACAGCAGCGCGCCCATGGCGGCGGCGATGGCAAGACGGCTGGTGGACATCGGTCGGGCTCCCCGCATGCTTCGGTTCCTCTCCCTGAAGCTGGCGAGAGATTAAGTCGGGATGAAGGGCGTCGGCAACCACCCTCTTGAGGGGCTGAAGGCTTCCCGGCATAGAGTCCATCGACCATGGCGTTTCCCTGGACCGACGCCGCGATCATCCTCGCGCTCATTGCCCTGAACGGCTTCTTCGCCGGGGCCGAGCTGGCGATCGTGTCGGCGCGGCGGCCGCGGCTGCAGGTGATGGAGCGGGCGGGGTGGCGGGGCGCCGCGACGGCGCTCCGGCTCCAGGCAGAGCAGGGGCGTTTCCTGTCGGCGGTTCAGATCGGGATCACCCTCGTCGGCGTGGCCAATGGCGCCTATTCCGGTGCCAGCCTTGCCGCACCGGCCGGCGCCTGGCTCGCCTCGCTCGGCGTTCCCGCCGACGCGGCGCCCCGGGCCGGTTTCGCGCTGGTGATCGTGACGGTCACCTACCTCTCGCTGGTCATCGGCGAGCTGGTGCCCAAGCAGCTGGCGCTGCGCGCGCCCGAGCGGGCCGCCGTGGCGGTGGCGCCGATCATGGCGGCGCTCACCCGCGTGACCGGCCTGTTCGTCCATCTCCTCGATGCCTCGACGGCGGTTATCTTCCGTCTGCTCGGCGTGCCGCGCGGAACGGCGGCGGCGATCACCGAGGAAGAGCTTCGGCACGTGGTCGCCGAGGCCGAGGAAGCAGGCGTGATCGAGGGCCGCGAGCGCGAGCTGATCAGCGGCATCATGCGGCTTGCCGACCGGCCGGTGCGCGGCGTGATGACACCACGCCCGGAAGTGGACTGGATCGACATCGAGGCCGAGCCGGACGAGATCCGCGCCCGGCTGATCGCGACGCCGCACACGAGGCTCGCCGTCGGCGAAGGCTCGATCGACCGGATCGTGGGCGTGGTGCAGGCGCGCGATGCGCTCGCCGCCCTGCTGGAAGGCCGGCCGCTCGACCTGAAGTCGCTGCTGCGCAAGGCGCCGGTCGTGCCCGACGTGGCCGACGCAACCGTGGTGCTGGCCGCGCTGCGCGACGCCGACGTGCCGATGGCGATCGTGGTGGACGAATATGGCCATTTCGAAGGGGTGGTGACTCCGGCCGACCTGCTTGCGGCGATCGCCGGCGAGTTCCGGTCCGACATGGACGACGCCTTCGACCCGGCCGTGGTCGAGCGGGAGGATGGCTCGCTGCTGGTGTCGGGCAGCCATGCCGCCGACGAGCTGGCCGAGCGGCTGGGGTTCGAGCTGGACCCCGAGCGGGATTACCAGACGGTTGCCGGCTTCGTGCTGGCCGAACTCGAGCATATCCCGACGACCGGCGAGAGCTTCGAGGTGCATGGCTATCGCTTCGAGGTGGTGGACATGGACGGGCGGCGGATCGACCGGCTGCTGGTTGCGAAACTCGGGGACGAGAAGGAGGGTCCGGCATGAAGCGGGTGACCTGGATCCTGGTGGGGCTGGCAGCGCTCGTCTGGTCGGCAATCGCCTGGGGGCTGCACGCGCTTGCCGGAGCCGGAAGCCCGGCCGTCGTGCGCCTGACCCGCTGGCTCGAGATGGAACCCGAATCGACCCAGTGGCTGGCCGACGGCCTCGCCATGGCCGGCGGCCTCGCGCAGGTGTTGGTTCTCATCGGCTGGGGCATCGGCCTGGCGGCGCTGGCCGGAGTCGGCTGGCTCGCAGCGCGCGCCGCCGATGGTGTCGAGGCAGCCGGACGCGCCAGGCGCACGGCTGGTCGCGGCCCTGTCATCGACGGCGAAGTTCGTGACAGGCGCATTGCAGATTCCTCCGCATCTCACGATAGCTGAACGGGTTTTCCGAACGCCTTGACGCAGCGCCTGCTGCGATGGCCACGACTTTCCGTTAACGATTATTCCACTCACAACGACTCGTCGATGATTCTGCACGCTTCGTCGTGTACAGTTTTTTTCATTCTTGAAACGTCAACTTCGATGGCGGATGCAGTCGATAAGCCAAAATAACAAGAACAAAGGGTTGCATAATGGCTTTCATAAGAAGTCTCGCGGCAAGCGGGCTCATTCTGGTCGCTGCGACACCGGCCTCGGCCTTTGGTTTCCCCGACCTGTCGCACCTGATGGTCACTGTGCGCTCGGGCTTCGCATCGGTCTTTTCGACCGAGGAAGCGATCGAGCCTGCCGTCCCCACGGCAGCCGTCTCGCCGGTCTCGGCCGGCTCGGTTCCGAAGGCTGTGGCGACTCCCGTCCGGATCGCGCTGGCCCCGGCGCCTGCCGCCGTGCCGCAGCCGGCCGCACCGGTGGCGGTTGCGCCCGAGGTCTCCAACCTGCCGGCCTGGGTCGACGTGCTCGACCCCGTGGTCGAAACCGCGCGCACGGTCGCTTCGACGGCGTCGTCACTGGTCACGACCGCTTCGGCGGCCGTGACGGCCTCTGTCGCCACCATCAGCTTCCAGCCCGCGCCTGCCGCCGCAGCGGCGCCGGCGCCCGTTGCTCCGGTCAGCCCGGCGCCCTCGCCCCTCGCCAGCATCACGTCAGCCATCGGCAGCACCATCGCCTGGATCGGCAATGCGATCGAGCAGGCGCTCACCCGGATCAACCTGTCTGCCTTCGGGTTCGAAGCCGAGCCCGTGATCCTCGAGCCCGCCGTCGCGCGGGTGAGCAGCCCGACCCTCGTGTCGGCACCGACGGTCTCCACCATGCCGGCGCCCGAGGTGAAGGTCGCGACGTTCGCCGAGCTGACCCCCGTGGCGGTCGCGCCGGCGCCGCAACCGTCCCAGCAGCCGGCCCCGGCGCCGACCACCGTCACGGCGCCGCCCGCCGTCGAGGAGTCGATGGGCGCGCCCGGACGGGTCTTCTTCGTTGACTTTGCCAACGGCAACAATGGCAATTCCGGGACGAGTTCGTCCTCGCCATGGAAGCATGCGCCGGGGGATCCGGCGGCGACGGGCGGGCCGGCGACGGTCCGCCTGCAGCCGGGCGACGTGATTCGGTTCCGCGGCGGGGTCGCCTACCGGGGCACGATCAATGTGCGCACGAGCGGCCAGGCCGGCGCGCCGATCACCTACAGCGGCACCGGCTTCGGCACCGGCAATGCGATCATCGACGGGGCGGACCCCGTGACCTCTGCGGTGCCCTGCCCGGGTGCGGTGGCGTGCGGCGGGGCGTCGAACTGGCAGAGCCTGTGGCTGGTGACCTACACCGAGCCGACGATCGCGCAGAAGAAGCTTTATGACGGGCGCGGTCCGCTGGCCGAAGCGCAGACGCCGGCGCCGGCGGATACCTTCAAGCCCGACATGATCGCCGACTATGAGCGGATCCCGCAGGCGCAGGCGACGGCGCTGACGCAGGGGCGAATCGACAATGCGCGCCTGGCGGATGCGGCGCGCGGCCAGCCGAACGCACGCCTCCTGGTCTGGGTGCAGCCCAACGAGATCCGGGAGACGGCCATCCTGTCGGTGAGCGGCAACACCATCCTGTTCGACACCACGGGGCTCAGCTTCTACACGACCCGCGACAGCTATGCCGCGATCATCGGCTCGGTCAGGGGCGTGACGCGCGCCGGCACCTATGCCCGGATCGGCACGGGCCGCGCCATCGTCTTCCCGCGCCCCGGCGAGACCAGCTTCTCGATCGGCAGCGGCCGGCGCGGCATCGTGCTGGCAGGAGTCGGCCATGTCGCGATCCGCGGCTTCCACTTCCGCCACGGCACGGCTTCGCCGACCGCCAACCGCTCGGAGGGGATCGCGATCCTCGACATCAACAAGGGCACGAACAACGTCCTGATCGAGGGCAACCGCTTTGGCCCCTCCTCGATGCGCAATGGCGATGGCGCCATCAGCTTCGTAAACGCGCAAGGCGTCACCATCCGCAACAACCGCTTCACCGACCTCGAATGGGGCTCGGGCATCCGCACCGGCGCGACGGTGCAGAGCCTCCTCATCGAGGGCAACCGCCTCGTCCGCGGCGGCCGCACCGGGATCGCCATCCTGAGCTCGAAGGACGTCACCATCCGCAACAACCTGCTCGCTGGCTGGTACTCGGTGCATGGCAATGCGCTGTCGGTCTATTCCAGCAGTGCCCGCGTGCTGGTGACGGGGAACTGCATCCACGACTCGATCCGGCCCGTCACCATCTCGGGCTCGACGAGTTCGGTCGAGGACAACAACTACCGCTTTACCGGCAACATCTTCGTCGGCCTTGCCTCGACCGATGCCGCGATCCAGTCCTGGGCGAATGTGCGCGGCGTCGAGATCAGCAACAATGTCCTGCTGACCGGCCGGCGCGGCGCCATCCTCTCGCCCAGGGACCTTCGCGTGTCGGCCACCAACAACCGCGTGACCTCGGGCATCGTGGTGTCCTCCGGCGCCATCCCGTCGGACTGGACCATCCGCGACAATGACGCCACGGCCGTCTTCGAGACCGCCGTCGCCGAAGCCACGCTCTCCACCGAACGATGCTCGGCACGCGGACGCGCCGGCCTGATCACCGTGGCGCCCCCCGCCTGACGTCCGGATCCAGCCTGAAGCAAGCGGCCGCGGGCACCCCCCGCGGCCGTTTCGCGCTCGCAGGACGTCAGCTCAGCCGCGCGCGCCGGCCTTGACGGCCTGCGCCCAGGCAAGCGCGGCCAGCGGCTCGACGGTTGCCGACATCGCCCTGGCATGGGCGTTGGACGCGGTGCCGCGAACCACCCGCCCGCGGATCCCGTGCACGATCGCGGCCAGCCGGAACATGTTGTAGGCGACGTAGAAGTCCATGTTGGCGGTCACCTCGTCCACCGAGCGGTTGGTCCGCCGGCAGTAGGCCGCCACATAGTCGGCCTCGGTCGGGATGTTCATGGCCGCGAGATCGCAATCGACGAGGCCGACCGTTCCGGTCGGCGGCATGCGATACATCATGAGATGGTAGGAGAAGTCGGCCAAGGGGTGGCCGAGGGTGGACAGTTCCCAGTCGAGCACGGCGAGCACGCGCGGCTCGGTGGCATGGAAGATCATGTTGTCGCAGCGATAGTCGCCATGGACGATCGCCGTCTCGTCGCCGGGGGGGATATGGGCCGGCAGCCAGTCCACCAGCCGGTCCATGTCGGGCACGCGCCCGGCCGCCTCGTCCTCGAGATACTGTTTCGACCAGCGCGCGATCTGCCGGGCGAAATAGTTGCCGGGCTTGCCGAAATCCGAGAGACCGATGCTTGCCGGATCGATCATGTGGAGGCGCGCCAGCGTCTCGTTCATGGCGTCGAAGTAGCGATGCCGCTCGGATGTGGGCACGTCGGGGAAGGTGCCGTCCCAGATGACCCGGCCCTCGACACAGTCCATCACGTAGAACCAGGTGCCGATGACCGCCTCTTCGGTGCACAGGCCGAAGGTGCGTGCCACGGGGAAGCCGACCGAGCCCAGCGCCGTGATCACCCGATATTCGCGATCGACGGCATGCGCCGACTTCAGGAGCTGCCCGGGCGGCTTGCGCCGCAGCACATAGGCCCGGCCCGGCGTGATCAGCTTGTAGGTCGGGTTCGACTGGCCGCCCTTGAACTGCCGCACCTCGAGCGGACCCTCGAAGCCCTCGACATTTTCGCGCATCCAGGCCGCGAGTGCGCCCTCGTCGAAGCGATGCTGTTCGCGCACCTCGCTCGTGCCTGAGAATTGCGCCTGCCGGTCGCTCATGACCCCTTCTCCCGCTCGGCGGCCGTTTCCCGCTCGATCTCCCGCCAGCCGATATCGGCGCGGTGGAAGCCGTCGGCAAAGCTGATCCTTTGGAGGGCCGAATAGGCCTTGCCCACGGCCTCGCCCACATGGGCGCCCGTTGCCGTCACGGCCAGCACCCGGCCGCCAGCGGCGATCAGCCGGCCCTCCGAGTCGAGCGCCGTGCCGGCGTGGAAGACGAGCGCGCCTGCCGCTTCCGCGGCCGCCAGCCCCTCGATGACCCCGCCGCGCGCTGCCGTGCCCGGATAGCCGCGCGCCGCCACCACCACCGTTGCCGCCGCGCCGGGCTTCCAGCTCACGGCCTTGCCGGCCAGCTTTCCCTCGGCTGCTGCCAGCAGCAGCTCGACGAGATCGCTGTCCATCAGCGCCATCAGCACCTGGCATTCGGGGTCGCCGAAGCGGACATTATACTCGATCAGCTTCGGCCCCTCGGCCGTCAGCATGAGCCCGGCGAACAGCACGCCGGAAAAGGGCGTTCCCTCGGCCGCCAGCGTGTCCAGCGTCGGGCGGATGATCCGGGCCATGGTCTCGGCTTGAAGCTCGGGCGTGAACGGCGAGGCGGGCGCATAGGCGCCCATGCCGCCCGTGTTGGGGCCGGTATCGCCGTCGCCCACGCGCTTGTGGTCCTGGGCGGCGATCAGCGGCAGCGCCGTCCGGCCGTCGGCCAGCACGAAGAAGCTGACTTCCTCGCCCTCGAGGCATTCCTCGATCACGACCCGGGCCCCCGGCTGATCGAACAGCGCCACCAGCGCGGCATCGGCCTCGGCGTGGGTGGCGGCCACCGTCACGCCCTTGCCGGCGGCCAGCCCATCGGCCTTGACGACGACGGGAAGTGGCTGCGCCGCGGCATGGGCGCGGGCCGGCTCGAGCGCGGAAAAGCGCGCGTAGCGGGCGGTCGGGATACCGGCCCGGTCGCACAGCGCCTTGGTGAAACCCTTGGAGGCCTCCAGCCGGGCGGCCGCTGCCGAAGGCCCGAAACAGGCGATGCCCGCCGCGCGCACCGCATCGGCGACTCCGGCGACCAGCGGCGCCTCCGGCCCGACCACCACGAGGCCCACGCCCTGCTCGCGCGCGAAGCGGGCCACGGCCGTGCCATCGAGCATGTCGAGGTCGGCCACGAGCCGCGCATGGTGCGCGATCCCCGGATTGCCGGGTGCGGCCCACAGCGTTCCGCAGCGCGGGGACTGCGCCAGCTTCCAGGCCAGCGCATGCTCGCGGCCGCCGCCGCCCAGCAGCAGGATGTCGATCGTCTGGCGCATCGTCGGTCCGCGATAGCGATGCACGCCCACCTTGGACAAGCCGGCCCGCCCCGCTATGCCGCATGCGATGGCCAGCGTCGCCCCCAACATCCCCGAATACAGCGTCTCGGAGCTGGCCGGCAGCGTCCGCCGGACGCTCGAGGGCGCGTTCGGCCTGATCCGCGTGCGCGGCGAGGTCTCGGGCTTCAAGGCCTACCCGTCCGGCCATGGCTATTTCGACCTGAAGGATGCCGACGCGGTCGTCGCCTCGGTCATCTGGAAGGGCAATCTCCAGCGCCTGCCCTTCCGGCCCGAGGATGGCCTCGAGGTGATCGCGACCGGCAAGCTGTCGGCCTACCCCAGGTCGTCCAAGTATCAGCTCGTCGTCGAGCGGATGGAGGTGGCGGGCATCGGCGCCATCCTGAAGCAGATCGAGGAGCGCCGCCGCCGGCTCGAGGCCGAGGGCCTGTTCGACCGGACGCGAAAGCCGAAGCCCCCCTATCTCCCCGCCCACATCGGAATCGTCACCTCGCCGCGCGGCGCCGTCATCCGCGACATCCTCCACCGCCTGGCCGACCGCTTTCCGAGGCGGGTCACGCTCTGGCCGGTGCCGGTGCAGGGGGATGGCGCGGCTGCCCGGATCGCCGCCGCCATCGCCGGTTTCAACGCCATGCCCGCGGATCGCCGGCCGGACCTGTTGATCGTGGCGCGCGGCGGCGGCTCCATCGAGGATCTGATGGCCTTCAACGAGGAAGCGGTGGTGCGCGCCGCCGCCACGAGCGCCATCCCGCTCATCTCGGCCGTCGGCCACGAGTCGGACACGACCCTCATCGACTTTGCCTCGGCGCTCCGCGCGCCAACGCCGACGGCGGCGGCCGAGCTGGCGGTTCCGGTTCGCGCCGACCTTCTCGAGACGCTGGCCGATCTTGGCTTGCGCGCCATTCGGGCCGAACGGCGCGGCCGCCAGCGGCAGGCCGAGCGGCTGGCGGCGCTGTCGGCGCGCCTGCCCCGGCCGCAGCAGCTTGCCGGGCTGGCCCGGCAGCGCCTCGACGAGGCGGGCGAGCGGCTGCAGGGTGGGCTCGTCGGCCGGAGCCGGGTGCTGCGTACAAGCTTCCACAAAAAAGAGGAAAGGCTGTCGACGCGGTTGCTCGAGGACCA
>JBKBUL010000070.1:0-9514 GCA_046290045.1 Sphingomonadaceae bacterium
GGCACAGCCCGCCATCCCCCATTCGGGCCGAACCTCGTCCAAGTCCCGCGCCCGGTGGGCCAGTGTGGCCGCGCGGGCGCCTGGCAGGCGTTGCGCCCGCTCGGCCCGGGCCAGCGCGCCGGCCCTGGCGAGCAGGTCCCTGGCCCGCCCGATGTCCTCGCGCCGGGCCGGCCCCGCGTCGCTCGCGAAGAGGGTGACGCCGTCGGTCGTGGTGTCGTGGAGGCCGCCGACGAAAAGCGTGTCGGCCGGGAGGGCAAGACCGCGCGCCGCAAGGCCGACCCGTGTCTCGGGATCGTTGAGGAGCGCTGCCAGCAGCTGCGCCGACGCCTCGCCGGTGTGGCCGCCGCAGGCGCCGCAATGATAGGCGCTCTCGTGCGGATTGTTCGTCACGCTGGCGCCATGGCCCAGCAGCAGCACGAGCGGCGGCCAGCCGGTCTGCCACGACATGGCGCCGAGCACGGCGGCCGCCGTCTCGACCCTGGCCTCGCGGGTGAGCGGGACGGCGGGGCGCGGCGCCGGCGCGGGCGCTGTCGGCGCTGTCCGGCCCAGGCTGCCGGCGAGCAGCTTGCCGGCGTAGGCGACGCCGGCCGCCTCGACGAAGGCGAAGGAGGAGACGGCGGCCTGGCGGAACCGCCCCCAGGCGCGCCGGGCCCGGGCGGCGATGAACAGCCGGGCCTCGGCCGGCGGATCGAGCGCCGGCTCGCTCGACAGGCCCGGCGCCAGCAGGACGGGCAGGTGCGCATCGGCCTCGGTCGAGCCGGGCTCGCGGTGCGCGAGCGGCAGGCCGAAGAAGCCGGCGAAACCGCGCGTCTCGACACCGGAGTCGAGCCCCTCGAGCGCGCGGCGGAAGGGCTCGGAGCGCACGTCGATGCAGAAGACGGCCGCCATCCAGGGCGCCGGCGGCGCCGGGAGCGCGGCCGCGCGCGCGTCGGCGGCCGCCGCCAGCCGGGCCGCCAGCCCGCGCTGGAAGGCGCGGTCGGCCGCTTCCTGCAGGATGGCGTCGAGGATATCGTCCGGGGCGGGCGCGACCGGCTCGGCATGGGCAGCCACCGTGCGCGCCCAGGGGCCGGCAAGCGCCTCGCCGCCCCGGGCGAGCAGCGCTTCCTCGATCACGAGGCGGATGGCGAGCAGCTCGACGAGCGTGTCGTCGCGGCCGCCGGCCAGCTCGGCCTGCCAGCCGAGGTAGCGGGCGTGCTGCGCCCAGCCGCCGAGGTCGCACAGCAGGCGGTGAAAGGCGGTTTCGGCCGCGCGCTCGGAGAGGCCGAGCCGGTCCGCGGCGCGCAGGATGGCGCGCTCGGCTGTGTCGGGCGCAGCCGCGACATGGGCGCAGAAGCCGGCGAGACCGAAGATCTCGGGCGTGAGGTCGTGGCTGGCGAAGGCGCGCCAGGCCGCAAAGGCGCCGAGCCCCGGCGCCGGAGTCCAGAGCGCCTGCCCGCGATCGAAGTGACCGGCGGCCCACAGGCCGATCATCCGGGCGACGAGGGCGGGCCAATCGGTTCCGTCCCGTTCGGCCAGAAGGTCGGCGACGGTCGGCAGCGCCGGCGACGGGGCCGGATCGGCGGCAATGGCCGCCGCGAGGGCCGGCAGGTCGGCCGGCTTTCCGGGATGCGGCGAGGCCGCGAGGGCCTCGGCGAGGTCGGCCTCGCCGATCTCGCCGGCGGCGATCTGCCGGCGCCGGTCGGCACGGGGCAGGAAGGGCCGGACGCCGGCCACGCGGGACAGGCGGGCTGAAGCAGTCGCCAGATCCTCGCCCGACTGGCCGAGGAAAGGGTTCACGGCCACGGTGGCGGCGAGCGGGAAGGCCGGCGGGATGGCGGCGGCAGCACGCGCGGCGGCGCCGAGGATGGCCCGGGTGGCGGCAGGGGCGATGTCGGGTTCGATCAGCATCCGGTGTCTCCTGGCGAGAGGGGTTCAGGCGGCCTTGCGGGTGCGGAGCCCGCCGGTCAGCCGGTCAAGCAGCGCGTTCACATAGAGGCCGTTGGCGAGATGCACGCGGATCCCGGCTGCGGCGGGGTGATGGGCCCACAGCGGGAACAGCGCCTGGGCGATGGCGACCGCGCCGAACGAGCCGAGCGCCAGCAGCATCAGCGCCCATTCGAGTGGCGTCGGCGCCGGCGGCGCAGGCAGGACGGGCCCGGCAATCGCCTCGGCGAGCGCGTGGAAGGCGAAATAGGCCAGGGTTGCGGCGCCCGAGGCGGCAACCGTTCGCCGGGTGAGCGCGCCGGGCGCGGCATCGGCGAGGCCCTGGGCCACGAGATAGGCGATGCCGAAGACGAGGATGGCGCCGATGGCGAGCGCCTGTGCCGACTTCGGCCCCAGCAGCAGCGCCGAGGCGGTCGCGGCGGCGGCATAGACCGCCAGCGCAATCGCAAAGGCCCGAGCCACTGCCATCGGCCCGGGCGTGGCGACCGGGCCGGGGCGCTGCCGGTCGCGCACCTCGGCGACGGCCCCGCCCGAGGCGAGGAAGGCGTGCGCCTTGTAGAGCGAATGGGCGACGATGTGCAGCAGCGCCAGCGCCCACAGGCCAAGCCCGCACTGCATCAGCATGAAGCCCATCTGGGCGACGGTGGACCAGGCCAGCGCCGTCTTGACGGCGCTCTGGGTCAGCAGGACCGCGGCGCCGAACAGCGCCGAGAAGCCGCCGACGAGGACGAGGATCGTCATCGCCGCCGGGCTCGCCTGGACCAGCGGCGCCATCAGGATCAGCACGACGCCGCCGGAATTGACGATGCCGGCATGAAGCAGGGCCGAGACCGGCGTCGGGGCCTCCATCACCTCCGTGAGCCAGCCATGGACCGGGAAGGCCGCGGTGCGCAGGATCGCGGAGAGGGCGAGCAGCACCACCCCGGCCTGGGCCAGCGGCGGCAGCCCGCCTTCGGCCGAAGCCCGCAGCGCGGCGAGATCGAGCGTGCCGAAGGCCGCCCAGAAGAGCCCGGCCGCAACGAGGAGACTTGCATCGCTCGCCCGCCAGGCGAGACGGAACTTGCGCGCCGCGCGCCGCGCCTCGGCGCGGCCGGAATAGAAGCACAGCAGCCGCTCGACGAGGAGGCCCGTGAGGGCGAGCCCGATGACGAGCAGCGCGAGCGACCCCGCCTGCACCGTCGCCAGCACCACCCCGACGGCTGCAAGCAGAAGACCATGAAAGCGGCCCTCGCGCGCCTCGCCATCGAGGTAGCGGCGGGCGTAGCGCACCACCACCCAGCCGATGAAGGCGACGAGGCCCGCCAGAATGGCCGGGATCCGGTCAGCGGCGAACAGGCCCGACCCGGATGGCGGTGGGCCGGCCATTGCCAGCTGCACCGCGCCGGCGATCGCAAGGCCCAGGCCAGCGAGCGCCGCACCCTCGGCCAGCAGCGGCAGCCGACCCGGCCGACGGCCGGGCGCAAGGGTGAAGGCGATGGCCCCCAGCAGCAGCGGCAGGGGGGCAAGGGACAGGAGAGACAGGGTCATGGTGCGCTCCTCAGGCTGGCGACCCGCCCGGTAGCGCACTGAAGAATTAGATAAAAATACATATTCAGGAACATTTCATTCGATGATATCTAAGTCATCCATGTCCCTGAACCTGCATCACCTCCGCCTCTTCCAGGCCATCGCCCATGCCGGCGGGCTGTCGGCCGCAGCCGGGCGGCTCAACCTGTCGCCGCCTGCGCTTTCGGCGCAGTTGCGACAGCTCGAGGGCCAGCTCGGCGTTCCGCTGTTCGACCGGGTGGGCCGTCGCCTGGAGCTGACCGAGGCGGGGCGCATCGCGCTTGCCCACGCCGATTCCATCTTCGCGACGGCCGACGAACTGGTGGCGACGCTACGCAATCGCCCCGCTGGCCGGCGGATCCTTCGTGTCGGCGCCATCGCCACCCTGTCGCGCAACTTCCAGCTCGCCTTCCTGAAGGCGCCGCTGCTCGATCCCGATATCGCCGTCGCTATCCGCTCCGGGCCGGAGGAGGTGCTGCTTGCCGCGCTCGCCGCGCTCGAGCTGGACGTTGTGCTCACCAACCGGGTGCCGGCCGACGCCGGGCGGGGGTGGCGCGTGCATGCGATCGCCGACCAGCCGGTCAGCCTGGTGGGCACATCGGGCCGGATCGGTTCCGGGCGCACGCTCGCCGAGCTGATGGCGTGCGAGCCGCTGGTGCTGCCAGCCGCGGGCTCGGCCGTTCGCGCCGGGTTCGACGCGCTGGCCGAGCGGATGGGGCTTGCGCCACGGATTGCCGCCGAAGCCGACGACATGGCCATGCTGCGCCTCATCGCCCGCGCCGACATCGGGCTGGCCGTGCTGCCCGCGGTCGTCGTGCGCGACGAGCTTGCCTCGGGCGAGCTCACCGAGGCCGGGCACCTGCCGGGCCTGCACGAGACCTTCCTCGCCGTCACCACCCCCCGGCGTTTCCCCAACCCGCTGGTGGCAGCGCTCGTCCGCGAAGGCGCGCGGGCCTGACGGGCCACCCCGAGGGCTTGGCAGCCGGCGTGCGGGACGGCAGCCTGACGGGATCGACCGGGCAGGGAGAGACTCATCCATGCGCGCACCAAGCGCTCGGCTGATGGCCATGGCGCTCCTCGCCGGGACGCTGGCCGGCCCGGCCGATGCGGTGCCGGGCAGGGGCACGTCCGGCTTAGAGGTCATGAGGCCGGCTGCGGGCCCCGGCGCGGCGGCCTCAACCCTCATCTTCCTGTCGGGCGACCTCGGCTGGCGGGTTTCCATGGCGCGCAAGGCGAGCGTGCAGCTGGTGGAGGCCGGGCATGTCGTGGTCGGCCTCGACAGCCTCGCCTTCTTCGCGGCGCCGCGAAACCCATCCGAGGTCGCCGCCTGGATTGGCGAGGCGGCCGGCCAGCCCGGTGTCCCACGGGCCGGGCCGATCATCCTCGCCGGCCAATCCTTCGGGGCGGACCAGATCCTGCCGGCGCTCGCGCATCTCGCCCCCGACGTGCGCGATCGGCTGGCCGGGATCGTGCTGGTCGTCCCCGGCATCGCCCGCTACGATCATGTCAGCCTCGCCGAGCGGCTGGGGATCGGCCCCGCCGAGGATGCAGCCCCCTTGACGCGCAGCGTGCCGCGAACGCTGCCGCTCCTGTGCATCCAGGGTGTGGGGGAGACCGACAGCCTCTGCCCCCGGTTCGCCAATCCGCGGGTCGAGCGGATCGCCCTGCCCGGCGGCCACATGCTCGATCATGATTCCGATTCGCTGGGCCTTGCCATCCGGCGGTGGCTGGATCGACAGACCCGACGATGAGATCGCTGCCCGATCCCGCAGGCCGCGCCAGCTTCCCGGCCCGGACGCGGGCCGATCTGGTCGCCGGGCTTTCGATCGGCGGCCTGATCCTGCCCGAGGCTGTCGCCTATGCGGCGATCGCCGGCCTGCCGCCACAGCATGGGCTCATCGCAGCCATCGCCGGCTGCTTCGTCTATCCGCTGCTCGGGCGCTCGCGGTTCGCCGTGGTCTCGCCCACCTCGTCCTCGGCGCTGGTGCTGGCGGCCGCGTTGGCGACGCTTCCGGGCAGCCCCGAGGCGCGCGCCGCGACCGGTGCGTTCGTCACCCTGTGCGCCGGGCTGATGCTGATGGCGCTCGCCGCCGGCCGGCTCGGCGGGCTGTCCGGCTTCATCTCGCGGCCGGTGCTGCGCGGCTTCGGCTTTGGCCTCGCCGTCACCATCATCGCGGGCCAGCTGCCCAAGATCGGCCATGTGCCGGTCCCGCCGGCCAATCCCTTCGCCCAGTTCCGCGACTTCGTCCAGGCGGCCGGGGCGTGGCATGGCCCGAGCGTGGCGCTCGGGGTCGGCGCCCTCGTCGCGCTCCTCCTCCTGCGGCGCCGACCGGGCCTGCCGGGCGCCTTCCTGGTGCTGGCGGCCGGGATCGGCCTGTCGATGGCCCTCGACCTCCCCGGCCATGGTGTCGCGACCATCGGACCGTTCGCGCTGGCGCTGGCGCCGCCGGCCCTGTTCCTGCCCACGGCCACCGAGGTGCGGCCGCTGCTGGCCGGGGCGCTGCCGCTCGTCCTCATCCTGTTCGCCGAAAGCTGGGGCAGCATCCGCACGCTGGGCCTACGCCATGGCGAGCAGCCCTCGGCGAACCGGGAGCTTGCCGCGCTCGGCCTTGCCAACCTCGCGAGCGGTCTCTGGCGCGGGCTGCCCGTGGCGGCCGGCTTCTCGGCCAGCAATGCCGCCGAGATGGCGGGGGCCGCCACGCGCGCGGCCGCGCTCTTCGCCGGCGCGACGCTGCTCGCGCTCGTGCTCGTGGCGACACCGGCGATCGAGGCCCTGCCGCTTCCCGTCCTCGCAGCCGTCGTCATCGCCGCCCTCACCCATGCGCTCGATTCCCGGCCCTTCCGGCGGCTCTGGCGCATGGACCGGGACCAGCTGGTGGCGCTTGCCGCCGCCGCCGCGGTGCTCGCGCTCGGCGTCCTCGACGGCATGCTGGTCGCCGTGCTGCTTTCGATTGCGGCCCTGCTTGGCCGTCTTGCCCGGCCCCATGTCGCGCGGCTGGGGCGCGTCGGCGAAAGCCATGCCTATGTGGACATGGCGCGCCACCCCGAGGCACGCGCGCCCGATGGCGTGACCATCCTTCGGCCGCTGCAACCGCTGTTCTTCGCCAATGCCGAGGCCGTCACCGCGCAGCTGGCCGGGTCCCTGCCCGACCGGGCAGGCGGCACGCGCCTCGTCATCAGCCTCGAGGAAAGTCCGGACCTCGACAGCACTGCCGCCGAGGCCCTGTTCGAACTCGATTCCCTTCTCAGGCAGCGCGGGGTCGATGTCCGCTATGCCCGGGTCCATGATCGCGCCCGCGATGTCCTCGCCGCCGCCGGCCTCGAGGCGATCGACTCGCGCATCCATTTCAGCGTGGACGACGCGGTGTCGGCGATCCTTTCCCCGGCCCGATCCGAGGAGAACGAGAGGTCTTGATGAGCCATCCGCCCGAGCCCCTGCTCACGCCGACGCCAATCATCGCCCTGCGTCCGACGCAGATGACGCTCGGCTACCGGGAAGTTGCGCGAAAGCGCCAGCAATGGGCCGGGATCGACAAGGATCGCGGCCTTTACCTCGGCCGGCATCTCGTGCCCGTGGTGATCGGGCCAGACGGTCGCCCCTGGATGCTCGACCATCACCATCTGGTGCGCGCCCTGCACGAGGAAGGGGTGGCGCACGTCCTCGTTCAGGTCGTGGCGCGGGCCGAGCATCTGGATGCGAAGCCCTTTCTCCGCTTTCTCGACATGCGCGGCTGGCTGCATCCCTTCGATGCCCACGGCCGCCGCCGGCCGGCCCATGACATTCCCCATCACATCGGCGAGCTCGTCGACGACCCCTATCGGTCGCTCGCCGCCGAGCTTCGCCGCGCCGGCGGGTTCGCCCACAGCGACCTTCCCTTCGTGGACTTCCTGTGGGCCGAGCATCTGCGAACGCGGCTGCCCGGCCACCTCGTTCGCGACGCGCCCGACGAGGCCCTGACCCTTGCGCTCGGCCTTGCGCGCCAGCCTGCCGCGCGCCACCTGCCCGGCTGGTGCGGGCCGGTCCCGGGGGATGCCGTTGACTGAGATGCGCGAGGCCGGGGGGGACGGCCGCCGCGCGGGGATCCGGGCGCGGCTTCCCCAACTGCTGGGGCTGGCGCTGTTCGTGCTGGCGCTGGTCGCGCTGCGGCATCTCCTCGACGAGATCGACCCCGCGCGGCTGGCAGCCGAGCTTCGCGCCATGCCGCCGTGGCGGATCGGGCTTGCGATCCTCTCTTCCATTCTCGGCTATGTCGCGCTGGCGGGCTACGACTGGTCGGCGCTCGCCTATGTCGGCAAGCGGCTGCCGCTGGCAACCGTGGTGCCGGGCGGCATGGTCGCCTACGCGGTCAGCAACAGTGTCGGCTTTGCGGCGCTCTCGGGCACGGCGATCCGCTGGCGCCTCTACCGGCCGCTCGGGCTGGAGGCGCGCGACCTGGCGGTGATGGCGGTCTTCATGTCGGCGGCCTTCGTGGTTGCGGGCTGCCTCATCGGGCTTGCCGCGCTGGCGATCAGGCCCGAGGCGCTGGCGCATCTCGTCACCCTCCCGCCCGGGCAGGTGCGGGCGCTGTCGCTTCTCGCCATCGCCACCATCATGGTGCCGCTCGTCTGGGCCTCGCGCTCGGGCCACGCCCTCGGCGTCCGCGGGCGCACCGTCCGGGTTCCGCCGCCGGCGCTGCTCCTGCGCCAGCTCGCGATCAGCACGGCCGACATCGGCCTTGCCGCGCTGACGCTCTGGATCCTGCTGCCGGCCGCCGAGGTCGGCCCCTTCACCTTCGCCGCCGTCTATGCCGTCGCGCTGCTCGCCGGCGTGCTGAGCGGCGTTCCCGGCGGCATCGGCGTGTTCGAGACCGTCCTGCTCGCGGGCCTTCCCGACACGGTCGGCACGGAGCGGCTGGCGGCGGCGCTGCTCCTCTACCGGCTCGTCTATCATCTCCTGCCCCTGTTCGCCGCGCTGCTGTTCCTCGGCTGGCAGGAAGCGAGCAGGCGCAGCCTCGGCGGTCGCGTGTCGGGCCGGGCGGCGGAGCTGGCGGGCACCGTCGCGCCGCTTGCGCCGCCGATTCTCGCCGCCGTGCTGCTGGGCGCGGGTCTCTGGCTCAACCTGTTCGCCGTCATCCCGGCCCCGGCGGCGCTTGCGGACGGGGGCACGGCCATGCTGTCGGCTGCCGGCCTCGAGGCAGCAACACTGTCCATGAGCATCCTGGGAGTCGGGCTAGTCATCCTGGCGCTCGGGGTGCGGCGGCGACGGCGGGCGGCCTACTGGCTCGCGATTGCAGCGCTTCTCGCCGGCGCACTGCTGCTCACCCTGAAGATGCACCATCCGCTTCATGCCATCGGGTTTGCCGGACTCGCCCTGGCGCTGCTGCCGTTCCGGCAGATGTTCCATCGCCCGTCCCTGCTGGGCGCGCTGACCCTGCAGCCGGGGTGGCTGGCGCTCGTGGCCGGCTTCCTGGGGCTTGTCCTGCTCGCGCTCTTCCTTGCCCATCGCGAGACGCCCTATGCGGCGGAGCTGTGGTGGCAGTTCGCGGCCGACGCGCATGCGCCGCGCGCGTTGCGGGCGGCCTTCGCCTCGGCGCTGCTGCTGTCGGCCGCCTCCCTTGCGCTGCTGCTCAAGGCACCGCCGCTTCGACCGACGGCGCCCAGCCCGGAGGCGCTCGCCCGCGCCGAGGCCATCGCGCGCGCCGGAGACGACCCGGACGCCGCCTTCGCGCTCATGGGGGACAAGGCCCTGCTGTTCGCGCCGGACGACGAGGCGTTCGTGATGTATGCAGTCTCCGGGCGCTGCTGGATCGCACTCTACGGGCCGGTCGGCCCACCAGAGCCGGCAGCCGAGGCGGCGTTCCGCTTCGTCGATGCGGCGCGCCAGGCTGGTGACTGGCCGGTCTTCTACGAGGTGGCGGAGCGCGACGTGCCCCTCATGCTCGAGCTGGGGCTTCTCCTCTACAAGATGGGCGAGGAAGCGGTGGTGGAGCTCGCCGGCTTCGGGCTCGAGGGGCCGGCGCGGCGCAAGCTGCGCATGGCCCACGGCCGGGGCGTTCGCGCCGGCCTT
>JBKBUL010000071.1:0-9288 GCA_046290045.1 Sphingomonadaceae bacterium
AGCAGCGGCGCGGTGAAGCGCCACCAGTCGGCATTGGCGCCATTGCCGTGCAGCAGCAGCAGGCCGGGGGCGCCGGCCGGGCCCCAGGCGAGCCATTCGATGGGCACGCCCTCGACCATGATCGCACCGCGCTCGTGCGGCGCCGCGATGGCGTCGCGCGCCCAGCCGGGCATCGGCGGCTCGGCGCCGGCAAGCGCGGCCAGCGGCGCGGCCAGCGCCGGGTCGGGCGCGGGCGGCGGGGCCTCGGGCTCGTCGGTGGGGCTGATCCCGGCGTCAGCCATAGGCGCGCGGCTGCCACCAGGGCACGAAGTCGGGCATGTCGGCCGAGACCCGGTCGGGGAAGCGGGCCGGGCGCTTCTCGAGGAAGCTCACCACCCCTTCCTTTGCGTCCGCCTGGCGGCCGCGGGCATAGATGGCGCGGCTGTCCACCCTGTGGGCTTCCATCGGATGGTCGGCGCCCAGCATCCGCCACAGCATCTGGCGCGTGAGCGCGACCGAGACGGGGGCGGTGTTGTCGGCGATCTCGCGGGCGAGCGCGCGGGCGGCCGGCAGCAGATCCTCGGGCGCGTGCAGCGAGCGGACGAGGCCGCCGGCCAGCGCCTCCTCGGCGTCGAACACCCGGCCAGTTGCACACCATTCCATGGCGCGCGAAATGCCGACGAGGCGCGGCAGGAACCAGCTGGAACAGGCCTCCGGCACGATCCCGCGGCGGGCGAAGACGAAGCCGAATCGCGCCTGGGTACTGGCGAGGCGGATGTCCATCGGCAGCTGCATGGTGGCCCCCACGCCGACCGCGGGGCCGTTCACGGCGGCGATCACCGGCTTCAGGCTCTCGAAGATGCGGAGCGTCACCCGGCCGCCGCCGTCGCGCACGGCTTCGTGGCTGTAATCCACCGTGCCGTCGGCGCGGACGGGGCTCGCCTCGCCGGCGCGCGAGCTGTTCGGGTCGGTCCGGGCGGCATAGTCGAAGGTTTTCGCACCCTCCGACAGGTCGGCGCCGGCGCAGAAGGCGCGCCCCGCCCCCGTCACGATCACGGCCCGCACCTCGTCGTTCGAGTCCGTCTCGTCGAAGGCGGCGATGATCTCGTGCATCATGCGGCCGGTGAAGGCGTTGAGCCTGTCGGGCCGGGCGAGCGTCAGCGTCGCGATGCCGTCCAAAATCTCGAGGCGGGTTTCCTGCCGGTCCATGGGTCCTCTCCTTGGGTGAACCCCCCATGCGGCAGGGTTGGGCCGCTGTCCCCTCGCACTCTTGCCAAGCGCCGACGGGCTGGCATCATGGCGCCATGGCGGTTCGCGGATGGCTGATCGGGGGCGGCCTCGTCGCGGCGCTGGGGCTGGCGGGATTCCTGTTCTGGCGCGGGCCGGTCGCCGACACGACCGAGGCGGCGCTTCGCGCCTTTCCGGTCTACAGCTTCGTCCGGACGCGCAACGAGCAGCTGCTTCGAATCGCCCATGTGCTTGGCGAGGAGACGGATGCGGCAAGGCCGCGCGGCCTCGGCCTGCTGGTCCACCGCGACAGTCTCGCAACCCCGCGCGACCGGGCGGTGACGACCCCCAACAACGACACCCTCTATTCGACGGCCTTTGTCAGCTTCGGCGATGGCTGGACGATCGACATCCCCGCTGTTGAGGACCGCTACGTCTCGGTCGCGGTGATGGACGCCAACACCGACCATGCCGTCGTTGCCGGCACGCGCGACGGAACGCAGTCGCCGCAGCGCCTCACCCTGGCGCACGGGCCGGGCTGCAAGGCGTCGTCTGGCGACGAGGCCGCCACCCGCACCATCTGTGTGCCGACCGACGAGGCCTGGATCCTCGTACGGGTCGAGGCGAAGGGGCCGGATGACCTCGATGCGGCGCGCGCCGTGCAGCGGGCGATCAGCCTTGGGCCGGCGCCGCCCGGCGCGGCGGCCGCGCCCGCGCCAGCGATCGAGCCGGTGCTGCTGCCCGCCGTGCCCGACCCCGCCATGCTCCTGAGACGCGCCAACCCGGTGATTGCGCGAAACCCGACCCTTGCGGACGAGCGGCTGGCCGCCACCGGCTATGGCCAAGGCGCGCAGGCGTTTGATGCACTTCCCGCCTGGCGGCAATGGCTGTGGCGGCTGCTGTGGCCGCGGATCGTCGAGCGGATGAAGACGGGAATCTCGGCCGGAAGCCGGGTGACGGGAGATGGCTGGTCGAGGAGCCCGCCGGGCATCGGCACGGCTGCGGCGACTCCGGCCGTCCGCGCCGCCGTGGCGCTCGGCGGGCTCGCAGCGCTTCCGGCCGACGAGGCGGTCTACTGGAGCGCGACGGTCGATTCGCAAGGCCGGGAGCTGGACGGCGCGAACCGCTATCGCCTGCGGATCCCGGAGCCGGTGCCGGCCGACGCCTTCTGGAGCCTCACCCTCTACCAGCGGCTGCCCGACGGGCGGCTGTTCTTCATCGACAATCCGCTTGACCGCTACGCCATCGGCAACCGGACTCCGGGGCTGGTGCGCGATGCCGATGGCACCCTGTCGATCACGCTCGCCGCCGCCGACCCGGGCCAAGGCGCAATTTGGCTGCCGATGCCGCAGGCCGGCCCCTTCACCCTCGTCTTCCGGGCCTATCGGCCGCAGGCGCCCATCCGGGACGGCAAGTGGCGGCTTCCCCCGGTCGAGCGCTTGCCCTAGGCCTTTCCCATGCCCCGCCTGCGCCTTGCCGCCGCCCAGACCAACCCGGTGATGGGCGATCTCGCCGGCAACGCGACCGCTATCCTCCAGGCCCGCGCCCTGGCCGGCGACGCCGATGTCGTCGTCACGCCCGAACTGTCGCTCATCGGCTATCCGCCCGAGGATCTCGTCCTCAAGCCCGCGCTCGTCGAGGCCTGCGCCGGGCAGCTTGAACGGCTGGCCGAGGCGACGGCCGATGGCGGGCCGGCGCTGCTGGTGGGCACCACCCACCGGAGCGAGGCCGGGCTGCACAATGCCTATGCCCTGCTCGACGGCGGGCGGGTGGCAGCGGTCCGCGTCAAGCATGACCTCCCCAATTATGGCGTGTTCGACGAGAAGCGCGTGTTCGTGCCCGGGCCGCTGCCCGAGCCGGTCGAGTTCCGGGGGGTGCGCCTGGGGCTTCCCATCTGCGAGGACATGTGGACGCCCGCCGTCTCCGCGCATCTGAAGGCGGCCGGCGCCGATCTTCTCGTGGTGCCCAACGGCAGCCCCTACGAGATCGGCAAGGAGGACAAGCGTCTGGCGCTCGCCCGCGCGCGCGCCGCAGAGACGGGCCTTCCCCTCCTCTATGTCAACCGCACCGGCGGGCAGGACGAGCTGGTGTTCGACGGCGGCAGCTTCGCGCTCGATGCGGACGGCGCGGTTCGAGCGCGCCTGCCCGACTGGGACGAGGCGCTGGCGTGCGTGACCTTCGCCGACGGCCGCTTCGAGGCGACGACCTGCCACCAGCCCGATTCCTACGAGGAGGAGATCTGGCACGCCATGCTGGTCGCGCTTCGCGACTATGTGGGGCGCAACCGCTTCCCGGGCGTGGTGCTGGGCCTTTCGGGCGGGATCGACAGCGCGCTGACGGCAGCGGTTGCCGTCGACGCACTGGGGCCCGACAAGGTGTGGTGCGTGATGCTGCCCAGCCGCTTCACCAGCCGCGAGAGCCTGGACGACGCCGCCCGCTGCGCGCGACTGCTGGGGGTCAGGCTCGACAACATCCCGATCGAGCCCGCCGTCGCGGCGATCGAGATGATGCTGGCCGGCCAGTTCGCCGGGCGCCCGCGCGACCTCGCCGAGGAGAATGCCCAGTCACGCCTCAGGATGGTGACGCTGATGGGTCTCTCCAACAAGTTCGGCCACATGCTGCTGACGACGGGCAACAAGAGCGAACTGTCGGTCGGCTATGCCACCATCTATGGCGACATGGCCGGCGGCTACAATGTGCTGAAGGACGTGTACAAGACGACGGTGTTCCGCCTCGCGCGCTGGCGCAACGCCCAGCGGCCTCGCCTCGGCCTCGGCCCTGAGGGACCCGTCATGCCGGAGCGGATCATCACCAAGCCGCCGACCGCCGAGCTTCGCGAGAACCAGCGCGACGACGACAGCCTTCCACCCTATGACGTGCTCGACCCGATCCTCCATGGCCTCGTCGAGGAGGAACTGTCGGCCGCCGAGATCGTGGCGCGCGGCGCCGACGCCGAGACGGTCGCAAGGATCGAGCGGCTGCTCTATGTGGCGGAATACAAGCGCCGGCAGGCACCGCCCGGCGTGAAGATCGGGCCGCGCACCTTCGGGCGCGACCGCCGCTATCCCATCACCAACGCGTTTCGCACCGGCTGAGCTACTGCGGCAGCGAGCCGTTCGCCTTGAGCGCCGCCCCGGCCAGGTGCAGCGACCCGGTGATCAGCACGCGCGAGGGCGCCGCGACACGGTCGAACGCCGAGGACAGGTCGGCCGCCACGTCGGCCGCCATCCCGGCTCCTCGTGCCAGCGCCGCAAGCTCCCCCGGCGGCGCATGGGCATGGTCGGGGATGGGCAGCATCGTCATGCGGGTGCCGCGCGGAAAGGCCTTGAGGAAACCGGCATGGTCCTTGGTGCCGAGCATGCCGACGAGAAGGTGCAACGGCAGCGCGCCGTCGGCCAGGGCAGCGGCGATCGCCTTGCCGGCCTGCGGGTTGTGGCCGCCATCGACCCACAGCTCGGAGCCTTGCGGCAGCGCCGCGACGAGCGGCCCGGCATTGAGCCGCTGCAACCGCGCCGGCCACTGCGCCCAGCCCATCGCCGAGCGAAGCGCGGCATCGGGCACGACAAGCGCCGACTGCGCCTTCAGCATCGCGACCGCAAGCGCCGCATTGTCGGCCTGGTGCAGGCCCGGCAGCTTGGGAAGCGGCAGCCTGAGCGGCTCGGCCTCCGGATCCCCGATCATCCGGAAGGCCAGCTGGCCCTCGTGGACGATCGCGTCCCATGCCTCGCCGCGCGGCATCAGCTTCGCGCCCCTGGGCACCGCCACTTCCGCGACAGCAGCGCGGATGGGCGTGGGGTAGCGCTGGGTCACCAGCGGCACGCCGCGCTTGGCGATGCCGGCCTTCTCGGCCGCGATATGGCGCAGCGTCGGCCCCAGGATGTGGACATGATCGAGGCCCAGCGTCGCAATCCCCGTGACCGCCGGGCGCGGGACGACATTGGTGGAGTCGAGCCGCCCGCCCAGCCCCACTTCCAGCACGACGGCATCGGCTGGGGTCGCCGCGAACAGCAGGAAGGCGGCGGCGTTCAGCACCTCGAAGAAGGAGATCGGCTGGCCGGCGTTGAAGCGCAGCACCTCGGCGAGCGCCTCGGCGAACTCCTCGTCCGAGACCAGCGTGCCCGCAAGCCGGATGCGCTCGTTCACGCGGACGAGGTGCGGCGAGGTGAAGACATGCACGCGATGCCCGGCCGCCTCCAGCGCGGCGCGCAGGAAGGCGCAGGTCGAGCCCTTGCCGTTGGTGCCCGCCACATGGAACACCGGGGGCAGCTTCAGGTGCGGGCTCGCCATGCGGGTGAGCAGCCGCTCGATCCGGTCGAGCGAGAGGTCGGCCCCCCTGATGCGGTAGGCGCCGGCCGCCTTCAGCAGGCGGTCGAGCACGGGATTGTCGGAGCGGGCGAAGTCGAGCGGCTGGGCCGTCATGGGGGGCTGAGGAGGCCGATCAGCCGGCCGAGCGTCTCGGGCAGGTCGTGGCGCTTCACCACCATGTCGATCATGCCATGTTCGAGCAGATATTCGGCGCGCTGGAAGCCGGGCGGCAGCTTCTCGCGGATGGTCGATTCGATGACACGCGCGCCGGCGAAGCCGATGAGCGCGCCTGGTTCTGCGATCTGCACGTCGCCCAGCATGGCATAGCTCGCGGTCACCCCGCCGGTCGTGGGGTCGGTCAGCACCACGATGTAGGGAAGGCGGGCCTCCTTCAGCTCCTGGATGGCAACCGTGGTGGCCGGCATCTGCATGAGGGATAGGATCCCCTCCTGCATCCGCGCGCCGCCGGCCGCGGTGAACACGACATAGGGCGTTCCCCGATCGATGGCGGCGCGCGCGCCGGTCACGAAGGCGGCGCCGACCGCAATTCCCATGGAGCCGCCCATGAAGGCGAAATCCTGGACGGCAACGACCGCCGAATGGCCGCGGATCCGGCCCGAAGCGACCAGCATGGCATCCGCTTCCCCCGTGGCGGCGCGGGCGGCCTTCAGGCGATCGGGGTAGCGCTTGGAGTCGCGAAACTTCAGCGGATCATCGGGCGGCGTCTCGACCGGGATTCGCTCGAAGGCGCCCTCGTCGAACAGCATGGCAAAGCGATGCGCGGCGCGCACCCGCTCATGATGGCCGCATTCGGGGCAGACCCTGAGGTTCGCCTCGAACTCGCGCGTGTAGAGCATGGCGCCGCAGTTGCGGCACTTGGTCCACAGATTGTCGGGCGTCTCGCGGCGGGCGATGAAGTCCGTCAGCCGTTGTCGGGACCGGGTGAGCCAGCTCATGCCGCTTCCTTTCGACGCGCTGCGCGCACCGCCTCGGCAAGCTCGGCCACGAAAGCCCGGACTTCGCCGGGGATGTCGTTCGACTGGCGGGCGTGCGCCGCGCCGACGAGATCGACGATGGCCGAGCCGACGACGACGGCATCGGCATGGGCGGCAACGGCCGCGGCCTGCTCGGGCGTGCGGACCCCAAAGCCGACGGCGACCGGCAGGTCGGTCGCGGCCTTGAGGCGGCGGACGGCGGCGGCGATGGTCGCGTCGGCGGCGCTCTTCTGGCCGGTGATTCCGGCGACCGCCACATGGTAGAGGAAGCCCGAGGCGCCCTCGAGCACGGCGGGCAGGCGCGCCTCGTCGGTGGTCGGCGTCGCCAGCCGGATGAGGTGCAGGCCGGCGGCCTTCAGGGCCGGGGCCACCTCGTCCGCCTCCTCGGGCGGCAGATCGACGAGGATGACGCCATCGAGGCCCGCTGCGGCGGCATCGCGGGCGAAGCGCTCGACGCCATAGGCCAGCACCGGGTTCACATAGCCCATCAGCACCAGCGGCGTGGCCGAATCGCGCCGGCGGAAGTCGGCGACGATGGCGATGAGGCGGGCGAGCGTCACGCCGGCGCCGAGCGCCCGGAGGTTGCCGGCCTGGATCGACGGGCCGTCGGCCATCGGGTCGGTGAACGGCATGCCGAACTCGATCAGGTCGGCGCCGCCGGCGACCAGGGCGTCCAGGAGCGCGGGCGTCAGATCGGGCGACGGGTCGCCGCCGCACAGGAAGGTGACGAGCCCGGCGCGGCGCTCGGCGGCCAGCGCGGCGAAGCGGGCGGCGAGCCGGTCGCTCACAGCGCGACCCCCAGCGCGTCGGCGACGGTGAAGATGTCCTTGTCGCCCCGGCCGCAGAGGTTCATCAGCAGCAGCCGGTCCGGGGGCATGGCCGGGGCGACCCGCGCCACGAAAGCGAGCGCATGCGCGGGCTCCAGCGCCGGGATGATCCCCTCGGTCCGGGCCAGCAGCTGGAAGGCGGCCAGCGCCTCCTCGTCCGTCACGCTTTCGTAGCGCACCCGGCCGATCGACTTCAGCCAGGCATGCTCTGGCCCTATCCCCGGATAGTCGAGCCCGGCCGAGATCGAATGGGCGTCGAGGATCTGCCCGTCCGCGTCCTGGAGCAGATAGGTCTTGTTGCCGTGCAGAACGCCGGGGCGCCCGCCGGTCAGCGAGGCGGCGTGCTGGCCGCTCTCGAGGCCATGGCCGGCCGCCTCGATCCCCACAAGTTCGACCGGATCGTCGAGGAAGGGGTGGAAGAGGCCGATGGCGTTCGAGCCGCCGCCGACGGCGGCGACCGCCATGTCGGGCAGCCGCCCCTCGGCGTCGAGCATCTGCGCCCTCGCCTCGGTTCCGATCACGCTCTGGAAGTCGCGCACCAGTTCGGGATAGGGGTGCGGGCCGGCGGCCGTTCCGATGATGTAGAAGGTGTCCTCGACGTTCGTCACCCAGTCGCGGAGCGCCTCGTTCATGGCGTCCTTCAGCGTCTGCGAACCCGAGGTGACGGGGCGCACCTCGGCGCCCAGCAGCTTCATGCGGAACACGTTGGGGGCCTGCCGCTCGATGTCGCGGGCGCCCATGTAGATGATGCAGGGCAGGCCGAAGCGCGCGGCGACCGTCGCGGTCGCAACGCCGTGCTGGCCGGCCCCCGTCTCGGCGATGATGCGCGTCTTCCCCATTCGCCGCGCGAGCAGGATCTGGCCGATGCAATTGTTGATCTTGTGCGCGCCCGTGTGGTTCAGCTCGTCGCGCTTCAGGTAGATCCTCGCGCCGCCGAGCTTCGCGGTCAGCTTCTCGGCGAAATAGAGCGGGCTGGGGCGGCCGACATAATGGGTGAGCAGGTGCCGGAACTCGGCCTCGAACGCCGGATCCGCCTTGGCTGCGCGATAGGCCGCCTCGAGATCGAGGATGAGCGGCATGAGCGTCTCGGCGACATAGCGGCCGCCAAAGGGTCCGAAATGGCCGCGCGCGTCGGGCTGGCGCTTGAGGCTCGCGGGCATGTCAAGGGTGTCAGGCACGGCGCGCCGCTTCGACGAAACGGGCGATCTTTGCAACATCCTTGACGCCCGGCGCCGACTCGACGCCCGAGGCGACATCGACCCAGGGCGCGCCGGTGCGCCGGATCGCCTCGGCGACGGTCTCGGGCGTGAGGCCGCCGGCCAGCCCCCAGGGCATGGCGGGCCGCGCGCCGACGAGGATCGCCCAGTCGAACGCGAGGCCGTTGCCGCCGGTGAGCACCGCCCCTTCCGGAGGCTTCGCGTCCAGCAGCAGCAGGTCGGCGACTGCGCCATGGGCCGCTTGCGCGGCGCGGATGTCGGCCGGGGTGCGCACCCCCACGGCGCGCCAGACGGGCAGCCCGTGGCGGGCCTTCAGCTCGGCGACGCGGGCCGGCGGCTCGCTGCCCTGCAACTGCAGCGCACCCAACTGCCCGGCTGCAATGGCGGCTTCGATCAGCCCATCCTCGGCATCGACGAACACCCCCACCTTGAGCAGATGCGGGGCGCGCGCGGCGAGCGGGCGCGCTGCCTCGGGCGACAGCGCGCGGGGGCTGGGGGGGAAGAAGTTGAACCCGACGGCATCGGCACCCGCCGACAGGGCGGCGACCAGCGCCTCGGGCGTGGTCACGCCGCAGATCTTGACCCGGGTTCGCATGGAAGCCCCTCAGCCGTCAGCAAGCGAGGCGGCGATGGCCGCGGCGGCCGCCGCCGGGTCGGGGGGAGGGGGGGGGGGGGGGGGGGGGCAGAGGAAGAGGGAGGGGGAGAGGGGTAAGAGGGAAGGTGGGGGGGAGAGGGAGT
>JBKBUL010000072.1:0-9157 GCA_046290045.1 Sphingomonadaceae bacterium
CCCGCACCCCCGCCGCGCCGCCACGTATATCCGCTAATTGTTCGGTTGATGGAAGGGGTAGCGAGCGGCGCAGCGGCACGACATAGTCGCGCCCGAACCGGTCGAGCACGGGCACGGCCGAAAGCCCGGCCCCGGCGCGAAGCGAATCCCCGAAGACCGGCCCGGCCGAGCCATTCGCCCCCAGCGGAACGACCACCGTGCTGCCCGCCAGCATGGTCGGCCCGGCAGGCTGGAAGGCGCGGCCGATGTTGAGGATTCCCCGGCCATAGACGGGATCGACTCCGGGCGCGCCGGCATCGTCAGCCGATTCGAGCAGGATCTGCACCAGCCGGCTCGCCGGAAGTTCCGGCCATGCCTGGGCCAGCAGGGCGATGGCGGCAGCCACGATCGGCGCGGAATAGCTGGTGCCCGAGGCGAGGACGGCCGTGCCCGTGTGGTTGAAGCTTCGAAGCTCGAGGCCCGGCGCGGCGATGAAATTGTTCTGCGCCGCACCGGCGCGGTTGGTGAAATCGGTGATCTGCCGGTTCTGGTCGATCGCGCCGGCCACGATCACCAGGGCGCTGCCACCGGCCGAGAGCGCGCCGGCCGGAAAGCCGCCGATCTCGGGCAGGCTCTCGTTCCCGGCCGACAGCACCAGCACCGTGCCCGCCGCGGTCGCGCGGGCAAAGGCGTTGCGCAGCGGCGAGGTGGGCGCACCGCCACCCAGCGACAGGCTGATGACGCGCGCCCCGGCGGCGACCGCGGCATCCACGCCGGCGGCGATCGCGGGATCATTGTAGCTGCACCCCGGTGTGCATTGCCCATTGTCGGCGCGCAGGATGGCCAGCGTCGCCGCCGGGGCGACACCCACGATCCCGCTGTCGTTGCGCGCGGCCGCCGCGACGGCGACCGTCGAGGTGCCGTGGCCCGAGACATCCTGGATTCCCCGGCCCTGCCCTGTCACGTCGCGGCTGGCGGGGTGGATCCGGCCGGCGAATTCGGGGCTGGTCGCATCGATCCCGCTGTCCACGAAGCCCATCGTCACGCCGCGCCCGTCGGCGCCGCGATCCCAGGCCGAGAGCACGCCGGCCTGCACCGCCGCCGAGGATCGCCGATATTCGGCGGTGTCGAAGGGCGAAACCGGCGACGGCGCCGGCGGCGTCACCGCCGGCGGCGGCGCGACGGCCGATGGCGTGACCGGGGCGGGGCCGCTTCCACCGCCGCCGCCGCCGCAGGCAGCAAGCATCGGCCCGACCATCAGGGGGACAATGGCGGGCGACCAGCGGGCTTTGTGCACGTCAATTACCTCGTCTAAGGGCGCGCCATGCCGATGAGCCGCCAGCCCCACGCAGCGCCCCTGCGCCCCGACGCGGTGGACACCTGGCTGTTCGACATGGACAACACGCTCTATCCGGCCCGTGCCAATCTCTTTGCCCAGATCGATGTCCGGATGGAAGCCTATGTGGGCCGCCTGCTCGGCCTGGGACGCGAGGACGCGCGTGCGGTGCAGAAGCGCTATTTCCACGAGCATGGCACGACGCTGAGGGGCCTGATGCTGAGCCACGGGATCGATCCGCACGAGTTCCTCGACTTCGTGCACGACATCGACTTCGGCGTGCTGGACCCAGACCCGCGGCTCGCCGCCGCGCTCGACCGGCTGCCGGGCCGCAAGATCGTGTTCACCAACGGCGACCGGCCCTATGCCGAGCGCGTGCTCTCGGCGATCGGCATCCTCGACCGCTTCGAGGCGATCCACGACATCCACGCCATGGGCTACAGGCCCAAGCCCGACCCGCGCGCCTATGCCGAGCTGGTCGCCACGCATGGCATCGACCCGGCCGCGGCGCTGTTCGCCGACGACATGGCCCACAACCTGAGGCCCGCGCACGCGCTCGGCATGCAGACCGCCTGGGTCAACAATGGGTCCGAGCGGGGGTCGCACGGCCACCAGCCCGACTTCATCACCCATGAACTGACCGACCTGACCGACTGGCTGGAGGAGCTGACCCGATGACGGATGCCGCCGCACTCGAAGCCGCGATCGAGGCCGCCTGGGCCCGGCGCGACACGCTTGCGCCCGGCGATCCGGCGGCATCGGCGGTCGAGGCCACGCTCGACGGGCTGGACGCCGGCACCTTCCGGGTCGCGACCCGGGCCGACGACGGGCGCTGGCAGGTGCACCAGTGGCTGAAGAAGGCCGTGCTGCTGAGCTTCCGGCTGTCCGGCAACGCGGTGGTGCCGGGCGGCCCGGCCCCGGCCTTCGACAAGGTGCCGCTGAAGACCGCCGGCTGGGATCCGGCGCGCTTCGCCGAGGCCGGCTTTCGAATGGTGCCCGGCGCCATCGTCCGCCGCGGAGCGCATGTCGCGCCCGGCGCGGTGCTGATGCCGAGCTTCGTGAACATCGGCGCCCATGTCGGGCCGGGCACGATGGTCGACACCTGGGCCACCGTCGGCAGCTGCGCCCAGATCGGCGCCAATGTCCACATCTCGGGCGGGGCGGGGATCGGCGGCGTGCTCGAGCCGCTGCAGGCCGGGCCGGTCGTCATCGAGGATGGCGCCTTCATCGGCGCGCGCTCGGAAGTGGCCGAAGGCGTGATCGTCCGCGAGGGCGCGGTGCTGGCGATGGGCCTGTTCCTTGGCGCCAGCACGAAGATCATCGACCGGGCGACCGGCAAGGTCTTCATGGGCGAGGTGCCGCCCTACGCCGTGGTGGTGCCCGGCACGCTCCCCGGCGCGCCGCTGCCCGACGGGAGGCCGGGCCCCAGCCTTGCCTGCGCCGTGATCGTGAAGCGGGTGGATGCCCGCACGCGCGCCAAGACCGCCATCAACGACCTCTTGCGGGACTGAGCAGCCGACTGCATCCTGCCCGCCTTGCGTCACCGCAAGGGGGGAATGGACATGCGCGCGATGCTGGCCTTGGGGGTTGCGGTGCTGGGCGTCTCGAGCACCGCCGCCGAGCCCGAGCTTTCGCCCTACGGGCTGTGGCGAAATCCGAGCGGAAGCGTCGAAGTCCGGATCGAGACCTGCGGTGCCAAGGTGTGCGGCCGGGTGGTCTCCGCGAGCGAGCGGGCCCGCGCCGATGCGGCGCGCGGCGGACACGCCGAGCTTGTCGGCATGGACCTGCTGGAGGAGTTCCGGCGCGAGGGGCCCCGCACCTTCCGCGGACGGGTCTTCGTTCCCGACATCAATCGCCGCTTCTCCGGCAAGCTCACGATCCAGGACGAGCAGCATATTCGCGTCCGTGGCTGCATCACCCGAACCGCGGGCTGTCGCAGCCAGGTCTGGACACGGGTGGGCTGACCTGCCACGGGGTCAGCGTGACCAAGCCCGCCATCCTTGTTGCCACGGCGCTGCTCCTCGCCGCACCGGCGCTCGCCAGTCCGCCGGCCGAGGCCGCCGCCACCGAAACCGCACCGGCCGCTGCCGCGCCCGTCGCGCCGGGCCAGAAGATCTACGCCTCCCCGGCCGCCATGGACGCTGACCTCTCGAAGGTGGTCTGCCGCACCGAGCAGCCGACCGGCTCGCGGCTGGGCGCCAAGCGGGTGTGCAAGACGCGCGGCGAATGGGCCGCCGAATCGGCGAACGCCCGCGACGAGATCCGCCGGGCCGACGACGCGCGCGCCGCCTCGGCCCGGCCCTGATCCGGCCCTAGGCGAAGACTTCCGCCAGGAAGGCCTGCATCGCCGCCCAGGAGCGGCGGTCCGTCCGCTCATGGTAGATGATGGTGGCCATCAGCTCGCCCCTGGCTTCCGGGTTGGTGAAGCTGTGCTTCGCGCCCGTGTAGGCGATGGTCTGGCAGTCCGCGCCGGCCTTCGCCATCTCGTCGAGGAAGGCGGTCAGGTGGGCGTGCGGGATCAGCTCGTCCTCGGCGCCGTGGCAGACGAGGATCTTGGCCGACACCTTGCCCGGCTCGGCGGGCGTCGGAGTCTCGAGGCCGCCGTGGAAGCTGACCACGCCGAGCACGTCGGGGTTGCCGCCGCGCGCCAGTTCGAGGACCGTCGAGCCACCGAAGCAGTAGCCGATGGCCGCCACCTGGCCGTTGCAGCGCTCGTGCGCCTTCAGCGCCGAGACGGCAGCGCCTGCGCGAACCCGCAAGCCCGGGCGGTCCGCCAGCCACTTGCCGATGATCTCGAAGGCTTCCGGCGGTGCAGCCGGAATGTGCCGGTCCCCGAAGATGTCAGCGGCGAGCGCGACATAGCCGAGGTCGGCCAGCATGGCGATGCGGTTGCGCACCTGGTTGCCAAGCCCCCAGGCCTCGTGAACGGCGACGACCCCGGGCCGGGGACCGGGGAACTTCGCCGGATCGGGCAGCGCCAGCACGCCGCGACAGCGCTGGGCGCCGTCCTGATAGTCGAAATCGATGGCCATCCCGTCCTCCGTTCAGAGCTGGGTGATGAGATGCTCGGCCGACGAGACGCGGAAGGCGCCCGGCTCCTCGACATTGAGCGCCGTGACGACCCCGTCCTTCACCAGCATCGAGAAGCGCTGGGCGCGCAGGCCCATGCCATACTTCGAGCCATCCATGGTGAGACCGAGCGCTTTCGCAAAATCGCCATTGCCGTCGGCGAGCATCGTCACCTTGTCGCCCGCCCCGGCAGCCTGCCCCCAGGCGCCCATCACGAAGGCGTCGTTGACCGACAGGCAGGCGATCTCGTCCACGCCCTTAGCCCGGATCTCGTCGGCATGCTCGATGAAGCCCGGCAGATGCTTGGCCGAGCAGGTTGGCGTGAAGGCGCCGGGCACCGCGAACAGCGCAACGGTGCGGCCCTTGAAGAAGTCGGCGGTGTCGACCGGGGCCGGACCGTCCGGGGTCATCTTCGTCAGCACGGCGGCCGGAACGCGGTCGCCCACCTGGATGCTCATGGTGCGTCTCCTCTGGGTTGAAGCCGCGCGGACGCGGCCGATCGGATGAAAAGGGCGTTAACGCCCCCCTCATTGGGCGTCTAGCGCCTGTTCATGACAGGCGGATCGGCCTATCCTCGGCCCATGATGCAGGCGCCCTGGATCGTCGGCCAATATCTGCTTGCCATGCCCGGGATCGGCGATCCACGCTTCGACCACAGCGTGATTGCCATGTGCGCGCACGACCCCGGCGGCGCCATGGGCCTGTGCCTCAATGCCGAACTGGACGACATCCGCCTGCCCGATCTCATGCGCAGCCTCGAAATCGACCCGGGCGCCACGCCCGAGGTGCCGGTGCTGATGGGCGGGCCGGTCGAGCCCAATCGCGGCTTCGTGCTGCACTCACCCGACTGGGGCGGCCAGGACACGCGCCATGTCGCTGGCCGCTGGGCGCTGACCGGCACGCGCGACGTGCTGGTGGCGATCGCCGAAGGGGCCGGCCCGCGCCACTGGCTCGTGGCACTGGGCTACGCCGGCTGGGGGCCGGGCCAGCTCGACCAGGAACTGGCGCAGCACGGCTGGTTCACGACGCCCGGCACCGACAGCCTGCTGTGGGAAACCGAGGCGGACCTGCGCTGGGCGAAGGCCTTTCGCGGTGCCGGGATCGAACCGGCGCTGCTCTCGGCCGCACCCGGCCGCGCCTGAGGCGCGGCAACCCCCTCGCGACTCTCCGCGCCTGAGGCGGACTCATCTTGCGCGCAGGCGCGCTTCCCCCTAAGGGAGCCGGCTTCGCAGACATCCGATCGCCCGGCGACATGGGCTGCCGGGGCGGTCGTCGTTTGCCTTTACGGAGAGCGAAATGCCCAAGTTGAAGACCAAGAGCGGGGTCAAGAAGCGATTCAAGATCACCGCGACCGGCAAGGTGAAGCACGGGGTCGCCGGCAAGCGCCACCGCCTCATCAGCCACAATGCGAAATATATCCGGCAGAACCGGGGAACCAGCGTGCTGTCCGAGGCGGAAACGCCGAAGATCGTGCAATGGGCCCCCTATGGCCTGAAGTAGGAGGGCGACGATGGCACGTGTGAAGCGCGGGGTTACCGCACGCGCGCGGCACAAGCGCGTTCTCGACCAGGCCAAGGGCTATTACGGCCGGCGCAAGAACACCATCCGCGTGGCGCGGCAGGCGGTCGAGAAGGCCGGCCAATATGCCTATCGCGACCGGAAGGCGAAGAAGCGCTCGTTCCGGGCGCTGTGGATCCAGCGGATCAACGCCGCCACCCGCGAACAGGGCGTGCCCTACAGCGTGTTCATGGGCGCGCTCGCCGACAGCGGGCTCGAGATCGACCGCAAGATGCTGGCCGACCTCGCCATGAACGAGCCGGCCGCCTTCAAGGCGATCTTCGACCAAGTGATGGCGAACCGCGCCTGACCGCCCGGCCGGGCCGGCATCAGGGGCGCGGTTGCCAGAAGCTGGCGGCCGCGCCCTTTCCATGCCCGATCCGACCGAATCGACCCCCGACGGACCCGACCCGACCATGAACCCAGACGCTCTTCGCGACGAGCTTCTCGCCGCTGTCGCCGAGGCCCGGACGGGCGAGGCGCTGGAAGCCGTTCGCGTGAAGGCGCTGGGCAGGAATGGCGCGGTCACGGCGCTCATGAAGACGCTGGGCGCGCTGCCACCCGACGAGCGGCTGGCCGTCGCCCCCGTCTACCAGGCGCTTCGCGAGGCGGTCGCGAACGCCATCGAAGCGCGCAGGGCCGAGCTGGCTGCCGCTGAACTGGCCGCGCGGCTGGCCGCCGAGCGGCTCGACATGAGCCTGCCGGCCGACCCGGGGCCGAGCGGCACCGTCCACCCCATCAGCCAGGTGATGGACGAGCTGGCAGAGATCTTCGCCGATCTCGGCTTCGCGGTCGCCGAGGGGCCCGAGATCGAGGACGACTGGCACAATTTCACCGCCCTCAACATCCCGCCGGAGCATCCGGCGCGGGCCATGCACGACACCTTCTATGTTCGCCCCACGATGGGCGGCGAGCGGCAGGTGCTTCGCACCCACACCTCGCCGGTGCAGATCCGCACCATGGCGGGGCAGAAGCCCCCGATCCGCATCATCGCGCCGGGCCGCGTCTATCGCTCGGATTCGGATGCCACCCACACGCCCATGTTCCACCAGGTCGAAGGCCTCGTCATCGACCGCGGGATCCACCTCGGGCATCTGAAGTGGACGCTGGAGACCTTCGTGAAGGCCTTCTTCGAGGTCGATGATGTCACGCTGCGCCTCAGGCCCAGCTTCTTTCCCTTCACCGAGCCGTCGGTCGAGGTCGATGTCGGCTGCTCCTGGGCCGGCGGGCGGCTGGCCATCGGCGGGACGGACTCCTGGCTCGAGATCCTGGGCGCCGGGATGGTGCATCCGCGGGTGCTGGCCAATTGCGGGCTCGATCCCGACGCGTGGCAGGGCTTCGCCTTCGGCTGCGGGATCGACCGGCTCGCCATGCTGAAATATGGCATGACGGACCTGCGCGCCTTCTTCGACGCTGACCTGCGCTGGCTGAAGCACCATGGCTTTTCGGCGCTCGACGTGCCGACGCTGTCGGCGGGGATCTCGGCATGAAGTTCCCCCTGTCCTGGCTCAGGCGCTACCTCGAGACGGACGCCGAGGCGCCCGTCATCGCCGAGGCGCTGACCCGGCTCGGGCTCGAGGTCGAGTCGGTCGAGAACCCGGCCGAGCGCCTCGCCCCTTTCACGATCGCGCGCGTGCTCACCGCCGAGCCGCACCCCAAGGCAGACCGGCTGAAGGTGCTGACGGTCGATCGCGGCGATGGCGCGCCCGTGCAGGTGGTGTGCGGCGCGCCCAATGCGCGCGCCGGCCTCGTCGGCGTGTTCGCGGCGCCCGGCACCCATGTGCCGGGCATCGACCTGACGCTGAAGGTCGCCGACATCCGCGGCGTCACCTCGCATGGCATGATGTGCTCGGCGCGCGAGCTGGAGCTGGGCGAGGACCATGACGGCATCCTCGACCTGCCGGCCGATGCGCCGGTCGGCACGGCCTTTGCCCGATGGGCGGGGCTCGACGATCCGGTCTTCGACATCGCCGTCACGCCCAACCGGCAGGATTGCATGGGCGTCTATGGAATCGCCCGCGATCTCGCCGCCGCCGGCCTCGGCCGGCTGAAGCCGCTCGAGCGGCCGGCACTGCCCGAAGGCCCGCCCTGCGCCGTTGCGATCGCGATCGAGGACGCCGACGGCTGCCCCGCCTTCCTCGCCCGCTCGGTCAGCGGCGTCTCCAACGGCCCGTCACCGCAGTGGTTGCAGGACCTGCTGACGAAGGCGGGCCTGCGGCCCATCTCCGCGCTGGTCGACATCACCAACTATTTCTCGATCGGCTTCGGCCGGCCGCTCCACGTCTATGACATCGCGAAGCTGGACGGCGGGCTGACGGCGCGGCGGGCGCGGCCGGGCGAGACGATCGAGGCACTGAACGGTCGCACCTATGCGCTGACGCCCGAGATGACGGTGATCGCCGACGACCGCGCCGTGCACGACATCGGCGGGATCATGGGCGGCGCGCACTCGGGCGTGTCCGACGCCACGAGAGACGTGCTGATCGAGGCGGCCTTCTTCTCGCCCGAGCGGATCGGCGCGACCGGCCGGGCGCTGGGGATCAACAGCGACGCGCGCGCCCGCTTCGAGCGCGGGGTCGATCCGGCCTTCGTTGCCCCCGGCCTCGACCTCGCGGCTGCCCTGGTCGCCGACCTGTGCGGTGGCACCGTCTCGGCCGTGGCGCAGGCCGGCGAGCCGCCCGTCATCGCCCGCAGCCTTGCCTTCGATCCGGCGCGAACGGCCACGCTCGGCGGGCTCGACGTGCCCGAAGCCGAGCAGCAGGCAATCCTCGAACGCCTCGGCTTCACCGTCCAAGCCGACACGCGGCCCTGGCAGGTGGCGGTGCCCAGCTGGCGGCGTGACATCGATGGACCCGCCGACCTCGTCGAGGAAATCGTGCGCCTGTGGGGGATCGACCGCGTGCCCTCCGTGGCCTTGCCGCGCGCGCCAGGCGTGGCGCGCCCGACGGCAACCGCCACGCAGCGGCTGGAACGGCGCCTCAGGCGGCTGATGGCGGCGCGCGGCGCCGACGAGGCGATCACCTGGAGCTTCATCGGGCGGGAGGAAGCCGAGCGCTTCGGCGGCGCGGCCTGGCTGCTGGAAAATCCCCTGTCCGCCGAGCTTGCCGCGATGCGCCCATCGCTCCTGCCGGGCTTGCTGGCCGCCGCCGAGCGCAACGCCGCGCGCGGCGTGCCCACGATCCGCCTGTTCGAGCTGGGCCGGCGCTATGGGCCAGG
>JBKBUL010000073.1:0-9041 GCA_046290045.1 Sphingomonadaceae bacterium
CCGGGGCGGCCGGCGGAATCGGGCTTGCGGCGGCGCGCGCGCTCAAGGCCGACGGTGCGCGGGTGATGCTGGCCGACATCGACAATGAGCGGCTGGCGTCGGCGGCCGCAGACCTCGGCGAGGGCGCTGCCGCCGTGATGCTCGATGTGACCTCGCGCGCGAGCTGGGCGGCGGCCGTGGAGGCCGCCGTCGTGCGCTTCGGCGTGCTGACCATCCTGGTCAATTCGGCTGGCATTTCCGAACCAGCCGATATCGAGACGCTGACCGACGACGCCTGGGACCGGCATCTCGCCATCAACCTGTCGGGCGTCGTCTACGGCATGCAGGCAGCGGCGCCCGCGATGAAGGCATCGGGCAAGCCGTGCAGCATCGTGAATGTCGCCTCCATGCTCTCGATGCGCCCCGGCGCGCCCTTCATCGCCTATTGCGCGTCGAAGGCGGGGATGGTGATGGCCTCCAAGTCGGCGGCCCTGCATTTCGCCAACAACCGCATCCCCATCCGGGTGAACACCGTGCATCCGGGGGCGATCCGCACGCCGATGTTCGAGCGCTACCTCGCCATGGCGCCCGACCGGGCGGCAGCCGAGGCCTCGTTCGCCGCCAACCATCCGATGGGCCGGGTCGGCGAGGCCGACGAAGTGGCCGAGGCGATCCTGTTCCTCGCCTCGCCGCGCTCAAGCTTCACGACAGGTGCCGAGCTGCCCGTCGATGGCGCCGGCCACATCAGGGACTGAAGCGATGGCCGCCGACCCCCGTGGCCCGGTGCAGGTTCACCTGGTGGCCGCCGGCAAGTATCACGACATCGATTTCGCGCGCCTCGAGCTTCTGAAGCTGTTCGCCGAGGAGCCGCGCATCCGCGCGAGCGTCGCGATGGACTATTCCAACCTCGAGCGGATCGCCGAGTGCGCGCTGCTCGTCACCTACACCTGCGACCTGATGCCGACCGAAGCGGAGGCGGCCTTCATCCGCCGCTGGCTGGAAGGCGGCGGCCGCTGGCTGGCGCTGCACGGCACCAACGCCATCCTGCGTTTCCTCGACTCAGGGCTGGTGGACGCGCCCGACGAGCGGCCGGACGTGATGGCGATGCTCGGCACCCAGTTCGTCGCCCATCCGCCGATCGGGCCCTACACGGTCAGGGTGGAGCAGCCCGACCATCCGCTGGTTCGTGGCGAGCGTGACTTCGAGGTGGTGGACGAACTCTACCTCAGCCGGACGACGGGCGACATCGACACGATCCTGTCGACGACCTTCGCCGGCGAGGCGACGGGCTTCGTCGAGGCCCACTGGCCGGAGACGACGGTGCCAATCCTCTACGAGATGCGCCATGGTGCCGGGCGCCTCCTCTATTTCACGCTGGGCCATTGCCGCGGCCATTATGACGTCGCCGTCTTCACGCCCTTCTGGCCGCACCCCGAGCGCTGCGCCTGGACCTACCCCGTCTACACAAGGATCCTGCGGCGCTGCCTGCGCTGGGGGATGAACGAGCTGGAGCCCGACTGATGCACATGGCCTTTTCGCCCGAGGAGCTGGCCTTCCGCGATGAGGTCCGCGCCTTTCTCGCCGAGAATCTGCCCGAGCATCTGCGCGAGGGCGCGCGCAACAGCCCGTCCGTCTTCGTGGAGCCGGACATCGGCGACGAGTGGCAGCGGATCCTGTTCGAGAAGGGCTGGCTTGCCTACAACTGGCCCGAGGAAGTGGGCGGCACCGGCTGGGACCCGGTGAAGCGCTACATCTTCGAGAAGGAATGCGCGCTCGCCGATGCGCCGGCGCTCTCGGTCCTGGGGCTGAAGCTGGTGGCGCCGGTGATCGCCCAGTTCGGCACGGCCGAGCAGAAGGCGCGCTTCCTGCCGCCGATCCTCGATGGCAGCGAGAAATGGTGCCAGGGCTATTCCGAGCCGGGTGCGGGCTCGGACCTGGCAAGCCTCAAGACTCGCGCGGTGCTGAGCGCGGACGGCACGCGCTATCGCATCAGCGGCTCCAAGATCTGGACGACGCACGCGCACTATGCCGACTGGATGTTCTGCCTGGCGCGCACCGATCCGGATGCGAAGCCGCAGGCCGGGATCAGCTTCCTGCTGGTGCCGATGAAGCAGGCGGGAATCTCGATCCGGCCGATCCTGACGCTGGCCGGCGACCATGAAGTGAACCAGGTGTTTCTCGACGAGGCCGAAGCGCTCGTCGAGCACCGGATCGGCGCGGAAGGCCAGGGCTGGGCGATCGCCAAGTATCTCCTCGAGAATGAACGCGGCGGAAGCTGCCACGCGCCCCGGCTGCTGGCCGACATCGCCAAGCTCAGGCGCGCGGCCGACTCCGTTCCGGGTGGCGCCAATGGCGCGCTCGGCCATGACCCGGACGTCGTCGCGCGGCTGACCGCGCTGGAGCTGGAGGCGCTGGCGCTGGAGACGACCGAGCTTCGGATCCTGGCCGACCTCAAGGCCGGGCGGCGGCCCGGGCCACAGACCAGCCTCGTCAAGCTCGTGTCCTCGACGCTGCGGCAGCGGATCGACGAGCTGGCGGTGGACATCTTCGGGCCCCATGGCCTGCAGCTGCCGGCGGAACGGCCGCTCTACGGCAATTCGGCGCCCGAGCCCGTGGGCAGCCGCGAGGCGCAGCTGGCGCTCCCCACCTATCTGAACGGCCGGGCCTGGACGATCTTCGGCGGCACCAACGAAGTGCAGAAGAGCATCATCGCCAAGACCGTGCTGGGGCTTTGAGCGCCGGTCGCCTCGCCTTGCTGCCGGCGCTGGCGCTGCTTGTGGCAGCGCCCGGCGCCGCTGGGGAGCTTGCCGGCCGCTACGCCCTGGTGGGGATGCGCGAGGCCGCCGGGGGGCTGGAGCTGACGGCCGATGGCCGCTTCCGCTGGGCCTTCACCATGGGCGCGCTGGACGAGATGGCCGAGGGGCGCTGGCGGCGCGAGGGCAATCGCCTGCTGCTGACGACCGAGCCGGCCCCGCGCCCGCCGCGCTTCGAGCCAGCGGGGCAGGAGGCCGGCGAGCCGGGCGTGCTCGCGCTGATGCTGGAGGATACGCGCGGCCGGCCCATCGCCAACATCGGGGTCGAGGTGCGCATGGACGACGGGTCGGTCGAGCAGGGGCAGACGCTGGGCGAATGGCTGGAAGCCGACCTCGACGGGCGGCGGCCCGTCTCGGTCCGGTTCACGATCCCGGTGTTCGAGGTGGAATCCGCCGACCTGCCGCTCGATGTGCCGCGCGCGCATCGCTACCGCTTCCGGCTTGATCCCGGCGATCTCGGGGTGCGCGACTTCCGCGACTGGCCGCTGACGATCGAGGGCGACCTGCTTCGCCCGCCGGGTGCGCCGCCCGGCCAGGGCTTTCGCAGGCAGGCGCGCTGAGCCGCGAGGCCCCGCAAGCCGGCGCCACAAGGGGCGGCCGGCCGCGGGGCCCGCATGGCCTCAGGCGTGGAGATCGAAGCGGTCGAGCTCCATCACCTTCGCGAAGGCAGCCGCGAAGGCATCGATGAAGGCGCGCTCGGCATCCGCGCTTGCATAGACTTCGGTGAGCGCCCGCAGTTCGGAGTTGGAGCCGAACACGAGGTCCACCCGGCTGCCGCGCCAGCGCGCTGCCCCCGTGCGGCGGTCGTGCGCCACATAGACCCCGTCCTCGCCGGCCACCGGCGACCACTGGCATTCGGTGGTCGCGGCAAGCAGGTTCCGGAAGAAGTCGTTGGAGAGCGTGCCGGGCCGCTCGGTGAAGACGCCGAGGTCGGAGCCGCCATGGTTGATCCCGAGCACGCGCAGGCCGCCGACCAGCACCGTCATCTCGGGCGCCGTCAGGCGAAGCAGCTGGGCGCGATCGACCAGCCACTCCTCCGGGCTCCGACCCATGTCGTCGCCGACATAGTTGCGGAAGCCATCGACGCGCGGCTCGAGCACGGCGAAGCTGTGCGCGTCCGTCTGATCCGCCGAGGCGTCCGTGCGGCCAGGCGAGAAGGGCACCGTGACGGCATGGCCGGCCTTCTTCGCGGCCGCCTCGACCGCCGCGCAGCCGCCCAGCACGATGAGGTCGGCGAGGCTCACCTTCTTGCCGCCGCTCGCGCTGGCGTTGAAGGCCTGCTGCACGGCGCCGATCTTCGCCAGCGCGTCGGCGAGCTTCGCCGGCTCGTTGACCGCCCAGTCCTTCTGCGGCGCCAGCCGGATGCGCGCGCCATTGGCGCCGCCGCGCATGTCGGAGCCGCGGAAGGTCGAGGCCGAGGCCCAGGCGGTGCGGACGAGGTCGGCAATCGAGAGGCCGCAGTCGAGCAGCTTCGCCTTCAGATCGGCGATGTCGGTCGAGTCGATCAGCCGGTGATCGACTGGCGGCACCGGATCCTGCCAGATGCGCGGCTCGGCCGGCACTTCCGGGCCGAGGTAGCGCGAGAGCGGGCCCATGTCGCGGTGGGTCAGCTTGTACCAGGCCTCGGCAAAGGCCTTGGCCAGCTCGTCCGGGTGGGCGCGGAAGCGCTCGCAGATGGGCCGGTAGATCGGGTCCATCTTCAGGCCCATGTCGGCCGTCGTCATGATCGGCGGGTGGCGCTTCGACGGGTCATGCGCGTCGGGCACCAGCTCCTGCGCTTCCGGGTTCGTCGGCTGCCACTGCCAGGCGCCCGCCGGGCTTTTCACCAGCGCCCAGTCGAAATCGAGCAGGTTCTTGAGGTAGTTGTTGTCCCACTTGGTGGGCGTCTCGGTCCAGGCGCCCTCGATGCCGCTGGTGATGGTGTCGGCGCCGCGGCCGGTGCCATAGCTGTTCAGCCAGCCCAGACCCTGCGCCTCGAGCGGTGCGCCTTCGGGCTCGGGGCCGACATGGTCGGCCGGCGCCGCGCCGTGGCACTTGCCGAAGGTGTGGCCGCCGACGACGAGCGCCACCGTCTCCTCGTCGTTCATCGCCATGCGCGCGAATGTCTCGCGGATGTCGCGCGCCGAGGCGACCGGGTCGGGCTTGCCATTGGGACCTTCCGGATTGACGTAGATGAGGCCCATCTGCACGGCCGCCAGCGGGTTGGCGAGCTCTCGGTCACCGCTGTAGCGCTCGTCGCCGAGCCACTCGCCCTCGGGGCCCCAGTAGATGTCGCGCTCGGGCTCCCACACGTCCTCGCGGCCGCCGCCGAAGCCGACCGTGGGCAGCCCCATGTCCTCGAGCGCGACATTGCCGGCGAGGATCATGAGATCCGCCCAGGACAGCGAGCGGCCATATTTCTGCTTCACCGGCCACAGCAGCAGCCGCGCCTTGTCGAGATTGGCATTGTCGGGCCAGCTGTTGAGCGGGGCGAAGCGCTGCGTGCCCGAGCCGGCGCCGCCGCGGCCATCGAAGATCCGGTAGGTGCCGGCCGAGTGCCAGGCCATGCGGATGAAGAGCCCGCCATAATGGCCCCAGTCGGCCGGCCACCAGTCCTGCGAGGTGGTCATGACCTTGCGGATGTCTTCCTTGACGGCGGGCAGGTCGAGCCTGGAGAAGGCCGCCCGATAGTCGAACGAGGGCTCATAGGGGTTCGACTGCGGGCCATTCTGGCGCAGGATCGAAAGGTCGAGGCGGTTGGGCCACCACATCTGGTTGTCCATCGTCCAGACGATGGCGGTCCGGCTCACCTTGCTGCCGAACGGGCACTTGGCTTCGACGTTCATGGGGCACTCCTCCTCCGGGTTCGGGCCTTTTCGGCCATCATGCCCGAAGATTGTTGCCGCTCGCCGTCAGCCTGTCCAACAGCTTCCCTCGCTCACAGTCATCGGCGCGCTTCGACGCCCATCTCGGCGAGGAGCCGGTCGGCCCCGTCCACCTTCTCCATCACCCAGAGCATGTAGCGCGCATCGACGCCGATGGTGCGGGTGGTGGCATCGTCGAAATGCCAGTCCGACAGCATCCCCTCGAGCGTGCCGTCGAAGGCGAGGCCGACCAGTTCGCCGCGGGCGTTCAGGATCGCCGAACCGGAATTGCCGTTGGTGATGTCGGTCGTGGACAGGAAGTTGACCGGCAGCGTGCCGAGCGCGGGCGAAGCCCAGCGGCCCCAATTGCCGGCGCGTGCTTGCGCCAGCAGCTTCGGCGGGCTGTTGAAGGGCTCCTTGCCGGTTTCCTTCTCGAGGAGGCCGCGCGGGGTGGTGAACGCCGTCCAGGCGATTCCATCCTGCAGCGCCCGGCCCCGCACATGGCCCCAGGTGACGCGCAGCGAGCCATTGGCGTCCGGGTAGAGCAGCCGGCCCTGGCTTGCGGCATGGGCGGCGACCGTTTCCATCCAGGCGCTGCGGGCAGCGTGCATCCGCCCCTCGCGATCGCGGGCGCGGGACTCGCCGGCGCGGTCGGCGGCATAGCTGGCCATCGCAACCCGGATGAAGGGGTCGTCGGACGCGGCAAAGGCCTCGACCGGCCGGTCGAGCCAGGCGAGCCGCTCGGCGCGGTCCGAAAGCCTGGTGTCGGCATAGAGCCGGTCCAGCCCGATCTCGGCCAGCGCGGCCTCGAGCGCGAGGTTGCGGCTGCCCTCGGGCAGCTTGCGGACCTCCGCCAGGGCCTGTTCGAGCATCGCCCGGTCGATCCGCGGCACATATTGCCGGTCGATGATCGTCAACCGATCGACGAGCGCCTGGCGGTCGCGGTCCTGGAAGCCGAGGCTGCGCTCGGCGTCGGGCAGCTGCCGCTCGTGCGCCCAGCGGACGAGGTCGCGCGCGGCGCGCAGCAGCAGGGCGCGATCGAGCGTCTGGTTGACGAGGCGGGTCCGGGTGGCGGCGAGGTCGGCCTCGATCAGGCTGTCATAGTTGGAAATCGCCAGCGCATGGGTGCGCCGGTTGGCCGGCCGCGCCGCCCAGTCGCCCAGCGCCTTTTCCTGCGCGGCCTTGATCGCGACGAGGTCGGCGGCCTTCGCCGCCGCCATCTGGCCCTCGATCTTCTTCTTGAAATTGTCGGCGCGCTGCCGGGCGCTGGCGGTCGCGATCTGCTCGGCCTCGGTCTTCGCCTCGCGCTGGATGAGGTCGGACCATTCGCTGAGCAGGCGCAGCTGGAGGGGGTAGATGTCCTGGTAATAGGCCCTGGTCTCGGCAAGCGTGCGATAGCGTTCGGTGACTCCGGGGAAGCCGGCGATCATCACGAAATCGCCTTCCTTCATGTCGCCGGTGGCGAGCTTCAGATGCCCGCGCGGCCGGAAGGGGACATTGCCGGCCGCATAGGGCGCGGGGTTGCCGTCCGGCCCGACATAGGCGCGGTAGAAGGCGAAGTCCCCCGTCTGGCGGGGCCATTGCCAATTGTCGACTTCGCCGCCGAAATTGCCGACGCTTTCGGCCGGGGCATAGACGAGCCTTACGTCGCGGATCTCGAGCATCCGCTGCAGCACCCACTGCCGCCCGCCGAAATAGCTGCGGATGTCGCAGCGGCGGCCGGGCTCGGACTCGCAGGCGGCGATCAGCGCCTTGCGGTTGGCATCCATGCGCGCCATGCGCGCCTCGCCCGTCATCCGCGGCGTGAGGCCGGCAAGCACGTCTGCCGAGACGTCGCGAAGCGCCTCCATCACCAGCACCCGGACGCCGGGCGCGGCGGGCAGTTCCTCGGCCCGGGTCTTCGCGAGGAAACCGTCGCGAAGCAGGTTGCGGCCGGGCTGGCTGTTCACCTGCAGGCTGGCGATGATGCAGTGATGGTTGGTGGCGACCAGCCCCTCGGGGCTGACGAAGCTCGCCGAGCAGCCGCCGAGCGAGACGATGGCGTTCATCGGCGCCTTCGCAAGATCGGCAAGCGCGGCCGGGTCGAGCTCGAGGCCGTCCGCCTTGAGCCGGGCGCCCAGCGCCGGCACCTGCGAGGGCATCCACATGCCCTCGGCGGCGAGCGCTGGCGCTGCGCCGGCGAGGAGGGACGCGAGAAGGAGGAAGCAGACGGGTGCGCGCATGGTGGGCCTTCGCAAGCGGGTTGAAACCGCAGCCCTGATAGGCGGCATGAAGGTGAACGGGCAATGACGCGCTTGCCGCCCACCTATCGTCCCGGGACCTGTTGGATCGCTTGGGCTGGCGGCATTCTGGTGGTGCTGCCGATGTCGGACGCGCGGCTGCCAAGTGAGGGGCGGATTTGTCGGATGGAGCCCTTATCCCGGCTTCCTCATGGGGTCAGTGGGTTGACGATCGGTGGATGGCCTCGGGGATCATCTTGCTCGCGATCAGGAACGGCCTGCGCCGGCGGGATGCACCGGTGGTCCATGAACCGCACCAGACTTGTGACACAACTGGTTCATCCGCTCGAGCCGCTCGGGCCTGTTCAATCGGATCTTGGCCGGGCGGTGGCCAGGTGCCGCAAGGCGGGTCGGCTGATGACCGCCACGGCGTCACCGGGCGCAGCGCCACAACCGCGGCGGCCATCTGCACTGCATGGAGCATGATCTTCTCGCGCGTTCGCGGCCCGCTCCCAAGGAAGCGAGCCAGGACTCTGGAAGCATTCACCGCCATAGGGATACAATAGACTGCGTCATCCTGAACAAACGGAGCTGAGCCGTTCGGTTCGTTCGTTGCTCATTATTCATCTACGACAGAACAGGTCAGCACTGCGATGAAGCGTTTAAAGGCGCAGTGTCTCTGGAGCTGGGGCAATTTGGCGGATTGTGAGGCAGCCATTGCTGACTGCCCTTCAGCCTCCGACTGGCATTGTCTGTGGAAGGGTGTAACCACCTCCCAGGACCGACGGATCGGGCCGATAAACCCGCATCACGAAGTTCCAGCCTTCGCTGGTGTCGAGCCGGTTGGGGACATCGCCGCAGGCTTCCTTCGAGCCGAAATAGGCCGTGAAGCTCTTGCCGTCCGGGTCAAGTCTGGTGTTGCGATTGTTGAGCACCGAGTTTTCGGATTCGATGAAGCCGGTCTTCCCATACATGGTGATCGACCAGAAGGCCTTGTTCTTCGGGACCTGGTAGGTCGCCCTGTAACAGGTGCGGTGATCAAGCCCGGGATTGTAGTTGAAGTAGGTGGACACCCGCAAAAACCCCTCGCGTTTGGGGCCATGATCTGATTCACTCTGTGCATTGGACGGAGAGGTTTGATGCACTCACGCAGCCTGTTTTCGCTGGCGGAGCACCTGGAGCGGCTG
>JBKBUL010000002.1:0-63247 GCA_046290045.1 Sphingomonadaceae bacterium
ACCTTCGCCTCGGCTAGCAGCGATGCAGGCGAAAGGCCAATGGCCGGGCGGTTAGCTCAGCGGTAGAGCATCTCGTTTACACCGAGAGGGTCGGGGGTTCGAACCCCTCACCGCCCACCATTCGCGAGCGGCCGTCAGCGGTCGGGCTGTTGCTGCACTGCAACGGCAAAGGGATTCCGGGGCCGGGCCTGAAAGCTTCACCCGCGCTTCCCGGTTTTGAAACATAAATGTCATCTGGCGCGGCCAATGCGGGTTACATCGTCGCCGACGGGGGCGACCGACTGCAGTTGTCCGGACAGGTGGACGTGTGGCGCGTGGATGGCTCCTCGCCGGGGACGCGTCCAAACAAGAGAGGGGTTCAGGATCCATGTCTCACACGCTTCGCACGCTTGGGCTTGCACTTCGCCTCGGCGCGACCGCCTCGATTCTCGCCCTGGCGGCGACGAGCGCCTATGCGCAGGAAGTCACGGGCACGATCCGCGGTGACGTGCAGGACGACGCCGGCAATCCGCTGGCTGGTGCGACCGTCACGATCACGCACGTGCCGTCGGGCACGCGTTCCGTGCAGACGACCGATTCCTCGGGCACGTTCAGCGCCCCGAACCTCCGGGTCGGCGGGCCGTTCGACATCTCGGTCGAGGCGCCTGGATTCGAGCGCGCCCAGGCCACGATCACCAATCTGGCTGCCGGTCAGCCGCAGCGGGTCAATGTGTTCATGGTGCCCGAAGGCCAGACGATCGAGGTCGTCGCCGGACGCATCGCCCGCTCGTCGGTGGCGCTGTCGTCCGGCCCTGCCACCATCCTGAGCGCGGACGACATTGCCGGCGTCTCGACGATCAACCGCGACGTTCGGCAGCTCGCCAACCGCGACCCCTTTGTTACGCTGGATCCGACGAACGGCACCGGCGCGATCTCGATTGCCGGCACCAACAACCGGTTCAACCGGATCTCGGTCGACGGCATTGCCTTCGGCGACCCGTTCGGTCTCGAGGCCGGCGGCCTCGCCTCCGCCCGCGGCCCGGTGCCCCTCGATGCCATCTGCGAATTCTCGGTCGAGGTCGCGCCGGTCGATATCCAGCAGGGCGGCTTCCAGGGCGGCGCCGTCAACTCGGTGCTCTGCTCGGGCGACAACCGCTGGAAGTTCACGGGTTTCTACAGCTACACGGCCGACGAGCTGGCCGGCAAGCGCACCCGCACCCGGCGCGTCGAGCGGGACTTCGAATCGAAGATCTGGGGCGTGCAGGCGCGCGGCCCGATCATCCCCGACAAGCTCTTTCTTGCCGTGACCTACGAGCGCACGGACAACTCCACGCCCACGGACGTCGGCATTCCGGGCGAAGGCTTTGCGAACGTGATCCCGGTCATCAGCCGGGCGCAGGTCGAGGCCGTGCGCGGCGTCGCCCAGAACACCTATCGCTACGACGCCCTCGACATCGCCAAGGCCGTCGAGGAGCGCGACCAGAAGCTCGCCGTCAAGCTCGACTGGAACGTGACGGACTCACATCGGGTGGCGGCGACCTACATCTACGCCAAGGGGAACATCCTGGCCGGGCAGACGGCGCTGAACCAAGCGTCCGTCGCCACGCCCACCTTCTCGCCGATCCTGAGCCTGCAGTCGAACAACTACGACCAGGGCTCGATCAACCATTATGGCGTTCTGCAGATCAACAGCGACTGGTCGAGCAGCTTCTCGACCCAGCTTCGTGCGACCTACAACGACTACAAGCGGCTGCAGGTGCCTTTCAACGGGCGCGACTTCGGGGAGTTCACGGTCTGCCTCGCGCCCGGGCCGACGACAGTGCTGACCAACTGCGCCAATGGCGTCGGCCGGGTGCGGTTCGGGCCTGACATTTCCCGCCAGGCGAACGAACTGTTCACCCAGACCCTCGGTCTCGAGTTCCAGGGCCGCATCCGCCAGAACAACCATGACGTGAAGATCATCGTCGAGCGGCGGGAGCGCGAGTACAACAACCTGTTCGCGCAGCGCGTGTCCGGGGCGTGGCGCTTCGACAGCTTCGCCGACTTCCAGGCCCGCCAGGCCAATGAACTGGACATCGCCATTCCCTCGGCCGGGACCATCGACAGCGTGCGCGCGCTGTTCGACAACATCGTCTGGACCTTCGGCGTCCAGGATAGCTGGGATGTCACCAACGACTTCACCCTGACCTACGGCTTCCGCTACGATCTCTACCAGGCCGGCGTGACGCCGCAGTTCAACCAGGCCTTCGTGGATCGTCATGGCTTCGCCAACACGGCGACGCTCAACGGACGCTATGCCCTCCAGCCCCGGTTCAGCGCCAACTGGCGGGCGACCGACCGCCTCCAGCTCGAAGCGACGGCCGGCCTCTATGCCGGTGGTTCGCCGGACGTCTGGATCTCGAACAACTATTCCAACCCGGGGCCGACACTGAACCGCATTCAGGTCCGGCGTTCGCCGACGATCATCGGCGGCGTCACGGTGTCGCCGTTCAGCATCACCAATGTGCCGGGCCTCACGCCGGCCCAGATCACCGAACTGGGCGCACTGACCCTCAACAATGTGAGCGGCGGGCCGGGCGTTCCGCAGGCGCTCATCAACGTGGTGCGTGCGGCCGGTTCGGCGCTTGCGCCGACCAACGCGCTCGATCCCGATTTCGAGATTCCCTCCACCTGGCGGATCACGGGCTCGGCCGACTATCGGGCCAACCTTGGCCCGCTCGGGGACGACTGGAACTTCGGGTTCGACGTCGTCTGGTCGCGGACCAAGCAGGGGCTGGACTGGACGGACATCCGCTCGGTCCGCAACACGGTGCAGTCGGTTCTGCCGGACGGTCGCCCGCGCTACCAGGCGCAGGCCGCCAATTCGGGCAACAACTTCGACATGCTGTTGACGAACGATGATCGCGGCTTCAGCTGGAATATCGTCGGCCGCTTCAGCAAGCGGTTTGACAATGGCTTCGACATCGGGGCGGCCTACACCTGGCAGCGGGTGAAGGACGTGAACTCGGGCACCTCGTCGGTGGCGCTGTCGAACTACAACCAGACGGCAACCGACGATCCGAACTTCGCCGGCTATGGAACCTCCATCTACCAGCGGGACAATTCGCTTCGTCTGAACGTCGGGTTCCAGCGCGAATTCTTCGGCGACAATGCCACCCGCTTCGACTTCTTCTTCAACAGCATCTCGGGCCAGCGCTTCAGCTACACCATGACCGATGGCGTGCTGAACGCCGCCGGAAACGTGGTGGCGCGCGACGCCGCGACGCGCTCGGCGATCTTCGGGGTGCAGGGGCAGAACAACCGGCACCTCCTCTACGTGCCGAACGTGTCGTCGCCGACGGCAGACCCGATTGTGACCTATGCCGCGAACTTCAACTTCTCGGCCTTCCAGAGCTTCATCCAGAACAGCGAACTGTCGCGCTACCAGGGGCAGATTGCACCGAAAAACATCGGCCGTTCGCCGCGGTTCGAAAAGCTCGACCTTCGCATCAGCCAGGAGGTTCCTTTCTTCCTCGACGGCAAGATCCAGGTCTTTGCCGACTTCGAGAATGTGCTGAACATGCTCAACAAGAACTGGGGTTCGCTCAGGCAGGTGTCCTTCCCCTACTTCGCGAGCCTGGTGCAGGTGACCTGCCCGGCGCCGACGCCGACGGCGCCGAACGCGATCATCACCTCGCCGGCGCAGACCTGCACCCAGTATCGCTACCAGAACTTCCAGGCGCCGCAGCAGACGCTGTTCAGCAACTTCTCGCTCTGGCAGGTCCGGATCGGCGCGCGCCTGAGCTTCTGACCCGCCGGCTAACGACCAAGGGCGGCCGCACATGCGGCCGCCCTTTTCTTTTCTGCCCTGTCTCTCTAGCTGGGCCGGACGTCCCGGGCCCCCGTGGCGGAATGGGTAGACGCGTGCGACTCAAAATCGCGTGCCGAAAGGCTTGCCGGTTCGAGTCCGGCCGGGGGTACCAGTTGCAGGCACACTGGGCGGCTGCTGGTGTGGGCAGTCGCAGACCTACGCGCCGGTCGCCGCGCGGGCGACCGCGGGCCGTCAGTCGCAGCGGGTAGTGATCAGCGGCGTTCCCTCGAGGGTGCGCTGAACCGGGCATCTGGCCGCGACCTCGATCAGCTTCTTGCGCTGTTCGTCGTCCAGGTCTGCGCCCGTGACGGTCACGCACTTCTCGAACACGTCCTGCCGTGGGCTCGCGGCGCCCGGCCCGCCCTTGCGGTGCACGATCCGCACCGCGACGTGCTCGAGCGGCCACTTCTGCTGGATTGCATACCAGCGAACCGTCATCGCCGTGCATTCGGCAAGCGCTGCGACCAGCAGGTCATAGGGGTTGGGCCCGAGGTTGCCGCCGCCGAAGTCGACCGGTTCGTCGCCCAGGATCGAGTGGCCTGACACCTCGATCCGCACGGCATAGGCGCTGTCCCCGGTCTCGCGAGCCTCGGCGATGGTTTCGGTTCGGGCCATGGCACATCAGTCCTTCATGTGCTTGAACAGATATCGGTCGATCTCGGCCCTGAGCGGGCGGGCCAGAAGATAGATGGCGATCACGTTCGGGACGGCCATCAGGAAGAAGGCCGAGTCCACGAGATCCAGGATCTTGCCGAAATCGAGCAGCGCGCCAAGCGACAGCTGGGCACAGAAGAAGACCTTGATCGCAAGTTCACGCAGGCGGCCATGCCCGACCAGATGCTGGAACGCCTGCGTTGCGTAGAAGCCGTTGGCGACCGCCGTGGAATAGGCAAACAGGAAGACGACGAGAGCCAGCAGTTGCGGCGCCGGGCCGATCACCGTGCCCAGCGCAGCGGACGTCATCTGCACGCCGTCGAGACCCGAAGCCACCATGCCGGTGACCACCAGGGTCAGCCCGGTGAGCGTGCAGATGACGACGGTGTCGATGAAGGGCTCGATCAATGCGACCATGCCCTCGGATGCCGGGTCGCGCGTCCGGGCCTGGACATGGGCGACCACGGCCGTGCCGATGCCGGCCTCGGACGAATAGACGGCGCGGCGCATGCCGATGATGAAGACCCCGATGGCGCCGCCGGCGACCGCCTCAGGCGCAAAGGCCGAAACGGCGATGTCGAGGAGCGCCGCCGGAAGCTCAGCCAGGTTGGCGAGGATCACGACGAGGCAGGCGCCGACATAGAGCAGGCACATCGCCGGCACGAGACGGCCGGTGACCCGGCCGATCCAGCCGATCGAGCCGAGCAGGACGAGCGCCGCCAGCCCCGCGAACGCAAGCCCGAAGAGGAGGGGATCGATGGGGCCGGCCACCGCCTCGAGCTGGGCGTGCGCCTGGTTGACCTGGAACAGGCTGAGGCAGCCGAGGATCATGAAGACGGCATGAAAGCCCGCCAGCCAGCGACCGAGGCGCGGCAGGCCGATGGCAGCGAGGCCGCGCGTGAGGGTCAGCGCCGGCCCACCCCGGACCGAGCCATCGGGGAGTTCGTCGCGGTAGAGCAGGCCGAGCGTCACCTCGGCGCATTTGAGCGCCATGGCGAAGAAGCCGATGACGATCATCCACAGGATGGCGCCCGGGCCGCCCATGGCGACGGCAACCGCGACGCCCGCGATGTTGCCGAGGCCGACCGTGGAGGCAAGCGCGGTGGACAGCGCCTGGAACTGGCTGATCCCGCCCGGCGCCGTCGGATCGGCGAATCGGCCGAACAGCGCCTGCCAACCCAGCCGGAACCCGCGGACCTGTGGCAGGCCCAGCCAGACGGTCGCGAACACCATCGCGGCGGCGAGCCACAGGACGATGAGCTGGACTGGTGCGCCGCCAAGCTCGAACTGGAAGAAGACAAGCGCCGACAGCCGGTCGATCCCGGCCGACAGCGTGTCGACGAGCCCGGTCGTCGCCATCAGCGCGTCGGGTCTGCAAGCGTCCGGTCGATCCGGCCGAGCATCCAGGGAAAGAAGGGGTTGGAGGACAGGCGCATCAGGCTGGCGGGCGAGACGGCGAGCTGCCCATTCTCCCCGCGGGTGGCAAGCGCGCCAAGCGCGACCCCCTGGTTGTCCGCCGGGTCCGGATCGGTGCCATAAAGCCCGTCCGAAGGCGGGAAGGGCAGGGCGATGTGGCTGAGCGAGAAGATGTTGCGCGGATAGTCGATGCCCAGCGGCTCGATCTCCGGCGCGCTGGCGCCGGGCGGCCAGCTTCGAACCTCGACCGCCGGATCATTGGCTGCACGGTTCGCGACAAGCGTCGTCCGATAGCGTCGAGCCGACGTCGGGATCAGGCGATCGATGGCGGCCCCGGAGCTGCGACGCAGCAACGGCCCGACATAGGCGGCGCGGTTGATGTCGAACAGGACGAGTTCATGGCCCCCCTCGGGCAGGCGATCGAACAGGCCGCTGATCACCGCCGGCGTGGAGACGGTCGAGTCGACGACCGACTGGAAGGCGAGGATCGGTGGCAGCGCCGACAGCCGGTTGGCCGATGCCGCGCGATCCATCCGCTGCGAGAGCAGGACGGTGAGGCGGTGCGCCTCGGCCCCCGCCTTCACCGGAAAACTGTTGTACTTGAAAGGATTATACTCCGGTATCGTATCCAGCCAGGCGGCGCGGGCGAAGGCCGGGAGGAAGGCTGGCCAGCCGGCAAGCCCCGTGAAGCGGGCAAAGGGCGTAAGGCCGATCATCGGCGAGACGAGGAGGATCCGGTCCGGCCGGCCGATCGCCGGAGTCTCGAGCGCGTCGAGCGCGTGAATGAGAGCGAGGGCGGCGCCATTGGAATAGCCTGCGATGTGGAGCGGTCGGTCGGGGCCGGCCCGGCGGCGCGCCTCGCGAACGGCGAGACGGGTTGCTGCAAGCCACTGCTCGGTCCCGGCGGCCGTGAGACCGGCGGGGACAGTTCCATGCCCCGGCAGGCGAACGGCCACGACATGCCAGCCGCGCGCCTCGTAGAGCCGGCCGACATGGCGAAGGCTGTAGGGCGAGTCGGTCAGACCATGCAGCAGGACGACCGCGCCGGTCGCCTCGCCGTCGGGTTCGAGCGTGAAGCTCCGGTTCCAGTCGGTCGGCAGCCGGGCCGGATGCATGGGGGCTTCGGGCCAGTAGCGGTTCTGGGGGATCCGGGCGTCCGCGGGAAGGCGCTCGGCCATGACCCGGGCCGTGGCCTCGAAAAGACGGCGCTCGGCGTCGACCCATTGCGTCCAGTCCAGGCGATCGATCTCGGCTGCCGAAGGTTCGGCGGGCACATGGGTGTGCCAGGGTTCGAGCGGCGGGCCGCGCATCGCCTGCCAGGCGCGGACGATGAAGACGGCCACCAGCAGGAACAGGAGCGACAGCAGGAGCCACTTCAGGATGCCGCCGACCAACGCCATCCTCTCTGGCTAGCGACAAGACCGCGAGGGTCAAAGAAAAAAGCCTTCGATCTTCTGGCAGGCGCATTGTAAATTTGCGCTTCGCATGGCATGAAACACGCACTGAACCCTGCGTCCGCCTTGGAGCCGCCTGCGGCCCGGCGCCTGGTTCGGGCCGGGCTTGTCCGGCAGGAGGGCCATGCGGCCCCAGGGCCGCTGCATGTGCCTCGGGGGAGGGTTTCATGAAGAGACTGTTGATGGCGGCCGCGGCCGCCACCTTGCTGCTTGGCGTGACACCGGCAGCGGTTGCGCAGGACGTGTTTCCCTATCGCGACGGCAACTACTGGTTCGTGACCGGCATCCATGTGAAGGACGGCTCGGCCCTGACCTACGCCAACCACCTGGCGCGGGTCTGGCAGGTGCAGATGGACTATGCGAAGTCGAAGGGCTGGATGACCGGCTATCACATCCTGACCAACGAGAACCCGCGCCAGGACGAGCCGGATCTCTATCTCGTCACGATCACCGATCGAATGGTCGGGGCCGACGAGGCCGAGAAGCGCGGTCAGGAGATGCGCGCCTACATGAAGAAGACGATGCAGCAGATGGAGGCCGAGTCGGGGCAGCGCGCCGACTATCGGACGGTGGGAAGCAACATGCTTCTGCGCGAGCAGATCAGGCGCTGACCGCGAGGGGGTGACAAGCGCGCCGCTGGCTCGCCGGCGGCGCGCCTCCTACATGGGGGCCATGGCCCCGGACGATGCGCCTGACTGGCTGCAGGTGACGCCAGTCGGACTCTATCTGCCGACCGCCGATGCCTGGATCGATCCGGCGCGCCCGGTCGCGCGGGCGGTGGTGACGCATGGCCATGCCGATCATGCACGACCCGGGCATGGCGAGGTGTGGGCGACCCCGGAAACGCTGGCCATCATGGCGGCCCGCCATGGCCCGGGCCCGGGCGAGCGCACGCTGCCGGCTGGTGGCGATGTGCTGCTCGGCGGCGTTCGCATCAGCCTGCATCCGGCCGGCCATGTGCTGGGATCGGCCCAGGTCCGGCTGGAGCGCGAGGGGACGGTGGTGGTCGTCTCCGGGGACTATAAGCGCCGGGCGGATCCCACCTGCGCGCCGTTCGAGCCCGTTTCGTGCGACATCTTCGTGACCGAGGCCACCTTCGGCCTTCCCGTCTTCCGGCACCCGCCGGCCGAGGCGGAAATCCGCCGGGCGCTGGATCGGCTCCATGCGAACCCGGACCGCTGCCTGATGATCGGCGCCTATGCGCTCGGCAAGGCGCAGAGGGTCGCGATGCTGCTCAGGGCCGGCGGGCACGCGGGGCCCATCTACTGCCATGGCGCGCTGATGAAGCTGATGGCCGTCTATGCGGAACAGGGGATCGAGATGGGCGACATCCGCCCGGCGGCCGGGGTTCCGGCCGAGGACCTGAAGGGGCAGGTGATCCTTGCGCCACCGTCGGCGCTCGCGGATCGCTGGAGCCGGCGACTGCCCGACCCCATCCCCGCCATGGCGTCGGGCTGGATGCTGGTTCGCGCGCGGGCCCGGCAGCGGCAGGTGGAATTGCCGCTGGTCATTTCGGACCATGCCGACTGGGACGAGCTGACGGCGACCATCGCCGAGCTTCGCCCGAGGCAGGTCTGGGTAACGCACGGTCGCGAGGACGCCCTAGTGCACTGGTGCAGCCTCAACCAGATCCCGGCGCGCGCGCTCCATCTCGTCGGGCGGGAGGATGAGGCCGAGTGAGCGGGCTTTCTGGCTTCCCAGACCTGCTCGATGCGATGGCCTTCGCGCCGGGGCGGAACGCGCGGCTGCGGCTCATTGGCGACTGGCTGAGAACCACGCCTGACCCCGATCGGGGCTGGGGCCTTGCCGCGCTGACGGGCGAACTCGACCTGCCAGCGGTCAAGCCGGCCCTGCTTCGGGCTCTCATCCAGGCTCGGGTCGATCCGACGCTGTTTCGCCTGTCCTACGACTATGTCGGCGACCTGGCGGAGACGGTGAGCCTTCTCTGGCCCGGCGCGGGGCGGGGCGCCGCACCCGGCCTCGCCGAGACCATCGGCTTGCTGCGCGCGGCCGGCCGGGCCGAGGCGCCGCACCTTGTCGCCCGCCTCCTCGACAGCTTCGATCCTGCGGCACGCTACGCACTTCTGAAGCTCGCCACCGGCAATCTGCGCGTCGGTGCAGGCTCAAGGCTTGCTCGGCTGGCGATGGCCGAGGCGTTCGGCCTGGAGGTGGCGGCGATCGAGGAGGTCTGGCACGGGCTCGAACCGCCCTATCCCGACCTATTTGCCTGGGCCGAGGGCCGGGGCAGTCGGCCCGACCCGGGGGCAAGGCCACTGTTTCGGCCCTTCATGCTGGCGCATCCGCTCGATGCGCCCGAGGCGCTCGATGTCGGGGCCTATGCTGTCGAATGGAAGTGGGACGGTATCCGGGCCATGGCGGTGCGGACAGGTGGCGAGGCAAGGCTCTATTCGCGCGACGGCAACGAGATTTCGGCGGCCTTTCCCGAGATTCCGGCTGCGCTCGATCGCGATTGCGTGCTGGACGGCGAGCTGCTGGTGAGGGGCGAGTCCGGCGTCGGCAGCTTCAACGCCCTGCAGCAGCGGCTCGGGCGAAAGCGGGTGAGCACACAGATGATGGCCGACTATCCGGTGTTCCTGCGGTGCTACGACCTGCTGTTCGACGGATCGGATGACCTGCGCGGTCTGCCGTGGACGGCCCGACGCAAGCGGCTGGAAGCGCTGCTGCCCTGGCTCGATCCGCAGCGGTTCGATCTGTCGCCGGCGTTGTCAGCCGTGCGTCTCGATGATCTCGAGCGACTTCGGGCAGAACCACCCGAGCCGGCGATCGAGGGGCTGATGCTGAAGCAGCGGGAATCCCCCTATCTGGCGGGGCGTCGGGCCGGCCTTTGGTACAAGTGGAAGCGCGAGCCGCTCCGGGCCGACTGCGTGCTCATGTATGCCCAGCGCGGGCATGGAAAGCGGTCGAGCTATTATTCGGATTTCACCTTCGGGGCCTGGGCCGATGGCGGGCAGTTGCTGCCGGTGGGGAAGGCCTATTTCGGGTTCACCGATGCGGAGCTGAAATGGCTCGACAAATGGGTCCGCGACAACACCGTGGCGCGCTTCGGGCCGGTTCGGGAGGTGGAGAAGCGGCTCGTGCTCGAGATCGCCTTCGATTCGATCGCGCCGTCAGGCCGGCACAAGTCGGGCCTTGCCATGCGCTTTCCCCGAATCGCGCGCATCCGCACCGACAAGCCGGCCGACGAGGCCGACACGATCGCAGCGCTTCGCCGCTTTGTCGCCTGAAGCCGGCCGCATCCCCGCCGCTACAAGCTTACAATCCTTGACAGTTCGTCAGCCTGCCCTCGCTGGACGAGGCCAATGGGCCTGCTAGCCTGTGCCGGCGACAGGAGGCTGGACTGAAGCGTGGGCAGCGGCGGTTGGTGGTACAGGCTGGTTCCGGGGCTGGTTGCGGCCATGATGCTGGCCGTGGCGCCCGTGGCCGCATCGGGCTGGCACCGCGCCGACGGCCCCAATTTCCGGATCCACGGGGCGCGGGCGCCGGCCGAGCTGGCGGAACAGGTGCGGCTTCTCGAAGCCTTCCGGCACGTCGTGGCTGAACTCCAGGGCCGCAATCCGGCCGAGCCGGGCGCGCGGCTTGACGTCTTCCTCGTCTCCAGCCCGGCCGATGCGTCGCCCTGGCTGCCGCTCCGCCCGGGGGTCGCCGGCTTCTACCGGGCAGATGTCGGGCGGATCTCCGCTTTCATCGTCGACCGGCCGCCGCGTGGCGCTTTCGATGTCGATCGACGCGAGGTGCTGCTGCACGAGGTGGCCCACCACCTGTTGCTCGCCGGCGGTCTCGCCTGGCCGGCCTGGTATGTCGAGGGCTTCGCTGACTATGTCGCGACGGCGCGCTTCGAGGCCGACCGGGTGGAACTGGGCCGTGCCGGTGCTAACCGGCTGGGCTGGCTTCGGCAGGGTGACTGGCTGCCGCTCGAGCAGGTGCTTCGCTTCGACCCCGAACGGGCCTCGCCGGCCGACGTGCCGCGCCTCTATGCCCAGGGCTGGCTGCTGACCCACTGGCTTCGCCACGATGAGGATCGCGCGCGCCGGCTTAAGGCCTATCTGGAAGCCTGTGCCGCCGGCGCCGATCCCGTCGAGGCCTTCCGCCGCCATGTGGCAGCCGACCTGCGCGACGTCGAGGCGTCGCTGAGGGCCTATCTGGCGGATGGCCCGCCGATCCTCACCCGGCCTCTCCAATGGGCATACTCCTCGGCAGCGGTGCGGCCGGCGGCGCTTCCCCGCTCGGCCGGGACGCTGCTGATGCGGCTTGTCGCCATGGAGCATGGGATGCTCCCGGCGGATCGCAACCGCGCGCTGGCCGACGTGCGCCGGCTGGCTATGGCACGCGCGGCATCCGATCCGCTGGCCGCCCGGACCCTCGCGCGCGCTGAACTGCTGCTGGGCAATCCCGAGGTCGCCGCTTCCGTTGCGGCGCGGCTGGTCGAGACGGGAGACGCGGAACCCGACCTGCTCAGGCTGCGCGCCGACAGCCTCCGGTCGGTGGCGGGCCGCGATCCCATCCGGAACCGGGCTGACGCGCGCGATGCGCTGCTCGCGGCGCTGGCAGCCGATCCGCAGGACTGGCAGGCGCGACATGGGCTTGCGCGCCTCGACCGGATCGAGGGCCGGGATGCGCTGCCGCATCTTGTCGCGGCGCACCGCCTTGCGCCCCAGGTCAAGGCCATCACCCTCGAGACCGCAGTTGCGCTTGCCCGCGCCGGCCGCGCGGGCGAGGCGGCCGACCTGCTCGCCGATGTCGCCCATGCGCCCGGTGGCGGGGCTGCGAGCGAACTCGCCGCGCGGATGCGGGCGCATGCCCTGCGGGGGGATGACGCCGCGCTGATCGCGGAAGTTGCAAGGCTCGGTGCGGCGCCGACGGTTGCGGCGACACAGGGGGAGCGCCCCGGTCAGCTGCGATAGCGAATCAGGCCCTCCTGGACGACGGTCGCAACCAGCCGACCATCGATGTCGAAGATGCGGCCGATGTTGAGCCCCCGGCTTCCGCCGGCAGCCGGGCTCTGCTGGTCGAACAGGTGCCAGCGGGCCGGATCCGGCTCGAGGTGGAACCAGATGGCATGGTCGAGGCTCGCCGCCTGCAGCTTCGGATCCGTCCATGAGACCGCGTGCGGCAGCAGGCAGGTGTCGAGCAGCGTCATGTCGGTCGCATAGGCGAAGAGGGCCGCGCGAACGGCCGGATCGGCGGGCACCTCGCCATCGGCCCGGAACCAGTTCTGGGCATGGGGGGGAAGGGCCGTCGGGCGGAACGGGTCATGTGGTTCGACCGGCCGGAACTCGAACGGCCTGTCCCGGCTTCCCCAGATGCTTCGCCAAGGCTCAGGGATGCGCTCGGCATTCCTTGCGTGAAGCTCGGCTTCGTTCAGAAGGCCATCGGGCCCCCGCGTGACCGGCATCGGGTCCTGGTGGGTGAAGCCTGGCTCGCGCGCCTGGAAACTGGCGGCGAGCGAGAAGATGGCACGCCCATGCTGGATTGCGGTCACGCGGCGGGTGGTGAAGCTGGCGCCGTCGCGTTCCCGATCGACCTTGTAGAGGATCGGGATCCGGGGTTCGCCCGGTCGGATGAAATAGCTGTGGAGCGAGTGGACCGGGCGCTCGGCCGGAACGGTGCGCTGGGCGGCCGCCAGCGCCTGCGCCACCACCTGGCCGCCATAGACGCGAACCCAGCCGGCATCCGTGTTGGCGCCCCGATAGAGATCGACTTCGATTTCCTCGACATCGAGAAGGCGGATCAGGCGGGCAAGCGGCGTTGGCATGGCGCCGGGCGGTTGCCGGGCGGGCGCGCGTGCGTCAAGGGCGGCTGCGATGCTCGACGCCTTCGCCGTTTCCGCCGTCACCGTGTTCGTCGCCGAGTTCGGCGACAAGTCGCAGATCCTGGCGATGGTGCTGGCAGCGCGGTTCCGCCGGCCCTGGCTGGTGATCGGGGGCATGGCAGCGGGCCTGCTCCTCAACCATGGGCTGGCGGCGGCAGCCGGTCTGCTGGTGGCGCAGATGCTGCCGGAGTCGGTGCTGCGCTGGCTCATTGCCGGCGGGTTTCTGGCGGCGGCGCTGTGGATGCTGAAGCCCGACCGGACCGACCGGGCCGACGTCGAGGTCATGCCCTCGGCCGGCCGCTGGGGCCCGTTCCTGACCACCCTCATCACCTTCTTCCTGATCGAGATGGGGGACAAGACGCAGCTGATGGTGATTGCCCTTGCAGCGCGGTTCGAGGCACCGGTCGCCGTGGTGGCCGGCACACTGACAGGCATTCTCGCGGCGCTGGTGCCGGCCGTCCTCCTCGCGGATCGCCTGCTCGCCCGCGTGCCCGTCCGGATCATCAGGCTGGTCTCGGCCGCCGTGTTCGCGGCAGTCGGCGTCGGGGCGCTGCTCGCGTGATTCGCGCGATCCTCGCGCTGCTGCTCGTGGCGGCGCCGGTTCAGGCTGCCGAGGATCGGCCCATCCGCCTGCCCGACGGGCGAATCCTCAACCTGTGGTGCGAGGGGGCGCAGGGGCCAGTCATCCTGATGGAGTCGGGCTGGGCAGCGGACAGCCGGGCGTGGCGTCGCGTGATCCCGCTGCTGGCAGCCGACCATCGCGTCTGTGCGATCGACCGTTCTCGCCCCTTCCGCTCCGCTCCGGGGCCTCTTCCGTTCGATGCCGAGGCCTCGGCCCGCGACCTGGTGGCAGCAGCCGACGCCGCCGGGTTCGAGGCACCCTGGATTCTCGTCGGCCATTCGCTCGGCGCGCTCGTCGTCCGGCAGGTCGAGCGGCTGTTTCCCAAGCGGGTTGCCGGCCTCGTGCTGGTGGACCCGACCGTTCCCCGGCAGCGGCAGCGGCTGGAAGCCCTGGCCGGGCCGGGAGCCGGATCGGTCGAGGGCATTCTCGCCCGGGCGCGCGAATGTCTGGAGGTGACAGAGAATGGCCCGGCGCCGGTCGAGGGGCCGCTGGCGCGCTGCGCCACGTCCGATCCGGCGCGCGCCAGGGATCGCTGGGCGGCGCGTGTGTCGGAACTGGAAAGCCTGGACGAGGAAAGCTCGGTCGGGCTCGACGCGCCGGTCAGCGTGCCCATGATCGTGCTGACGGCCGGCCGGAATCGAACCGGCCCCGCGCTCGACCTCTGGGTCGGCCTGCATCGGGCCGAAGCGGCGCGCTCCGCGCGTGGCGAGGGGCGGATCGTCCCGGACAGCGGGCACCTGATGATCCTCGACCGGCCCGACGCGATCGCCGAGGCGGTGCGAGACTTGTCCCGCCGCTAGTCCCGGAAGGGGTCGCGGACGAGGATGGTGTCGTCACGCTCGGGGCTGGTGCTGACGAGGGCGACCGGGCAGTCGATCAGCTCCTCGATGCGGCGGATATATTTGATGGCGGCCGCCGGCAGCTCGGCCCAGCTGCGCGCGCCGGCCGTGCTTTCGGACCAGCCCTCGAACCGCTCGTAGATGGGCCGCGCGGCAGCCTGTTCGGCGGCACTCGCCGGCAGATGGTCGATCCGCCGCCCGTTCACCTCATAGCCGGTTGCGACCATCAGCTCCTCGAAGCCGTCCAGCACGTCGAGCTTGGTCAGCGCGATTCCGTCCACGCCCGACAGCGCGACCGACTGGCGGACGAGCGCGGCATCGAACCAGCCGCAGCGACGCTTTCGCCCGGTGACGGTGCCGAACTCGCGCCCCCGCTCGCCCAGCTGCTGGCCGATGGGGTCGTCGAGCTCGGTTGGGAAGGGGCCGGAGCCGACGCGGGTGGTGTAGGCCTTCACGATTCCCAGCACATAGCTGAGCGCACCCGGCCCCAGGCCCGAGCCGGCCGCGGCCTGCCCGGCGACCACATTGGAGGAGGTGACGAAGGGATAGGTGCCGTGATCGACATCGAGCAACACCCCTTGCGCGCCTTCGAACAGGATCCGTGCGCGCTGCCGCCGCTTGGTGGCCAGCACCTGCCAGACCGGGGCGGCATAGGGCAGGATGGCCGGCGCAATGGCTGCGAGATTGGCGACGAGCGCCGCCCGGTCGATCGGCGCTACCCCGAAGCCGGCGCGAAGCGCATTGTGGTGGGCGAGCAGCCGGTCGATCTGCGGGCCGGCGGAGTCGAGGTCGGCGAGGTCGCACAGGCGAAGGGCCCGCCGGCCCACCTTGTCCTCATAGGCGGGGCCGATGCCCCGCCGGGTCGTGCCGATCCGGCCCTGGCCGCTCGCATCCTCGCGCAGCGCATCGAGATCGCGGTGGAAGGGGAGGATGAGAGGGCACGTCTCGGCGATCAGCAGCTTGTCCGGCGTGATGGCCACGCCCTGCGCCTTCAGCCGCTCGATCTCGTCGACGAGCGCCCAGGGGTCGAGCACGACGCCATTGCCGATGCATGACAGCGTGCCCCGCACGATGCCCGAGGGGAGAAGCGACAGCTTGTACGTCTGGTTGCCGACCACCAGCGTGTGCCCGGCATTGTGCCCGCCCTGGAAGCGGACCACGACATCCGCGCGGGCCGACAGCCAGTCGACGATCTTGCCCTTGCCCTCGTCGCCCCACTGGGCGCCGATCACCACCACATTCGCCAAGCGACGATCCTTTCCCGTCAGCCTCTAGCGACGGGCTCGGCCCCGTTCCAGATGTGCGTGGCCTGGCCCGGGCCCTCGCCGGGCTCGATGGCCTCGATCGTCACCCATCCTTCTGCGCGCAACCGCACGCCGACATGGGCTGGCGTGCCCCAGGGCAGGAACAGGCGCCGGTTGTCCTTCGCCCGGCCGAGCCCGGCATCGACGAGCGGATCGACATAGAGGGAGACGCCGGCCGCCGGCTCCATCCGGCCATCTGGGTGGCGGATGGCATAGGCGCCGCCGCGCCCGATCTCGGATCGGAGCGGCTGACCCTCGACCGCGCCGAAGAGCGAGAAGCCGATCCAGCTCTGATATTCGAATCCGTGCCGCTCGGTGGGGTCGATGGTGAGGCGAAGGCCCGGCAGGCGCGCTGCGAGGCTTGCGAGGCGGTCGGCCCGATCGGGCGCAATGGCGCCGAGCGCTGCAAGCGCGGTTTCGGCCGGGCCGGCAGCTTCCAGCAGAGCCCGGTAGGGGCGGCGCTCCGGCGCTTCGAGCGCGCCCCAGTCCTTTCCGTCGAGCGCCGCCAGCAGGCCGTCGAGATCGGCGACCGGCCACCGCAACTGCGCGAGCGCTGCGACAAGGTCGGGCAGGGCAAGATCGACCGACAGGTCGGTGACGCCGGCCCTTGTCAGCGCCTCGGCGGCCGTTTCGATCAGTTCGGCAAGGGCCGGCTCGCCATCGCTTCCGATCAGTTCCGCGCCCGCCTGGGTCAGTTCGCGCGCCGGGGAGAGCTGGCCGACGCGGGCTCGGAACACCTGGCCTGCATAGGCAAGGCGAAGCGGCCGGGGTTCGGCCGCAAGCCGGGTCGCGGCGATCCGGCCGACCTGCGCCGTGATGTCGGGCCTGAGCGCCAGGGCCGCCCCCGTCGCCGGGTCGGAGCTTCGGAACAGCGCAGCCGGCGGCCGGCCGAGCCAGTGGGCCAGCTGGCCTTCATGCTCGACGCTGGGCGGGGCAACCCGCTCATAGCCGCGCGCCGCGAACCCATCGACCAGCAGCCGCACCAGCGCCGACTGGGCTTCGGCGGCGGGGGGCGGGCGGTCCCGGAAGCCGGAGGGAAGGAGGGCAGGCGAAGTCGTCATGCCGCTACTGGAAGCTCAATGCCTTCACTGTCTTCACGCCGGGCAGGCGGCAGATGTCCCACAGCAGCGGTTCATCGACGGGCGAATCGACCGAGAGCAGCAGGATGGCTTCGGCGCCGGCGGCCCGGCGGCCGAGGTGGAAGGTGCCGATGTTGACATTGGCTTCGCCCAGCCGCGTTCCAAGCCGGCCGATGAAGCCCGGCTTGTCCTCGTTGACGATGAACAGCATGGCCGGCGCGAAATCGGCCTCGACCTTGATCCCGAAGATCTCGACGAGGCGCGGGCTGGCGTTTCCGAACAGCGTGCCCGCCACCGAGCGCTCGCCCGCCGGCGTGCGAACCCGGACGCGAACCAGCGTCTGGTAGTCGGTATCGCGCTCGTGGCGGACTTCGGCGACCTCGATGTTGCGATCGCGCGCGAGGCTGGGCGCGTTCACCATGTTCACCGTGTCGGAGAAGGTGCGCATCAGGCCGGCGAGCACGGCCGCCGTTATCGGCTTCACGTTGAGGCTGGCGGCCTCGCCCTCCACCTCGACCGTGACGGCCCGAAGCTCCTCGCTTTCGAGCTGGCCGATCAGGTGCCCCAGATGCTCGGCGAGCGCCATGTAGGGGCGGAGCTTCGGCGCATCCTCGGCCGAAAGCGAGGGCATGTTGAGCGCGTTGGAGACCCCGCCGGTCAGCAGGAAGTCCGACATCTGCTCGGCGACCTGGATTGCGACATTGACCTGCGCCTCGTCCGTCGAGGCCCCCAGATGCGGGGTGGCCACGAAGTTGGGCGTGCCGAACAGCGGGTGGGCCCGCGCCGGCTCCTCGGCGAACACGTCGAGCGCTGCGCCGGCGATGTGCCCCGAATCGAGGCCCGCCTTCAGCGCCGCCTCGTCGATGAGGCCGCCGCGCGCGCAGTTGATGATGCGCACCCCCTTCTTCGTTCGTGCGAGATTCTCGTCCGACAGGATGTTGCGCGTGCTGTCGGTCAGCGGCGTGTGCAGCGAGATGAAGTCGGCACGGGCGAGCAGTTCATCGAGCGTCACCTTCTCGACCCCGAGGTCCTGCGCGCGCTCCGGCGTCAGGAAGGGATCGTAGGCGATGACCTTCATCTTGAGCCCCAGCGCCCGGTCGGCGACGATCGAGCCGATGTTGCCGCAGCCGATGAGGCCAAGGATCTTGGAGGTGACCTCGACCCCCATGAAGCGGTTCTTCTCCCACTTGCCGGCCTGTGTGGAGGCGTCGGCCTCGGGGATCTGGCGGGCGAGTGCGAAGAGCAGGGCGATCGCATGTTCAGCCGTGGTGATGGAATTGCCGAACGGCGTGTTCATGACGACGACGCCGCGTTGGGTGGCGGCCGGCACATCGACATTGTCGACCCCGATCCCCGCCCGGCCGACGACCTTGAGCCGGGTTGCGGCTGCGAGCACCGGCGCCGTCACCTTGGTGGCCGAGCGGATGGCAAGGCCATCATAGTCGCCGATGATGGCGATCAGCTCCTCCTTCGAGAGGCCGGGCTTCTCGTCCACCTCGATCCCCCGGGCCCGGAAGATCTCGGCAGCCTTGGGGCTCATCTTGTCGGAAATCAGAACCTTGGGCATGGTTCAACCCTTTGTGACGGTGGCGTGGGCCCAGTCGAGCCAGGGGGTCAGCGCCTCGATGTCGGCGGTGTCCACGGTTGCGCCGCACCAGATGCGAAGCGAGGGCGGCGCGTCGCGGTAGCCATTGATGTCATAGGCGACGCCCTCCTTCTCGAGCAGGGTGGACATCGCCTTCGGCAGATCGGCCGGGCCGTCGATCCGGATGCAGACCGACGTGTTGGATCGCGTGGCCGGATCGAGGGCAAGATTCGCGGCCCAGGGCGTTCGGTCGATCCAGGCCTGGAGCGCCGCGAAATTCGCATCCGCCCGCGCCCGGAGCGCCGCAAGGCCGCCAATTGCCTCCGCCCAGCGAAGCGCATCGAGATAGTCCTCGACGGCAAGCATGGAAGGCGTGTTGATCGTCTCGCCTGCGAAGATGCCCTCGATGAGCTTTCCGCCCTTCGTCAGCCGGAAGATCTTGGGGAGCGGCCAGGCCGGCGCGTAGCTTTCCAGCCGCTCGACAGCGCGCGGGCCCAGGATGAGCACGCCGTGCGCGCCTTCGCCGCCAAGCACCTTCTGCCAGGAGAAGGTGACGACATCGAGCTTGTCGAAGGGGAGGTCCTGCGCGAAGGCGGCCGAGGTCGCGTCGCACAGCGTGAGACCTGCGCGATCATTCGCGACCCAGTCGCCGTTGGGAACGCGAACGCCCGAGGTGGTCCCGTTCCAGGTGAACAGGATGTCGCTGGCGGGATCGACCGCAGAGAGGTCGGGCAGATACCCATAATCGGCCCGCATCACCGTCGGGTTCAGCTGCAGCTGCTTGGCGGCGTCCGTCACCCAGCCTTCGCCGAAACTCTCCCAGGCGAGCGCGGTGACGGGCCGGGCGCCGAGCAGGCTCCACATGGCCATTTCGAAGGCGCCGGTGTCGGACGCCGGCACGATTCCGATTCGGTGCGAGTCGGGGACCTCCAGGACCTTGCGGGTCAGGTCGATCGCTTCGGCAAGGCGCGCCTTGCCGATCTTCGACCGGTGCGATCGGCCGAGGCTGTCCGTGGGGAGGGTTTCGAGCCTGTAGCCGGGCCGCTTGGCGCAGGGGCCGGACGAGAAGTGCGGCCGCGCGGGGCGCACGGAAGGTATCGCAGTCATGGTCTCTCCTCTCAGAGAGCGCGCGCCGCGTTGGGGCGGCGTGGCCCGCAGCCGCCTTGGCTGTCGTCCCGCCCCAAGTCAAGTCGAGCATGGCGCGCGGCCGGCTTCGCCGCTAGGCACACGCCGATGACCGATGGATTTCGAAAGCCAGCCCATGGGGCCTTCAAGCCGGCCTCGAGCGAGGCACAGTTCGCCGCCCGGCCGACTCCGACCGCCCAGACCGAGCATCCGGCCTACCGGCTGGCCTTCCAGGACACGGATTTCCTGCTGCGCGAGGAGCTTCGCCCGATCCGCTTCCAGCTGGAGCTGCTGAAGCCCGAGCTGCTGCTGGCCGAGGCCGGAATCGCCTCCACCTTCGTCTTCTACGGTTCGGCGCGCATTCCGGGCCCGCACGAGATCGACTCCCTCAGGGCCAGCGCCGACACGCCGGAGCGGAAAAGCGTAGTCGAGCGGCTGATCGCCAAGTCGCGCTATTATGAGGAGGCGCGAAAGCTCGCCTACATCGCCTCGTGCCAGCCCTGCCGCAACGGGACGGGCACGCGCGACTTCGTCGTCTGCTCGGGCGGCGGCCCCTCCATCATGGAGGCTGCCAATCGCGGCGCACACGAGGCCGGCGCGCCGTCCGTCGGGCTCAATATCGTGCTGCCGCACGAACAGCTTCCCAACGCCTATGTGACGCCGGGTCTCAGCTTCCAGTTCCACTATTTCGCGCTCAGGAAGATGCACTTCCTGATGCGGGCACGGGCGGTTGCCGTCTTCCCCGGGGGCTTCGGCACCTTCGACGAGCTGTTCGAGCTGCTGACCCTCGTCCAGACGGGCAAGATGGCGCCCGTGCCGATCCTGCTGTTCGGACGGGACTTCTGGAACCGGGTGGTCGATTTTGACGAGCTTGCAGCCGAAGGCGTGATCGCGCACCGGGATCTCGACCTGTTCCACTTCGTCGAGACGGCCGAGGAAGCCTGGGCGCACGTCTGCGCCGTCGCTGCGCCCGACCCGGCGCTCGCCACACCAGGCTAGGCCGGAACCGAGCCGGCCCCTCAGGCCGCGGCGGGCTGCTCCGGCGGGGCGGCGGCCTCGGCTGCCGGGGGCGCCGGAAGGGGCTTGGGGCTGTCGCTCTTGCTGTTCAGATAGGCGATCAGGTTCGCACGGTCCTCCGCCTTGCCGAGGCCAGCGAAGCTCATCTTGTTGCCGGGAATATAGGCCTTGGGATTGCGAAGCCACTCGGAGAGGCTCTGCCAGTCCCAGATCTTGTCAGCGGTCGCCTGCATGGCCGACGAATAGGCGAAGCCGGGAATGTGCGCGTGCTTGGAGCCGACGATCCCCCACAGGTTGGGGCCAATCCCTTGGGCGCCGCCCTTCTCGATCGTGTGGCAGGCAGCGCACTTCTTGAACTGCTGTTCGCCCTTGGCGAGATCGGCAGAGGCCAGGAAGAATTCGATCGGCTTCTCCGCTTCTGTGCCAGCGCCGCCTGCCGCAGCTTCTTCCTCAACCCCGGCAACGACATAGGCGCGCTGCTCGGGCTCGTGCACCGGGAACAGATAGCCCGTGAAGATCGACAGGCCGAGCACGGCAACCAGCGCCGCCAGAACCCAGCCCAGAATGCGATTGATCTCGTAGCTGTCCACCCGATCCTCGTTCGTCCGCCAACAGGAAGAAGGCGCCCGACGGCAATGCGGACGCCCGAGGGCGCGTTTAGAAAGCCCGTTGCGCCTTGGCAATGGGCCGTCGCGCCGCGCCGTGGCGGCATTGACCGGTCGGGTCGGGCGCGCCAAGGCACCTCCACGATGCAGAGCTACCCGCCGCCCGCCCAACGCCTCGTGGACGAAATGCTGTCGGCGGCAGCCGCCGAGCCGGATCGTGCGGCCAGCTTCCAGGGGGCGCCGGGCGCCTATTCGCACCAGGCCGTGCAGGAGGCGCTTCCGGGCTGGCACCCCTTGCCCTGCTTCAGCTTCGAGGAGGCCTTGGCCGCCGTGTCGGACGGACGCGCGGCGCGCGCCGTCATCCCGGTCGAGAACAGCCTGTTCGGACGAGTGGCCGACGTGCATGCCCTTCTGCCGGAATCGGGCCTGTCGATCGTGGGCGAGCATTATGTGAAGGTGGAGCATTGCCTGCTGGGGGCGCCGGGTTCCGCGCTCGCGGACGTGAAGGAGGCGATGTCGCATCCGCAGGCCCTGGGCCAGTGCCGGCGACGGCTGGCGCAGCACGGGATCCGCCCGGTCGCCGCGGCGGATACGGCCGCTGCGGCGGCTGCGGTCGCGCATTCAGGCGACAGGGCGACCGCGGCCCTCGCCTCCCGGCTTGCCGGTGAACTCTATGGCTGCGAACTTCTGGGAGAGGGGTTGCAGGATGCGGATCACAACCGCACGCGGTTCCTGATCCTCTCCAGAGTCCCCAATAAGAACAAGGATGGCACAACCGTTTACAAGACGACATTGAGCTTCGAAGTGAAGAATGTGCCGGCCGCCCTGTTCAAGGCGCTCGGAGGCTTTGCGACCAACGGGGTCAATCTGACGCGGCTCGAAAGCCATCTGCGGGGTGGCGGTTTCGTGGCGGCCGAGTTCCTGATCGACATCGAGGGGCGGCCTGCCGATCCACCGGTTGCCCGTGCGCTCGAGGAGCTTGCCTTCCATTCGAAATGGGTTCGCCTGCTCGGCACCTACCCGGAAGCGAAGCCGGCCGACTAAAGCGACGAGCGCGGCCGCCGTTCCTGTCGTCGAGGCAGGCAGGCGCGTTTCGGACATGTCGTTTCAATTCCAGCCACCCGAGCTCGGGCCATCGGCCGAAGGTGCGATCCGGGACGGCTGGCGGGCGCTGCTGACGCTGGGGCCGGACCATGACCCCTTTTGGCAGCAGGTCCGCGCCCGGCAGCTCGGATTTCTCGATCGCTACCTCCCCATGAACATTCCGATCGCGCTGGTGAATGGCGCGATCGTTATCGCCATGCTGGCCGACATCATCGACCCGGCAATCCTCTTCGTCTGGGGCGCGACCCAGCTGGGATCGATCCTGTTCGGACTTTGGCAGCGGCTGTCGGGGCGACGCGACCCGAACGCACCATCGGCATCCCGCGCCGAATTGCGGACAGCGCTTGTGCAGCTGTTCCTCGTCGGGGCCGGCTGGGCGCTCATCTTCGCCCAGGCCCTGGAGCGCGCTTCGCCGGACCAGGCGATGCTGGTCGTTGCCATGACCATGGCAGGGCTTGGATGCCTCGCCTTCTCGACTGCCATCTGGCCGCTGGGCTCGCTTGCCATGTCGGGGACGGTCGCGGTCGGCACGATCTTCGGCCTGTTCGCGCGTGACTGGAACGATGCATGGCCCGCCACGATCGTCCTTGTGAGCTTCATGCTGTTCATCGCGCGCGGAAACGTCCTCACCGCTCGCGCCTTCCTGTCCCGCCTGAGGATGCAGGAGCGGTTGCAGACCCAGGAGGAGGTGGTCCGCCTCCTTCTCACCGAGTTCGAGGCCAATGGCTCGGAATGGCTCTACGAGTTCGACGTGAACGGCTGCCTGACATTCGCGTCGAGCCGCTTCGCGGCAGCGTGCGGCCAGCCGATCGAGGCGGTGATCGGCCACCACTGGACCCGCTTCTTCCCCGACCAGGAATCCGCCCTGCCGTTCCACGAGATTGTCCGGCGCGGGCAACCCTATCGGGATGTGGTGATGCCGACCCAGGTGAACGGCGAGATCCGCTGGTGGCAATTGTCAGGAACGCCCAAGTTCGATCGCGAGGGGCGGCTGATCGGCTATCGCGGCGTGGGTTCCGATGTCACGGAGCGCCAGCGCGCCTCCGAGCGGATCGCCGAGCTTGCGACGTTCGATGCGCTTACCGGGCTCGTCAACCGGCGCATTATCCACCAGGCGCTGGCCGATGGGCTGTCGGAGGCGGGGGGCGTCGGGCTGCTCTTCGTCGATCTCGATCGGTTCAAGGCGGTGAACGACAGCCTCGGGCACAGCGCGGGTGACCGGCTGCTGGCCGAGGTTGCACTCCGCCTGCGCGACGCGGTTGCCGAATCGGCGGGGCCGCGTGCGCTCGTCGGCCGTCTCGGCGGCGACGAGTTCGCCGTTGTGCTGAGAGGGAATGATCGGGCCGACGCGATTGCGACGGGCAATCGCCTGATCGCAGCCCTGTCGCGGCCCTACAGCCTTGGCGGCACGCTCGCCGAGATCGGTGCCAGCGTCGGGCTTGCATGGGGTCCGGAGGATGGCGAGACCGTCGAGGCGCTGATGCGCGCTGCCGACATGGCGCTTTACGACGTGAAGGGCAGGGGGCGGGGCACCGTTCGCGCCTATGACCGGGCGCTGCATGCGCGGGCCGAGGATCGCCGCGCGCTGGAGCTCGACCTGCGCAACGCGAAGTCCGCCGGACAATTGTGGCTTGCCTTCCAGCCGGTGGTCGATTCGATGGACGAGCGGATCGTCGGTTTCGAGGCCCTGATGCGCTGGCGCCACCCGACGCGCGGGGACGTGCCCCCTTCGCTCTTCATTCCCCTTGCCGAGGAAGCTGGCCTCATTGCGGATATCGGGGCCTGGGCGCTGAATGAAGCCTGCCGCACGGCTGCTGCCTGGCCCCGCCACATTCGCCTTGCCGTCAACGTCTCGCCAGCCCAGTTTGACGATCCGGCTTTCGTGGACAGGGTCCACCAGACCCTGGCGCGCTGGCACATCGCCCCGCATCGGCTCGAGCTCGAGCTCACCGAAAGCCTGTTTCTCGACGAAAGGCCGCAGACCAGCGAGATGCTGGCGCGCCTTCGCGAAATGGGTATCGGTTTCGCGCTCGATGATTTCGGCACGGGCTATTCATCGCTCGGCTATCTTCGCAAGGTGGCCTTCAGCCGGATCAAGATCGACCGCAGCTTCGTTCGCGCCAGCGCGGCGGAGGGAAGCGAGGCGGTCGCGATCGTGCAGGCCATCGTTGCCCTCGCCGAGCGGCTCGGCATGACGACCACGGCTGAGGGGACGGAAACGCGGGCCGAGTTCGAGGCCATGCGCAGGCTGGGCTGCGCGCAGGTGCAGGGCTACTATTTCGGCCGGCCGATGCCGGCAGAGGATGTCGCGCGACTGCTCGACCGGAGTCGCCCCCTCGTCCGGCTGGACGAAGCCCCGCCAGCCCAGCCCAGGGATCCGCTTCCCGTCACGCGCCGTCGGCCCAGGCGCGAAGCAGCCAGTGGGCGATCGCCAGCGGCGGCGGCGCCTGCCACGGCCCTTCGCCCCTGAGCACCGCCTTCATTTCCTCGCGATCGACCCACCGGGCCTCCTCGATCTCGCTTGTGTCGAGCGTCAGCACATGCCCCTGCGCGGCGGCAATCGCACCCATCATCAGGCTCGAGGGGAAGGGCCACGGCTGGCTGGCGACATAGCGCACCGACAGCGTGACGAGTCCGGCTTCCTCGTGCAGCTCGCGGGCAACCGCTTCCTCCAGGGCTTCGCCGGGCTCGACGAACCCGGCGAGCGCGGAAAAGAACCCGGTCGGAAAGCGCGGGCCCCGGCCAACCAGTGCTAGCCCATCCTTCTCGGCCAGCATGATGACAACCGGATCGACCCGCGGGAAATGCTCCGCGCCACAGCCGCCGCACAGGCGGCTGTAGCCGGCCTTTGCCATATGGGTCGGTGCCCCGCAATTCGCGCAGAAGCCATGCCGGCGGTGCCAGTCGAGCAGGGAGCGCGCCTGGGCGATGATCGCCGCCCGCCCGTCGCCCAGCAGCGCGCCAGCCTGCCGGGCATCGGTCGGCCGCCCGGGCAGGTCGTCGTCGGGCGTGCCATCGACGGCAAAGCGCGGTGCGCCGTCGGCATCGAGGCCGAGAAAGACCTGCGGGCCCTGCGGAACCTCACTGCGCCGCGCCCAGAAGAGATCTTCCCCGTTCATCAGCGGCTTCAGCTCGTGGAGGATCAGGAAGCGGGCGCTCGGGTGCATCCGTGCCGCGTGGATCGCGGCCTCGTCCCGGCGGAGATGATCCGCCCGATCGAGCGGTCCGCCGGTGAATCCGAGCGCCGGGAAGGGAAGGGTCATCGGGCAGGCTCCAGGGTCGCGTCGATCACCCGCTCGACCGCGCGGGCATAGAGGGTCGGCAGTCCGGCCTCGGCCAATCGGTCGAGCGGGGTCCAGTCGAGCCGCTGATCCCCGATGTGGCTGAATCGGGTAGGCACATCTGCCCGGTCGATCGAGAGGCGAAGTTCGAAATGGGTAAAGCCATGAACGACCGTTGCGACCTTTCGAACCCAGTTCGCCTCGAAGGGATGATGGCAGCCCGGCTCGGCCTGCCAGTCGGTTCCGGGCAGGGCCGGCATGCCGCCCAGCAGGCCCTTGGCTGGCCGCCGGACCAGTGCGACGCACGACTGATGCTCGATCCACCAGGCGACGCCATGCCGGACAGGACGAGCGCGTCGCGCCGGCTTCACGGGATAGGCTTCGGCCATGCCCGCCCTGCCGGCGGCACAGGCCGCGCGGACCGGACAGGCCGGGCAGCGAGGCGCGCGCGGAGTGCAGACGGTCGCGCCGAGATCCATGAGCGCCTGCGCGAAGTCGCCCGGCCGATCGGCCGGGACAAGCGGGCGCAGGCGCTCGCGAAGCGTCTCGCGCGCGGCGGGCAGCGGTTCCCCGACCGCCAACAGGCGGGCGCTCACGCGCTCCACATTGCCGTCCAGCGCGACCGTCGCCTTGCCCAGCGCGATCGCCGCGATTGCGGCAGCCGTGTAGGGGCCGATGCCGGGCAGCGCCCGCCAGCCCGGCTCGCTGTCCGGAAATCGCCCGGCTTCGACGATGCGCCGCGCGGCCATCAGGAGGTTGCGGGCCCGAGCATAATAGCCGAGACCCGCCCACTCGCGCAGAACGTCCGCTTCGTCGGCGGCTGCCAGCGACTGGATGGTCGGCCATCGCGAGAGGAAGCGCTGCCAGTAGGGCGCCGCCGTCGCGACGGTCGTCTGCTGCAGCATCACTTCGGCCAGCCATACGCCATAGGGGTCGGGCCTCTGCCCGCTGCCGGGCGGCAGGCGCCAGGGGAGGGTGCGCGCATGCGCATCGTACCAGTGGAGCAATTGGTCGGCGAGGCTTCCAGCCATGGTTCGCCTCTGGCACATCGGCTCGTGATGGCGAAGCCTCCCAAGGATGCGAAGAACAAGGGCGCCACCGCGGTCGGCCAGCGGCACAATCGGGTGCAGCCGGTTGGCGCCCTGCTGCCCGATGCAGGCGGACAGGCCTTTCGTCGCTTCGGTTTCCTGCAGGGCGCACTGGTGGCGCGCTGGCGCGAGGTGGTGGGGCCCGTCTATGCGCGCTGGTCCCTTCCCGAGTCGATCCGCTTCCCGCGCGGCAGCCGGGTTGGCGGAACGCTGGTGGTGCGCGTGCAGGGCCCCTTCGTCGTGCAGCTGCAGCATGTCGCGCCGCAACTCGTCGATCGCGCGAACCGCATCCTGGGCGCCGGCGTGGTGGCGCGCCTGAAGCTCGTGCAGGGGGATGTGCCGGCTCCGGAACCGGCGCCGGATGCGCGAGCGACGCGCCCGCCAGCAGAGCCTGTGATCGAGGCGAACCTCGCCGGGATCGGCGACGACAAGCTCAGGGCGGCGCTCGGCGAGCTTGCAGCGGCGCTGCAGCGGTCGTCCGGGCCGCCGCGCGTCGGCTAGGCTTCAGCGCGACATCATAGCTCGACCACGGGTGAGTCGGCGCTGGCCTTCACATTCTCGATGCTTTTCAGCGCAGCCGCCTTCGACGAATAGCCTTCCGACGAGGTGGCCAGGATATTGCCGTTCTGATGCTTCAGGCGCCAGCGGTGCTCGCCGGCCTTGTCCTTGTAGAGCTCGTAGGTCATCGCCATCAGCTCATTCCCCTCCAGGTTTCGGCCGCATGCGTTCCGGCATGTGCGGACTGCAACCTGCGCTGTTTTCGGGGGGGCTGCAACGCTGCGGTTGAATCGCGGTCGGCCGCGGCCTATTTCCGCTGCCGAGGCTTCCAGAGGGCGAGACACGCATGACCACGTTCGACGAGCGCGAAAAGGGGTTCGAGGCGCGCTTTGCCCATGATGCCGAGAAGGAATTCCGGATCACGGCGCGCCGCAACCGGCTGATCGGCCTGTGGGCGGCCGAGCGCCTCGGGCTGAACGACGCGGAATCGGAAGCCTATGCGAAATCGGTGGTTCAGGCCGATTTCGAGGAAGCTGGCGACGAGGACGTGATCCGCAAGCTGATGGGCGACCTTCTGAAGGGCGGAGTCGAGGTGAGCGACATCGAACTGCGCGAGACGCTTGCGCGCAAGGCCGCCGAGGCACGCGAGCAGATCGAGCAGGCCGGCTGACATGCCCATGTCGGCCAGCGATATCGAGGCAGCCATCAGGGCAGCGCTGCCGGACGCGGAGATCCGGCTGACCGATCTTGCCGGGGACAATGATCACTGGTCGGCCCATGTCGTATCTGCGGCCTTCGAGGGGCTGAGCCGGGTGCGCCAGCATCAGCTGGTCTATGCAGCGCTCGGCGGGCGAATGGGCGGCGCCCTCCATGCCTTGCAGCTGACAACCGCAACGCCCGTGAAAGGCTGAACCGATGGAACCCGTGCTCGCCCGAATCGACGAACTGGTGAAGGCGCATGACGTCGTCCTGTTCATGAAGGGCACGCCGCTGTTCCCCCAGTGCGGATTCTCCAGCCGGGCGGTCGCAATCCTCGAGCATCTCGACGTTCCCTTCCACGCCGTCGACGTGCTGCAGGACCAGGAGATCCGGCAGGGTATCAAGGCCTATGCCGACTGGCCGACCATCCCCCAGCTCTACGTCAAGGGTGAGTTCGTCGGTGGCTCCGACATCATGATGGAAATGTTCGAGGCCGGCGAACTCCAGGCCCTGATGGCCGACAGCGGCGTCGGCGCCCGCTGAGCCGACGACCCCGAACTTGCTACCCCCTGCGTTCGGCCAGCTCTGGCCCGAGACCGTCGAGCTGATCAGGCGGCATCGGCCGCTGCTGGTGCCTGTTGCGGCCGCCTTTCTCTTCCTGCCACAGCTGCTGTTCAACTGGCGGGTCGGGGATGCGACGCCCGACCAGCTTTTCACCGCCGGGCGGGCCGGTGGCGATGCGGTGGCGCTGCTGTTCCTGGTCCTGATGTCGCTCGTGGGCCAGCTGGTCATCGTCCGGATCGCGGTGGACGACGGCACGGGGGATGACACGCTCGGGGCGGCCCTGCAGCGGGCAGTCCAGCGGGTTCTGCCGGCTCTTGCGGCTTCCCTGCTGCAGGGAATGGCCGTCTTTGCCGGGCTGTTGCTGTTCATCCTGCCCGGCATCTGGCTCTTTTCTCGACTGTGCCTTGCCACGCCGCTTGTGGCCACGTCCGTGCCGGATCCGATCGACGCGCTGAAGCGGAGCTGGCAGCTGACCGATGGGCATTCGCTCCGCATCATCGGCATGCTGGGGGTGCTCTTGCTGGCCTTGCTCCTCGTCACCATCGGGATCGCCGGCCTGGGGGCGGCCGTCGGCGTCGTATCGACGATCGCTGCAGGCCAGACGGAGTCGGGCTGGGGCATCGGGCGCTGGCTGTTCGAACTTCTGGCTGCCGGGGCCTCGGCGGCCATCGGCCTTGCCTATATCGCCTTTCTCGGTCGGCTCCTGGTAGCGCTCGGCGGCCGCTCGCGCAGCGTCGGCTGAGGCGGACGGTGGCGATCCGTCCCGCGATCGAACTCGTCGTAGCCGCGGCAGCCAACGGCGTGATCGGGGCCGACGGGCGGATGCCCTGGTACCTTTCCGCCGACCTTGCCCGCTTCAAGCGGATTACGGTTGGCAAGCCGGTGATCATGGGCCGCCGGACCCACGAGTCCATCGGCCGGCCGCTCCCGGGTCGGCACAACATCATTCTAAGCCGTGATCCCGGCTTCAGGCCCGCTGGCGTGACGGTCGTTCCCAATCTTGCCGAGGCGATTGCGGCGACCGGCCTGCACGGCACTGCGCGGGCGGACGCGATCATGGTGATCGGTGGCGGCGAGATCTACCGGCTCGCCCTCCCGATTGCGACTGCGATCGAGCTTACACGGATTGACCTACACCCGGCGGGCGACACCTTCTTTCCCGACCCGCAAGCCGACCAGTGGCAGCCAGTCTGGCGGGAAGACCATCCGGCCGGCACCAGCACGCCGGCCTTCAGCTTCATCCGCTACGAGCGGCCGGCGCTGGCCGATCCGCGGTCGGCCGGCTAAGGCGCGGCCCATGCAGATCATCGAGGGGGGAGGCGAACTTCCGGCCGCGCTCAGGGGCGGCGCGCTGGCGCTGGGCAATTTCGATGGCGTGCACCTTGGCCACCAGGCCGTGATCGGGGCTGCGTTGACTCATGCGCGGGCCAGCGGACTCCCGGGCCTGGTCGCGACGTTCGAACCGCATCCGTCGCGTCACTTCCGGCCCGACTCGCCGCCCTTCGCGATCACCACGCTCTCGCAGAAGCTGCGCCTGGTCGACGGTCTCGGCGCGGACGGGGTCATCGTGATTCCCTTCGATTCGGCGCTTGCAGGGCTGTCGGCCGAGCAGTTCGCGGCCGACTGGCTGGCGCGCCGGCTGGGTGTCGCCCATGTGGTGACCGGGCATGATTTCACCTTCGGCCGCGGGCGTTCGGGATCGGCCGAACAACTGCCCATCCTCGGCCGGCTGCACGGCTTCACGGCTGAAGCGGTTGCGCCCGTCGCCGACTCCCGGGGGGTGGTCTCGTCCACACGGGTTCGCTCGGCGCTTGAAGCAGGCGACATGGCGCTTGCCACCGCGCTTCTCGGCCGGCCGTTCGCGATCGAGATGCCGGTCGTCCATGGCGACAAGCGCGGCCGAACCATCGGTGTGCCCACCGCGAACCAGCTGCTCGGCCCCTATCAGCGCCCCCGCTATGGCGTCTATGCGAGCCGGGTTCGGCTTCCGGGTGGCGATTGCCGGCCAGCCGTGTCGAACCTGGGCGTGCGGCCGATGTTCGACCCGCCGCGCGAGCTGCTGGAGACGTGGATCCCCGACTGGAAGGGCGATCTCTACGGCGAGATCATCACGGTCGAGCTGATCGGCTGGCTTCGAGCCGAACTTGCCCTCGACGGCCTCGAGGCGCTGAAGGCACAGATCGGCCGGGACTGGGACGATGCCCGAGCGCTGCTCGGCGCCGGCGACGACTAGGCCGCCGCTCGGGCCGCCTCATCCTGGACGAGCTGGCGCGCGAAGGGAAGGCACTGCCCGCACTGGGGCCGGCAGCCCAGCCGGTGATAGGCTTCCCGCTCGCAGCGGACACCGCCGCGGGCGATCTCCCGAACCTGGGCCTCGCGAAGCGCGTTGCAGGAACAGACGATCATGGCGTGCCCAAACTCCTGTCGGCCGGAAGCAGCCCAGCTAATGCGAACGATATGCAGCTAGAGGGCAGATTGCAAGCGATTCGCATGTTCAATTCAAGCTGCCATCGTTAACGATCCTTTGCCTGCACGACTGCCAAAAAGCGTGGCGCGCCGCTTACCTTCTTGCTAGCGCCGCCCTCGGGGTCGGCATCGTCGGGCAGCCGTGCCGAAGGTTTCGGCACCTGTTCGTGAACAGGGGGTGCCATGCCCGTGCTGCGCCAGCGGCCAGATTCGGCCCGACCCGAGGAGCGGCGGCCCCTTCTAGCCATCTGCGGCACGCGACCCGAGGCGGTGAAGCTTGCACCAGTCATCTGTGCCCTGCGCGCGCGCGGACTGCCGACCCTGCTGGTCTCCACCGGCCAGCATCCCGACCTGGTGCCCGTCATGCTTCGCGAGGTCGGCCTTACGCCCGATCTCGACCTCGCAGCCGGCCGGCCCGGCGCGACTCCAGCGCAACTGCTGGCTGCCTTCCTGACCTACCTGGCGCCTGTCCTCGAGGCCTATCGTCCGCCGATGGTGATCGTGCAGGGGGACACGGTCTCGACTCTGGCCGGCGCGCTGGCCGCTGCCTATGCGGGAACCGCAGTCGCGCATGTCGAGGCCGGCCTTCGCACCGGAAACCTCGGCGAACCCTTTCCCGAGGAGCTGCATCGGCAGCTCGTCGCCCGGGCGACGGCCCTGCATCTCGCCCCAACCGAAGCAGCCACCGCTGCACCGCGTCGGGAAGGAGTCGATCCGACGACGATCCATGTGACCGGCAACAGCGGGATCGACTCGCTGCGGCTGACGCTGGAGCGGCTCCAGCGCGATCCGGGCCTTCGGGCAACGATCGAGGCGCGATTTCCCTTCGTGCTTGCTGCGCGCCGCCCGCTCCTTCTGGCGACCGTGCACCGCCGGGAGAATGTCGGGTCGCGGCTCGGAGCCATCACGGCGGCGCTCGCGCGCCTCGCCGCCTTCTGTGAGGCTGACATCCTGATCCCGGTCCACCCCAATCCCGATGTCCAGGGCACGATCGTGAAGCGCCTGTCCGGGCTCGAGGGCATTCACCTGCTGCCGCCGCTCGATCATGCGTCCATCGTCTGGCTGATGCAGCATTGCCGCCTGCTGCTGACGGACTCCGGCGGCCTCCAGGAAGAGGCGCCGTCGCTCGGCCTCAGAACCCTCGTTCTGCGGGCCGCGACCGAACGCCCGGAGGCCATCCAGGCCGGCGTGTCCGAACTGGCCGAGCTCGAGGCGGATTCGATCGTGGCCACGGTTCGCCGCCTGCTCCGGGCCGAGCCGCCGGTGCCCGTGCACCCCTTCGGGGATGGCCATGCCGCAACCCGCATTGCCGAGGCCATCGCCGGCTGGCTGCGGCCGGATGGCGCCGCGGTCGGCCTCAGGTCCGTGGGCTGAGGTCCACCACTCCGACCGAGCGCATCATGTCGACAAAGGCGGGAAAGCTGGTTGCGATCGGCGCGCGGTCATCGACGGTCACGGGCCGTCGCGAGGCAAGGGACAGGATGCTGAAGCTCATGGCGATGCGGTGATCGAGGTGCGCGGCGACGGTTGCGCCGCCTGCCGGCGGTTCGCCGCCGCTTCCCTCGATGATGAGGCCATCCGGCAGTTCCTCGACCGCAATCCCGCAGGCCCGCAGGCCCTCGGCCATGGTGGCGATCCGGTCGCTCTCCTTGACACGCAGTTCCTCGAGGCCTCTCAGCTCGCTTCGGCCGCTCGCCAGCGCGGCCGCGACAAAGAGGATCGGATATTCGTCGATGAGGGTCGGCGCCAGTTCGGGGGGCACGTCGATTCCCCGCAACGGCGAATGGCGCACGCGCAGATCGGCAACCGGCTCGCCGCCTGTCTCGCGAGGGTTGAGGCGCTCGATGTCGGCGCCCATCATCGCAAGCACGCGGATGAGGCCATCGCGGGTCGGATTGACGCCCACGCCTTCGATCACAAGCTCGCTGCCCGGCACCAGCAGGGCGGCAACGAGCGGAAAGGCGGCCGACGACGGGTCGCCAGGCACCCGGATGGATTGTGGCCTGAGCGAGGCCCAGCCTTGTATCGCGATTCGGCGGCCGCCATCCGGCAGCGCCTCGACCGCGAGGTCGGCGCCGAAGCCCGCCAGCATGCGCTCGCTATGGTCTCGTGTGGGAACAGGTTCCTCGACAATGGTCTCGCCGCCGACATTGAGACCGGCAAGCAGAATGGCTGACTTCACCTGCGCCGACGCGACCGGCAAGCGATAGTGAAGTGGCAGCGGAAGGGGTGCGCCCTCCAGCGTGAGCGGCGGGCGGTTGCCGGGCGCGGCGTGGAAGCTTGCCCCCATGCGCGACAGGGGGTCGATCACCCGGCCCATCGGTCGGCGCGACAGGGAAGCATCTCCGGTGAAGGTGGCGGTCAGCGGATGCGTCGCGAGCAGACCCATGAGAAGCCGCGTGGACGTGCCGCTGTTGCCCATGTCGAGGACGTTCCGGGGCTGGAGCAGGCTACCGAGCCCGATCCCGTCGATCTGCCAGCACCCGTCGTCCTGTCGCGCCAGCTGCGCGCCCAGCGCGCGCAGGGCAGCGGCGGTTGCCAGCACATCCTCGCCTTCCAGCAGCCCCTCGACCCGGCTGGTTCCCACGGCCAGCGCCGAGAGCATGAGGGCGCGATGCGAGATCGACTTGTCACCGGGAACGCGAATGCTCCCGGCAAGCGGCCCCGGCGCGACGAGGGTGAGCGGCTGGGGTTGGGAGCTCTCGGGCAGCATCGGCGCGGGGCTTTGACAGCCGCCCGGCCCTGTGGCAAGGCGCCGCTCGTCCGGCCGGATCGGGCCGGCCGGCCCTTTGCCCGGCGCGAGCGTCCGACCAGCCCCTCTCTTGGAGTTTCAGCAAGCGTGATCAAGCCCGAATGGGGAACGAAGCGCCAGTGCCCGAAGTGCGCGACGCGTTTCTACGACCTGACGCACGATGATCCGGTCAGCTGCATCAACTGCGGCTACAGCTGGGTTCCGGAACCCATCCTCAAGTCGAAGCAGACCCTGCCGTTCGAAACGGCAAAGGCGGAGGCTCCCGAAGCCGAACCGGCCCTGGAAGCCGATGATCTCGATCTGGCGGATGCCGATGGCGATGAGCCGTCCGAGGATGCGGATGTCGATATCGGCGGCGATGACGACCTGTCGGAGGTGGTCGTCGAGGACCGCGAGGAAGATCGCTGAGCTGCTTCGGCGCGACGTGCAAAGCGGGGCTTGAAGGCAGCACAGGCTTGCGCTAGGCGCGCGGCTCCCGCTCCCAGGCGGGAGATAGAGGATGACGGGGCCGTAGCTCAGCTGGGAGAGCGCTACAATGGCATTGTAGAGGTCAGGGGTTCGATCCCCCTCGGCTCCACCATCACCTCCTCGACAGGGTCAGGCCAGCGACTTGGCGTTCTCGATGAATTCCGCATCGCTCAGCACGCCGCGGTCGTGCAGGCTGGCGAGCTGGGCCAGCTTGGACCGCAGGTCTTCGCCGGCCGGTTCGGCTGCCGGGGAAACGGCCGCCATGTGCTCGGCATGGGCGAGTTTGGCCTGACGGGTGCGGGCCTGCTGCTTTGCGGCCGACGAGCTCGCGACGGCTGTCGCGGTCTTGGTAATCACCGCCGTCCGTGCAGCGGTTCCGGCAGCCCGGCCGATCAGGCTCGGGCGGCCGCGTCTCGATCCGATCATGGCTGTTCCCCGCTCGTGAGTTCCGCCACTGCCGACAGGGTCGCCCGCGCCTGGTCGACGAGGTCACCGGGAATCCGCTCGCTTGCGAGCAGTTCGCCGCCCGCCGAGCGCACCGCGGTTGCAAAGCGATCGGCCCACAGATGTTCGATCAACAGCGCTGCGACCGTCGTCGAGGGCTCCAGCGCGTCGGCAATGTCGAGCAGGTCGGCCTCGGACATCAGGCCACGTACCTCGCCCGTCAGGCTTCTGACCGCGCCCGCGACATCCTCCGGCAATTCCTGCATCTCGAGGATGATCGCCTCACCCTCTGCGTCCTTCATAACGACCGCCACGTCGAGCAGGCGCACGAGGCCCTGGTCGACGAGATCGGCAAGCGCCGGCGTGATGTCTCCGGAAAAGCGGTTGCCCTCGAAGCCGAGCAGCAGGAACTCGACGGGTCCGATTGGAGGTGTCATCGGCTTCTCCCTCGGCCGGAGGGTGACAGGTTCCTGCGACAGATTGATGGCGGAAGCTGTCCCTAGTGGGCGAGCAGCAGAGCCACGTCTGAAACGCCGAGCAGGCGGCGGGTGACGCCGCCGAGGAGGAATTCCATTGCCCGGCTGCGGCCATAGCCCCCCATCACGATGAGGCCGGCGCCCAGCTCGCGCGCGGTGGCAAGCAGCGTGTCGGACGTCGAACGGTCCCCGGAACTGCGTTCGTGCAGGGTGGCGTGGATGCCATGGCGCGAGAGATAGGCGGCAACCGAGGTCGGTGGAAAGTCGCCCCCGCCGGGCGGATCGATGGTGACGACTTCGACTTGGCTGGCCCGCTGCAGCAGCGGCACGGCGCCCTTCACGGCATTGGCGGCCTCGGTCGTCGCTTTCCAGGCGACGAGGATCGGCTTCTCCAGTTCGAGGCGCGAGGCTCCGGCGGGAACCGCGAGAACGGGCGCGTCCGCGCGCGTCACCACGGCGGCGAGCGCATGGGCGAGGTCGCGATGTTCGCTCCCCGGCAGGGTCATGACGATGGCGTCTGCCAGGAGCGAGCGATCGACCAGGGTCTGGGCCGGATCGCCCATGGCCTCGGAGAAGCTGAAGGGGACCCCTTCCTTGGCGAGCCGCGAATCCAGCTTCTGCCGCTCGGCCTCGGCAAGTCGGGCCTCATCCTCCATCAGGCGGACGATCATCGCGGCAGACCCGGCAAAGCCGCCTGCATCCGCCCCCAGGAACGCCGGCACCCGCCGAGTCTGGAGACATTCCAGATGCCCCTCGGTAAAACGGACGAGATCGAGCGCGCCCTGCAGCCGCGATTCAAACTGCGGATCGTCGCCGACATGAAGGAGGATCGATTTCACGGCCTGTCTCCCTTGCTTGCGCCATCATCGGACAATCGGAACCCAAGCGCCAGTCGCTTTCAAGGGCCTTGATCGCCGTCAAAAGGACCGCGCCCGCAGGCCATCATGAGCATTGCAAATGATGCAGGCGCAGACCGGCTGTTTCGGGGCAGGAGCCATTTGGCGGATTCAATGGCGACGGGGGACAGCGGTTCCTACATCCCGCCCGCCGAAATCCACAAGGGAGATCAAACATATGAAGGCCCAGCTGATCGCCGCCTCGATCGTTCCGCTCGTCATGTTCGCATCCGCAGCCGAGGCTCGCCAGGCCCGCACCGCTTGCCCCAGCGTGAGCGAGGCGCAAGTCGCAGCCCAGTTCGATCGCTTCAACCAGGCGTGGGCGACGGGCGATCCCGACACGGTGACAGCCCTGTTTGCCCCGAATGCGACCCTGCTCGCGACCGTCTCCAACGCAGAGCGGACCACGCCCGAGAAGATCCGGGCCTATTTCGTCGACTTCCTGAAGGGCAAGCCGGTCGGCCGGATCGACACCTCGACCATCCAGATCGACTGCAACATGGCGCAACGCAGCGGCAACTGGACGGTCAACATGGCCAATGCCAATGGCGAGCGCGTGGACGTGCCGGCGCGCTACACCTTCCTCTACAGGTGGGACGGCAAGGACTGGAAGATCCAGCACCTGCATTCCTCGGTGCGGCCGCCCGTCAACCCCTGATTCCGGGCCCGATGCTTCGCTTGCCGGGCGGGGCGGTCAGCCGACCACCTCGCCCGTGCAGGGTCCGAACCCGATGGAGGCGAAGCCAGCGCGGCTGGCGCGCGCCTCGATCCTGAGCCGGTCGCCTGCCTCGAGGAAGGAGCGCTGCTCGCCGGTGGGCAGGCGGATCGGTTCGGCGCCACCGCGCGTCAGTTCCAGCAGCGATCCCTCGCTGCCCGGCGCCGCGCCGGAGATCGTGCCCGTTCCGAGGAGGTCGCCGGGCCGCAGGTTGCAGCCGCCGGATGTGTGGTGGGCGACCATCTGCTGCACGGTCCAGTAGAGGTTGCTCGAGTCGCTGGCCGACAGTTGCAGCTCCGCGGTGCCCGCCTCGCGCATCGCGGCCGTCTGCAGCCAGACCGAAAGACCGACCGAGAGGCCGCCGTGCGCCTGGTCCGCCGCATCGGTCAGATAGGGGAGGGGCAGCGGCTCGTCCGCGGCGCGAGGGAAGGCGGGCCTGCGATAGGGCGCGAGCGCTTCCGGCGTGATGATCCAGGGGCTCACCGTCGTCAGGAAGTTCTTGGCCAGGAAGGGGCCGAGCGGCTGATACTCCCAAGCCTGGATGTCCCTCGCCGACCAGTCGTTCAGCAGGCAGAATCCGGCGACATGTTCGTGCGCCTCGGCGATGGGGATGGGCCTGCCCAGCTCGTTGCCGGGCCCGATCCACACGCCCAGCTCCAGCTCGAGGTCGAGCCGGGCCGTGGGGGCGAACCGCGGCCCGTCCGGGCCGGCCAGTTGCCCGGACGGGCGCATGACGGGCGTTCCCGACACGACGACCGAGGAGGTCCTTCCATGGTAGCCGATGGGCACGTGCCGATAGTTGGGCAGGAGCGGATTTTCGGGCCGGAACAGGGCGCCCACCTTGGTAGCATGGTGGATCCCCGCGTAGAAATCCGTGTAGTCGCCCACCTCGCAGGGAAGGTGCAGCTGGGCTTCAGCCGCAGGCACGAGGAAGGGCGTGCAGGTCGCTTCGGCAGCTGGATCGGTGAGCAGCCCGAAGAGGGCCCGACGCAGGGCGCGGCGTGTCTCGGCGCCAAGCGACAGCAGTTCGTTCAGGCGATCGCGCGCGACATCGGAAAGCGGCTCGAGCCCGGACAGGAGGCCGTTGTCGAGCGCGCCGGCCAGGTCGAAGACATGATCGCCGATGGCGACGCCCGCGCGCGGCCCCGAATCCCCGTCCGAGAAGAGCCCGAGCGGCAGGTTCTGCACCGGGAAGTCCGGGTGGCCATCGGCGCCGGGCACCCAGCAGCGTGCGTGGATGGCGTGCGTCTCGTCAAGCGCCCACCAGCTCATGCGCCACCGCCCGGAAAGCCATCCCACGCCCTGTCATAGTCGGCCTGGCGTAGCGGCGTTTCATGACCCCAGCGGGTCAGCCGGAAAGGGCGTACGGTTTCGAACATGAAGGCGAGGCCGCCATCGAACTTCTCCGGCGTCAGCATGGCTTCGCTGGCCCGGCGCCAGCTGGCAACATCTGGCCCATGGGCCGACATGCGGTTGTGCAACGAGCCGCCGCCGGCCACGAACCCGCCTTCCTTGGCATCGTAACTTCCATGGATAAGGCCCATGTATTCACTCATGATATTGCGATGGAACCAGGGCGGACGGAAGGTGTCTTCGGCGACCATCCAGCGCGGCGGGAAGATGACGAAATCGCAGTTGGCGACACCGGGCTCGCCCGTTGGCGAGGTGACGACGGTGAAGATCGACGGGTCCGGATGGTCGAAGCTGACGGTGCCCAGCGTATTGAAGCGGGCGAGGTCATAGCGCCAGGGCACATGGTTGCCGTGCCAGGCGATGACATCGAACGGACTGTGGGCAAGGTCGGTGGCGAACAGGCGTCCGCCGAGCTTGACCACGAGCTGGGTGGGCTCGTCGCCTTCCGGGGCAGCGCCCGGGGTCTCGAAGTCGCGCGGGGCGGCAAGGCCATTGGCGCCGATCGGCCCCAGATTGGGCAGCCGAAAGGGGCTGCCGTGATTCTCGCAGACATAGCCGCGCGCCGGCCCCTCGACATCGACGCGGAAGGCGAGGCCTCGCGGCACCAGCACCACCTCACCGGGGCGGACGGGCATCGGGCCGAGTTCCGTCTGGACCCGAAGCGCCCCCTGCTGCGGCACGATCAGCATCTCGCCATCGGCATTGCGAAGCGCGCGGCCGGCCATCGGGCGGTTGCAGGCGTAGAGATGGATCGAGACGCCCGTTCCCTCGTCGGCCGAGCCATTGCCCATCAGCGTGTGCAGGCCCTCGAGCCAGTCGACCGGATGGGTCGGCAGGGGCAGGGGGTCCCAGCGCATGCGGTTCGGGTCGAGCACGCTGTCGGCAAAGGGCGGCGCGGCAAGCCCGCCGTGCGCCAGCGGCAATAGGGGGCCATGCATGGCCGAGGGCCGGCGACGATAGAGCCAGGTGCGGCGGTTCTCGTGGCGCGGTGCCGTGAAGGCCGATCCCGACAGCTGTTCGGCATAGAGACCGAGCGGCGGGCGCTGCGGCGAGTTGCGACCGATCGGGAGCGCGCCGGGAACCGATTCGGACTGGAACTCGCCTCCGAAGCCGGCATGGGCGAGCGGCATGTCGGGCCGTGCGAAGGGGGCGTTCATGCCCGCATGCCCGACGGGATCACGCCGCGACGGATCTGGTCGAGCTCGAGGCTTTCGAACAGCGCCTGGAAATTGCCCTCGCCAAAGCCGTCATTGCCCTTGCGCTGGATGATCTCGAAGAAGATCGGGCCGACCATATTCTCGGTGAAGATCTGCAGCAGGAGGCCGCCGCCGGTCTCCGGCGCGCCGTCGATCAGGATCCGGCGCTTGCGCATCGCCTCGACATCATGGCCATGGCCGGGCAGGCGCTTGTCGATCAGGTCGAAATAGGTGTCCGGGCTGTCCTGGAAGCGGATCCCGTTTGCCTTGAGCTTGTCGACCGTCGTGAAGATGTCGTCGGTTGCCAGCGCGATATGCTGGATCCCCTCGCCATTGTAGGCGCGAAGGAACTCCTCGATCTGGCTGTTCTCGTCCTGGCTTTCGTTCAAGGGGATGCGGATCTTGTTGTCGGGCGCGGTCATCGCCTTGGAGAAGAGGCCCGTCGCCCGGCCCTTGATGTCGAAGTAGCGGATCTCGCGAAAGCCGAAGATGCGCTCATAATAGTCCGCCCAGCGGGCCATCTGGCCGCGGCCGACATTGTGGGTGAGGTGATCGAGCGTGTGCAGGCCGACATCGCGGTCGGCCTTGCTGGCGCCGGGAACGGCCACGAAATCGACATCGTAGATCTCGGCCGCGCCATAGCGATCGACGAGATAGAGATTGGCCCCGCCGATTCCGCGGATGGCCGGGATGTTGAGCTCCATCGGTCCGATCCGGCCTTCGACCGGTTCCGCGCCGCGGCGGATCGCTTCCTCGAAGGCAGCGCGCGCGTCCTTGACGCGAAACGCCATCGCGTTCGCGCTTGGCCCCCGTTTCGCACGAAACTCGGCGACCTGGCCTTCCGGCTCGAAATTCAGCAGGAAGTTGATGTCGCCCTGGGCGTAGCGCTTCACCTTCTTGGAGCGGTGCGTCGCCACATGGGTGAAGCCCAGCTTCTCGAACAGTGCGCCCAGTGCATCCGGATCCGGGCCGGTGAACTCGACGAACTCGAACCCGTCGAGTCCCATGAAGTTCGCGGGGGCAGGGGCATCTGCGAGGGAAGCGGGCACGCTGGCCATGGCGAAACTCCCGAACTGGCTGATGTGTTTTCCGTAACAGATGTTACGGTCTGGCGCAAGCCTCCAGCCGTTGCAGCAGGTCCATGAGCTGGCGTCGCTCCCCGGCGGTCAGGCCGCTCAGAAGCTCGGCCTCGATCTCGAGCGCAAGTGGCGCAATCTCCGCATGCAGGGCTCTTCCGGCCGGTGTCAGCTGCAGGGCCCGGGTTCGGCGGTCGGCGGCGGTGGCCCGGCCGACGAGGCCGCGCGCGACCAGCGCGGAGACGGCGCGCGAGACCGTCATCTTGTCCATGCCGGTGGCTGCCACCAGCGCGGCCTGGGTTGCCTCGCCGGCTTCGGCGACCACGGCGATCACGCGCCATTCCGGCACCTTCAGCCCGAAGCGGGCCTGGTAGGTGCGCGCAATCCGCTCCGACACGGCGTTCGACGCGACCGAGAGCCGATAGGGCAGGAAATCGGCGAGGCGTAGCATGGGCCCCGGTGTAACGGCGGAACCCGGGGCGGACAAACCCCGCCTCAGAGATCGACCGCAACCGGCCTGAACTGGTCCGTTCCCGGCTCCAGAAGCTTCAGCACGCCCTCGCCGATGTCGAAGATGGCGCCATGCAGCTTCACCTTGCCGGCGGCTTCGGCCTCGGCGACGAAGGGATAGGTGCGGAGATTTGCGAGGGATAGCCGCACGCTGGCCTGTTCGAGCGTTCGCTGCGCGTCGATGTCGGGGGAGAGCGCAGCCGCCGCGCGCACCGCGTCGCGGGCCGGTGCGATGAACTCCATCCAGGCATGGACGTGGCGGCCGGCGACCGGATTGTCGAAATCGCCGGCAAGCGCGGCCGCGATCCCGCCGCAGCGCGCATGGCCGAAGACGACGATGTGATGCACCTCGAGGCTTCCGACGGCATATTCGAGCGCGGCGGCGACCGATGACTGGCCGGAGATCGCGGCCATCGGGGGCACGAGGTTGGCGATGTTGCGCAGCACGAACATCTGCCCCGGCTCGGCATCGAACACGCGGGTGGGATCGACCCGGCTGTCGGAGCAGGCGATCACCATCACCTTCGGTGCCTGGCCCTGGGTGAGACGGTCATAGCGCTCCCGCTGTTCCCGGTAGGCACCGAGGCGGAACCGGCGATAGCCTTCGATGAGCGCGCGAAACTCGGGCATGGCGCCAGCGGCTAGAGCGGCAATCCGCCCCTGTCTAGCCGATGAGGCCCGCCGCCCAGCTGTAGAGCGGGATCCCGACGATGATGTTGAAGGGGAAGCTGATGGCGAGCGACATGCCGAGATAGAGGCCGGCATCGGCCTGGGGCAGGGCGAGCCTCAGCGCAGCCGGAACCGCAATGTAGCTTGCGGACGCGCACAGGATGACGAACGCCGCGGCAGAGCCGGACGGCAGGCCGATGAGCGCTGCCACGCCAAGCCCGACGCTCGCGTTCACCAGCGGGATGACGACGGCAAGAAGTGCCAGCGGCACCGTGAGGCTTCGCGCCTCTCGCAGGCGCCGCGCTGCAAGCAGGCCCATGTCGAGCAGGAAGAGGCAGAGCACGCCGCGAAACAGGTCGGTAAAGAAGAGGCTGACGGGCGAATAACCCGGCTTGCCGGCGACAACGCCGATCAGGAAGGCGCCGACCAGCAACACGACCGGCCCGTTCAGAAGCACCTCGCGCCAGACGCTGTGCTCGCCATAGCCTTCGGCGTTGCGCGACTGTCCGAGACCGCCGAGCGAGCCGCGCGCCAGCAGCAGGCCCGCGATGATGGCCGGCGTTTCCATGAGGGCGAGCACCGCGACCATCCAGCCCGCCGGCCCATTTCCCTGGCTCTGGAGCACGGCGACGCCGGTCACGAAGGTGACGACCGAGACGGAGCCATAGTGGGCCGCAACCGCGCCGGCGTTGACAGGGTCGAGACGCCCGATGGTGCGCAGCAGGGCAAAGCCGAGGAACGGAAGACCGAAGCTGAGAATGAGGCCAGCGAGCCCGGTCACGATCATCTGCGGATCGAAACCGGCCGCCGACACCTCGACGCCGCCCTTCAGCCCGATCGAGGCCATCAGGTAGAGCGAAAGCCCCTTCGAGATGCTCTCGGGAATGGAGAGATCGGAGCGCGCAAAGGAGGCCAGCGCGCCGAGGATGAAAAAGAGGATGACCGGAGAGGTCAGCGTGGCAAGGATGTCGGACACGCCTGCGCGCTAGCCGGCCCTTGCCCATGAGGCAATGGGGAGCTTGGAAGCCCCCCATTGATTCAGTTCATGGCTCAGGCGCTCACCAGCACCACGGCTCGACGCCGCCGGATGGCACTGCCGACCAGCCCGAAGCCGGCAATCAGCATCGCCCAGGTCGCCGGCTCCGGAACGCCCGGAACGAAGAGGCCCTGTCGCAGCGGATTGTCGAGCGAGTAGATGTAGCGCGCCGTGCCCTTCAGCTGGCCGCTCGTCGCCAGAGCGATGTAGCTGTTCACCAGGCTCAGCGCAGGACCGCCCGTGTAGCTGAGCGGCGTCGCATAGTTCGAGGCGCCGTATTCGATCTTCCAGATGGCGGCCTGAATGGCCTGGATGTCATCCGCGATGCCGGGCGCGCCCATGCCGCCCGTGCCGGCCTTCAGCAGCCGGAAGCCCTCGGCCGCGAGCGCCTTCATCGCCACACGATCGGCCAGCGGCACGATCTTGCCGAAGCTGTCATGGGTGAAGGTGCCGTAGTTGTACTTCAGCGGCGGGCTGTAATTCCCGTTGGCCAGCGTGTGCGCGAGATCCACGCAGAAGGCCCAGAGGGTTCCGGTTCCATCCCCGGTGGTGGCCGTCAGCAGGAAGTTTCCGGCCTGGGTGTTGAGCGGGCTGGCCAGCGGCCCGTTCGACAGCGAGATGTTCTTGCCATTCTGGAACTGAACCTTGCTGACCGTCACATCGGCAACGGCCGAAGCCGGCACGGCCAGTGCAGCAGCCAGAAACCCGGCCGCGGCCAGATAGAGCCCTCGATACGACATGTCTTGCCCTCACGCTTCCGGGCCAAGGCCCGACGATTCCGTTTCCGTCCCTGTGGAAACGACATGGAAAATGTCGTTTCTTCCCGGGAACGGACAGGCGGTCGGTTGGTTAACGGCCGGGAAAGAAGGTTAGCGGCCCGTGCCGCGGGCGGTTCGTGCTGCGGCCGCGCGCGTCAGGACCTCATAGGCGGCCTGGGCGGCCTGGAAGCGCTCGGCGGCTTCCGCGTTCCCGGGGTTCACGTCCGGATGATTGGCCTTCGCCATTCGCCGGTGGGCGGCCTTGATGTCCGCCTCGCCCGCGTCGGGTGGCAGGTCGAACAGGCGGAGTGCATCGAGCTCGGCCCGGCTTCGGCTGCCGTCTCCCTCGCCCCAGTCCCAATGGCGTGCCCGCCCATAGGCGCCGGCGCGACGCTGCTCGGTTTCGGCCTGGGCGGCGGCTTCCTCCTTGCTGAGGGCTGCGAAATAATCCCACTGGCGATTGTATTCGGCCGCATGGGCCTCGCAGAACCACCAGCGCTCGGGCCGGTTCGGGGCCTTCGGCGCGGGGCAGGTGCCGGGCTGGTCGCAGCCGTCGCGATCGCATCGTCGCTGTGCCTCGGGCGCGCCGGCGGCGCCACCATAGGCACGCCAGCGCGGAAACCCCCAATCGTTGCTACGCCCGCGGCCGCGCACGCCCTCTGCCCTCGATTCGCATGCAGGCAAGGTGGCGACCACGGGCCCGACCGGCAACCCGTGGCTTTCGGTAAGAGAAGAACCGGGCGCGGCAGCATGCCGCGCCCTGTTCCCCATCATGGCCATCGAACGTCCGGCGAAGATGGGGCGGAGCCGGAGGGCAAAGGCGCCGACCAGGCCAAAGCCCGTGATCAACATCGCCCAGGTCGCCGGCTCGGGGACGGTGCCTCCCGGCGGAGGCACGACGACTCCACCGTTCCGTACCTGGAACAGCAGCTGGCCGGGTACGCCGACATTGGTGGTATTGATGAGCGGGGCCGTCCCGTTGTCGAGGAAGGTGCCCGGAACACGCGACCCCGCCAGCTCATAGAAGGTTCCAGGCAGCCCCCCTGGGCCGCATTGAAGCCGACGGCAGCCGAGATGCCGCCAAGTCCGTTCACGCCGCCAGAGAGGCTCCCCGTCTCCCACTGGATCTGGCTATAGTTGAAGTAGATGTCGAAATTCCCCGCGCCGGTGTCGGAGCGGTCGGTCAGGATCAGCTGGAAGCTGTTCCGTTTGTCGCCCCGTACCGAGTAATAGCCGGTGTCGATCCAGTTCACGCCCCAGGCCGAACGGCCATTGAAGGTGCCCGTGCCAAACGTCACGCTTCCGAGGCCGCCGCGCGTGTCGACATCGGCGAAGAAGGGGGCAATGATGGGCAGCCCGCCGTAGCTCGCGCCGAGGCCACTCGGCGTGAACGCGCTCTGGCCGGCATCAAAGGTGACGTAGCCGTTGTTCGAGACGAACAGCTGGGTGCGGGTCGTGCCGAAGAAGTTCATCGCAAAGCCGGTCGAGATTGCGCTGGAATAGCAGTCATCGCAGCTCGGGAGAGCCCCCTGGCCATTGAAGCCGGGAACGATGGTGTCTGCTGCAGCTGGCGTCGTGACAGCGATCGCGGCAGCAAGTGCGAGGCCGAGAAAGGGTTTGGTCATGAAGAGGCTCCTCAAGGGTGACGCGTTCCACTCAGCCATGAGGGCGCATAAAATATGCCAAAAGTTGGCATATGATAGATCAATGAGTTAATCGCGACGTTGGCGCGAAATTGTAAAGTTTCTTTACACGCCGGCCGATTGGCAGTGCCCGGGCGCCTTCGGCTGTGCGCGCCGGCCGCCCCGCCTGCGATGGCTGCCATCCGGCCCGCCTCATGTGCACCAGTTGGGGAAGCCCCCAGTCAGTCGATCACAGCTGGCGCGGCATTCGTCCACTCGAATCGCATGCGGTCCGGTTCGACGAGAAGGCGCTGCGCTTCAACCGAAAACAGCCGGTCCCGGCTGAAATGGCGCAGCGGTGCGTCCCGCCGGCCCTCGGGAGATGTAATGAAGCGGTTCACCCGTTCGACAAGTGAACCCGCCGGGTTGGCAGCATGAAAGGCCCGGGCGGCGGCGATCCAGTATTGCGTGATCGTCTCGTGATAGCCTTCGGTGTCGCTGTTCCGGCCACCCACCGCCTCATTGTAGGCGGCAATGATGGCAGGCAGTTCGCGCGGGAGGTCGATCTCGCGATGTTCGAGCAGCAGGACAGAGACGGCCGCCAGATGCGCCTCGTGCGTCCAGTCGGCGCGCGGAAGCGTCCTGTCGAGAAGCCCCGCGGCGATCCGCCGGATTGCCGCCTCGGTTCCGTAGAGCCGGGGCGGAAGCGCCTCCGCCCCGTCTGACATCGTCAGGCAGCCCGGGGGGCGGCTTCGCGCACGCCCTGCTCGACATGGTCCTCGAACTGGGCGAAATTCTCGACGAACATCTTCACCAGCGCGCGCGCCTTCGCATCATAGGCGGCAGGATCGGGCCAGGTCTGGCGCGGGTCGAGGATGGAATCGTCCACGCCCGGAACCGAGACGGGCACGTCGAAGCCGAAGAAGGGATCGCGCCGGAAGCTGGCATTCTTCAGGCTGCCATCCAGCGCTGCGTTGAGCAGCGCCCGGGTCACCTTGATCGGCATGCGGCTGCCCACGCCATATTGCCCGCCCGTCCAGCCGGTGTTGACGAGCCAGCAATCGACCCCGCCTCGCGCGATGCGTTCCTTCAGGAGGTTCCCGTAGACAGACGGGTGCCGCGGCATGAAGGGCGCGCCGAAGCAGGTGGAGAAGGTGGCGTCGGGCTCGGTCACGCCGATCTCGGTACCGGCGACGCGGGCCGTGTAGCCGGAGAGGAAGTGATACATGGCCTGGTCGGGCGTCAGGCGCGCGATTGGCGGCAGGATCCCGAAGGCATCCGCCGTCAGCATGATGATGTTCCTGGGCGGTGGCCCCATGTTGTCCGGGCTGGCATTCGGAATGAAGTCGATCGGGTAGGAGCCGCGGCTGTTCTCCGCCAGGCGATTGTCGTCGAGGTCGATCTCGCGGCTGACGGGGTCGATCACGACATTCTCGAGGATCGTCCCGAAGCGTTTGGTGGTCGCGTAGATCTCCGGCTCGGCCGTGGGCGAGAGGCGGATCATCTTGGCGTAGCAGCCGCCTTCGAAGTTGAAGACGGCCGTGTCCGACCAGCCATGCTCGTCGTCACCGATCAGCGTCCGGTTGGCGTCGGCCGACAGGGTCGTCTTGCCTGTGCCCGACAGGCCGAAGAACACGGCCGTGTCGCCACTCGGGCCGATGTTGGCCGAGCAGTGCATCGGCATCACGCCGCGCGTGGGGAGCAGGTAGTTGAGGATCCCGAACACCGACTTCTTCATCTCGCCGGCGTAGCGGGTGCCGCCGATCAGGATCAGCTTCTCGGTGAAATTGACCGCGATGACCGTCTCCGACCGGCACCCATGCCGCGCCGGATCGGCCCGGAAGCTCGGCAGGTTGATGATCGTGTAGTCCGGCAGCCAGCCTTCCAGTTCATGCGCCTTCGGGCGCACCAGCAGGGTGCGGATGAACAGCGAATGCCAGGCGAACTCGGTGATGACCCGCACATTCACCCGGTGCTCGGGCTGGGATCCGCCGAACAGATCCTGCACGAACAGGGTCTCGCGCTCGGCGACGGCGGCAAGGAAGTCGGCCTTCAGGGCAGCGAAGTGGGCCGGCTCCATGGGCTTGTTGCTCTTGCCCCACCAGACGGTCTCGGCCGTCTCGGCATCCTTCACGGTGAACTTGTCGTTGGCGGAGCGGCCGGTATGCGGCCCCGTCTCGACGACGAAGGCGCCATCCTTCGACAGCATCCCTTCGCTGCGCAGCACGGCAAGCTCGATGAGCGGCGCCGTGCCGAGGTTCCAGTGAAGCCGGGCGCCGGTCCGGATGCCCTGGGCCTCGAGGGCCGCCTTTGCCTGTGCGCTCACGACTGTCGTTACCTTTCATTCCGCCGTTGCTGCCGAGGCGGCTCCCTCGCCCACCGCCACGCTTTCCGAAAGCCCCTAATCAAGCCGGGCCCGTCTGTGAAGCGCAGGCAACATCGTGCTTTGGTGCTGTCGTCGTTAAGGGCTATACGGCGGACGCATGATGAACCGTGCAGCAGCCCGGCCCGATGGTTGAGTCCGCCTCCGATCCCGACACCGGGCCGGTCGTCGCGCTGGTCGATGACGACCGCAACATCCTGACCTCGGTCAGCCTTGCGCTCCAGGCCGAGGGGTTCCAGACCCGGGTCTATGCGGATGGCGCGGCCGGCCTGAAGGCGTGCCTCGAGAATCCGCCCGACCTCGCCGTCGTCGATATCAAGATGCCGCGGATGGACGGCATGGAAATGCTGCGCCGGTTGCGCGAAAAGTCGGATCTCCCGGTCATCTTCCTGACCTCCAAGGACACCGAGATCGACGAGGCCCTGGGCCTCGCGATGGGCGCCGATGACTACATCGGCAAGCCCTTCTCGCAGCGGCTGTTGATCGAGCGGATCCGTGCCGTGCTTCGCCGAACGGCGAGCCGGCGTGGCACCGGCCCCGGCAACGGCGCTGCAGCCGAACCGATCGTTCGCGGGCGGCTGGAGATGGACCCGGCGCGCCATCGGGTCCGCTGGGACGGCCGGGACGTCGCGCTCACGGTCACCGAGTTCCTGATCCTCGACGCGCTGGCGCAGCGGCCGGGATTCGTGAAGTCGCGCGACCAGCTGATGGACGTGGCCTACGCCCATGACAGCTATGTCGACGACCGGACGATCGACAGCCACATCAAGCGGTTGCGCAAGAAGTTCCGGGCCGTCGATCCGGCCTTTCGCGCCATCGAGACGCTCTATGGCGTCGGCTATCGCTTCGATCCCGAGGCCGGATGAACGCCCCGCCACCACGCCTGCCCCCGCGGCAGGAGGTTCGGCGCGGGCAGGCCCACCTGCGCTTTTCCGGTCTCTCTTCCCTTGTCACCCGGATCCTCGTGGTCAATCTGGTCGCGCTCGTCGCGCTGGCCGGTGCCCTCATCTACATCGACAGCTTCCGGGCACGGTTGATCGAGACGCGCGGGCAGGAGCTGGTCCAGCAGGGCGAGATCATTGCCCAGTTCGTGGCAGCGCAGGGTCTCGATGCCGGTGCCGCGGCCATTCCGCGCATCTCCAGCCCGCGCGGCATCCGGATCCGGCTCTACGGGGCCGATGGCGAGCGGCTGGCCGACAACTGGTCGAACCCGGCCGTGACCCGCTTCGAGCTGGTCGATCCGACCACAGAAGGTTTCCGCCGCCAGAGTGCCATCCTGATCGACCGGGTCGTCGATTTCCTGACCGGGCAGGCCAAGCGTCCCCCCTATGCCGAGTCGGGCCGCGATTCGCGCGCGGCGTGGCCCGAGGTTCTGGCAGCAGCCCGGAGCGGCGAACCCGTCACCCGGGCCCGGCAGACCGAGGACCGGCTGGTCGTGCTGCAGGCCGCCGTGCCGATCGACGTGCCGGGCGTCGGCAGGGGTGACCGCCCGGTCGTCCTGCTGACGGTGGACACGCCCGATGTCATCGATCTCGTCCGCCGGGAGCGTCTCACGACCTTCCTCGTCTTCCTTGCGGTGCTGGGGTTCAGCCTGGCGCTCAGTCTCTATCTCGCGCGCACCATCGTCGTCCCGCTGCGGCAACTCGCGCTGGCTGCACACCGGGTCCGGCTCGGCCGCCAGCGCGACGTGGTCGTGCCTCGCCTGCCGCACCGGCGCGACGAGATCGGCGGCCTGGCGCGCGCCCTTGCCGACATGACGGCGGCGCTTCGCCAGCGGATCGATGCGACCGAAGCCTTTGCGGCCGACGTCGCCCACGAGCTGAAGAACCCGCTCGCCTCGCTGCGCAGCGCGGTCGAGGCGCTGGGAAGCGTCCGCAGCGAGGCGGCACGCGCCCAGCTGTTCGATGTGATCGAGGCCGATGTCCGGCGGATCGACCGGCTGATCACCGACATTTCCGCCGCCTCGCGACTGGATGCCGAACTCTCCCGAACCCGGCTGCAGCCGGTCGATGTCGGGCGGCTGGTGTCAGGGCTGGTGGCGGCCCAGACGGCAGCGGGGCCGCTGCCGCACGGGATCGGGATCCGGCTGGAGGTACCGCGCGACGGCTCGGCCATCGTCGCCGCCGATTCCGACCGGCTCGCGCAGGTCGTCACCAATCTCATCGACAATGCGTTGAGCTTCTCGCCCGAGGGGGGGCAGATCGACATCGAGGTGGCCCGAAGGAACGGCTCGGTCGAGCTTTGGGTGCTTGACGAAGGCCCGGGGGTTCCCGGCGAAGCGCGCGACGCCATCTTCGAGCGCTTCTATTCCGAACGACCCGGCCATGAGCATTATGGCCAGCACAGCGGACTCGGCCTCTCGATCGCGCGGGCGATCGTCGATGCGCTCGACGGCCGGATCGAGGCCACCGACAGGCCCGACGGCCGGGCGGGGGCGGCCTTCCGGGTCACCTTGCCGGCTCTGTGAGCGGAACAGTGCATGCAACGGCCGTCGCGGTTCGCGGCGCCGGGGTCCTCCTGATCGGGGCCCCGGGCAGCGGCAAGTCCGACCTGGCGCTGCGGCTGATCGATCGCGGTGCCGTGCTGATTGCCGATGATCGCGTTGGCGTGGATGCCGTGGATGGCGCAGCGCTTCTGTCGCCGCCGCCGACCATCGCGGGACTGATCGAGGTGCGCGGCCTCGGGATCGTGCGCATGGCCCATCTGTCCGGGGTGCCGGCAGCGCTTGCGGTCCGTGTCGATGTCGCGCCTGACCGCCTGCCCGAGCCATCCACCTTCGACCTGGCCGGGTGCGCCATTCCGTCGCTCGCGCTGTCGCCCTTCGAGGCATCGGCGCCGATGAAAGTGGAGCTGGCGGTGGCACGACTTGCCGCACGGGGCTAAGTGACGGGCATGTCGTCCGCCCGCCCAGACGAGCCGAGGCCCGAGCAGGCCCCTGTCCTGCTCGTCACCGGCCTGTCCGGCGCGGGCAAGTCGACGGCCCTCAAGATCCTGGAGGATCTGGGTTTCGAGGCCGTGGACAATCTTCCGCTGTCGCTCCTCGCGCCGCTCGTCTCGGTGCCAGCCGAGCGCCGCCTTGCCATCGGGATCGATGCCCGAACCCGCGCCTTCTCGCCCGAGCGGCTGCGCTCGATCGTCGGCGAGCAGGCGAGGGGCGGCCGGCCCATCCGGATCCTGTTCCTGGACTGCGCAGGCCATGAGCTTGTGCGGCGCTTTTCGGAGACCCGCCGCCGGCATCCGATGGCGGCCGACCGGCCGGCCGGTGACGGGATCGCGCTGGAGCGCGAGCTTCTTTCCGACCTGCGTCGGGTGGCCGATGTGGTCATCGACACGACCGACATGGCCCCCAACGACCTTCGGCGCGCCATCGCCACCCGCTTCGCCGCCGGCACCGCGAGGCCGCTGACGATTACCATCCTCAGCTTCGGCTATGCGCGCGGCGTTCCCCGCGATGCCGACATCGTGTTCGACATGCGCTTCCTCGCGAACCCGCACTGGGACCTGGCGCTCCGGCCGCTGACGGGCTGCGACCCGGCCGTCCAGGCGCGGGTTGCAGCCGATCCGCTCTATGCGCCGGCGCTGGATCGGATGCTGGGGCTTCTAACCCTGCTGCTGCCCGGCTATGCGCGGGAAGGTCGTGCCTATCTGACGGTTGCCTTCGGCTGCACCGGCGGGCGGCACCGGTCGGTTGCCGTGGCCGAGGCCATGGCTTCGGCGCTCGCGGCGGCCGGCTGGCCGAATTCGGTCGTTCATCGGGACCGTGCGCAGGAAACCGCCGATGAGGATGAAGCCCCGCCTGTTTCCGGGGCCGGGAAGGATGCTGCATGATCGGGTTGGTGCTGGTTACCCATGGACGCCTCGCGGCGGAGTTCATCGCCGCCATGGAGCATGTCGTCGGGCCGCAGGCGCAATGCGTTGCGGTCTGCATCGAGGCGAGCGACGACATGGAGGAAAAGCGCGCGGAGATCGCGCGGGCTGCGGCCGAGGTGGACAAGGGCGCGGGCGTGATCCTTCTCACCGACATGTTCGGCGGGACGCCGTCGAACCTGGCCATTTCGCTGCTCGGCCGCCCCAATCTGGAGGTGATTGCCGGCATCAACCTGCCGATGCTCATCAAGCTGGCCAGCATCCGCAAGGCCAAGCCCGTGGGGGAGGCCGTCGACCTCGCGCAGGAGGCCGGGCGGAAATATATCAGCGTGGCCAGCCGGCTGCTCGGCGAGGCTGCCTGAGGTCGCGTTGGCGACGGCCGGCCCCGTCACGCTTGCCATCTCGAACCGGCGCGGCCTGCACGCCCGCGCCAGCACCCGCCTCGTGGCGACGGCCAGCCGCTCTGACACGACCATCAACGTCGCGAAGGATGGAAGAGAGATGCTGGGCACCTCGATCATGGGGCTGATGATGCTGGCGGCCGCCCAAGGCGACAGCATCGAGGTGCGCGCCGAAGGGCCGCAGGCCGAGGCGGCGCTCGCCGCGCTGGTCGAACTGGTGGAGACCCGCTTCGGCGAGGACTAGCTGCCGGCTGCCTCGCTCTGCAGCTGGATGTAGTTCTGCAGCCCCTGGTCCCTGATCATCTGCTGCTGCGTCTCGATGAAATCGACATGTTCCTCCTCGGCCTCGAGGATGGAGACGAACAGCTCGCGCGAAACGAAGTCGCGCACGCTTTCGCAATAGGGAATGGCTTCCTTCAGAAGCGCAATGGCTTCAAGCTCCAGCTCGAGATCGGCCTGAAGGATCTCGGGCACGGACTCGCCGATTCGAAGCCGGTTCAGCGCCTGAAGATTGGGCAGGCCGTCCAGGAACAGGATCCGCTCGATCAGCCTGTCGGCATGCTTCATCTCGTCGATCGACTCGTGATACTCATAGGCGCCCAGCTTCTTCACGCCCCAGTTGTCGAGCATGCGGGCGTGCAGGAAATACTGGTTGATGGCGGTCAGCTCGCCCTTCAGCACCGCGTTCAGATAGTCGATGACCTTCTTGTCGCCCTTCATGATGCCCTCTCGCGGTTGCCGCCTGTGGACCGACTAGACCTGTCCATGACTTAAGTCAAACAAAATCAGATATTTAATTGCGAACGCGTTGCACATTCATGTGCAACAGCGATGCTTGCCAAGGGCGACCCATGCTCTAAAGCGGGCGCCCATGAGCGAGACGACCCCGGCGGCAGATTACCGCCACACCGTGTTCCTGCCCGAGACGGGCTTCCCCATGAAGGCGGGCCTTGCCCAGACCGAACCCCGCCTGCTTGCGCGCTGGGCGGCCGAGGGCCTGCACGATAGGCTCCGCGCCGAGCGGGCAGGGCGGCCGCGCTACATCCTCCACGACGGCCCGCCCTATGCCAATGGCGACATGCACCTCGGCCATGCCATGAACCACATCCTGAAGGATTTCGTGGTGCGCACGCGAGGCCAGCTGGGGTTCGATGCACCCTACATCCCCGGCTGGGATTGCCACGGCCTGCCGATCGAGTGGCGCGTGGAGGAGCTGAACCGGGAGAAGGGGGTGAAGAAGGGGGACATCCCCTTCCTGGAGTTCCGCGCCCAGTGCCGGGCCTATGCGGCGCACTGGGTGGGCGTGCAGCGCGAGCAGCTGAAGCGGCTGGGGATCTGGGGCGAGTGGGACAATCCCTATCTCACCATGGACTTCGGCGCGGAAGCCCAGATCGCCGAAGAGCTTCTGAAATTCGCCGAAAGCGGCCAGGTCTATCGCGGCGCCAAGCCCGTCATGTGGTCGCCCGTCGAGCAGACGGCGCTGGCCGAGGCCGAGGTCGAGTATGAGGAGATCGTCTCGACGCAGGTGGATGTTGGCTTCGAGATCGTGGACGCTCCGAACGCGCCGGATCTGGTGGGCGCGCAGGCCGTCATCTGGACGACGACTCCCTGGACGCTGCCGGTCAACCGGGCCTTGGCCTATGGGCCGGAGGTTTCCTACCGCCTGTTCGAGGTGGGCGGAAAATTGCTGCTGATGGCCGAGGCGCTGGCGGAAGCCTTTGCGCAGCGTTCGGGCCTGGATGTCCGGCCCGGCGAGCCGGTCGCGCCCGCCCAGATCGCCGGTGCCGTCGCCCGCCACCCCTGGCACCATCTGGGCGGTTTCTTCGCCGAGCCGCGCCCGCTGCTCGCCGGCGATTTCGTGACGACCGAACAGGGCACCGGCCTCGTCCACATGGCGCCCGACCATGGCGAGGATGATTTCCTGCTGTGCAAGGCGCATGGCATCGAGCCGAAGTTCGTGGTCGGCCCGGACGGCACCTACCAGGCGGACTGGCCCGTCGTCGGCGGCCAACATGTCTACAAGGTCAACGCGCCGGACGGGCCGATCTGCACGGCGCTCGCCGAGGCGGGCGCGCTGCTGTCGACTTCGGCCGACTATCGGCACAGCTATCCGCATTCATGGCGGTCCAAGGCCAAGCTGATCTACCGCTGCACCCCGCAATGGTTCGTCGCCTTGGATCGCAATCTCGGGGACGGCACCACGCTGCGCTCGCGTGCGCTCAAGGCCATCGGCGAGACCCGCTGGATCCCGCCGCAGGGCGAGAACCGGATCCGCGCCATGGTGGAAGGCCGGCCGGACTGGGTGCTGTCCCGCCAGCGCGCCTGGGGCGTGCCGCTGCCGCTGTTCGTGCGGAAGGGAACAGGCGACTATCTGGTCGACTCCGCGGTGAACGCCCGGATCGTCGAGGCCTTCCGCGAGGACGGCGCGGATGCCTGGTGGACGCGCGACCCGCAATGGTTCCTGGGCAGCGCCCATGACGCCGCCGACTACGAGCAGGTGACGGATATCCTCGATGTCTGGTTCGACAGCGGCTCGACGCATGCCTTCGTGACCGAGGCGCGGCTCGGCGCCGAACAGGCCGATCTCTACCTCGAAGGCTCGGACCAGCACCGCGGCTGGTTCCAGTCATCCCTGCTTGAATCCTGCGGCACCCGCGGCCGGGCGCCCTACAAGGCGGTCTACACGCATGGCATGACGCTCGATGAGCGCGGGCGCAAGATGTCGAAGTCGCTCGGCAATGTCGTCGATCCGCAGAAGCTGATCGCGGACTCAGGCGTCGATGTGCTGCGGCTGTGGGTGGCGTCCACCGACACGACCGAAGACCAGCGCTTCGGCAAGCTCGCCATGCAGACCACGGTGGATAGCTATCGCAAGCTGCGGAACACGCTTCGTTATCTCCTTGGCGCGCTGAAGGGTTGGGCGCCGGCCGAAGCCGTCGCGCATGACCAGATGCCGGAGCTGGAGCGCTACATGCTCTCGCGCCTGAAGGCGCTGGACGAGGCCTGCCGCGCTGCCATCGACGATTATGACTGGCCGCGCATGATGGCCGCCATCAACGCCTTCGTGACCGTGGACCTGTCGGCCTTCTACTTCGATGTCCGCAAGGACAGCCTCTACTGTGATCCGCCGGCCGCCCTGCGTCGGCGCGCCTATCGCACGGTGCTCGACCGCCTGTTCGGCTGGCTGGTCCACTGGCTGTCCCCCGTGCTCGTGTTCACCGCCGAGGAGGCGTTCGAGCATCGCCACGGCGGTGGCTCGGTGCATCTGGGCTGCTATCCCGACCTGCCCGCCGACTGGCGGGACGCGGCGCTGGAGGTCCGGTTCGACCGGCTGCGCGCGCTTCGAAGCCTTGTCACCCAGGCGATCGAGCCCATGCGGCGCGAGAAGCTGGTGGGGGCGTCGAACGAAGTCGCGGTGCGCATGGCCTTGCCCGACCCGGCCGATCGGGAAGCGATTGCTTCGATCGATTTCGCGGAACTGTGCATCGTCGCCTCGGTCGAGGTGACGGAGGGCGTCGAGGTGGCGGTCTCGGCAATGCCCTCGACCGAACCGCGGTGCGCGCGCTGCTGGCGGCACCTGCCCGATGTTGCGGACGGGACGGGCCTGTGCGGTCGATGTGGTGACGCGGTTGCGATGGCAGACGCGGCATGAGCCACGCCCGCGCCGCCTATGGGCTGGCCGCGATCGTCTTCCTGGTCGACCAGCTGGTGAAATGGTGGATCATCGAGGGCCTCGGCCTCCGGCAGCTGGAAAGCGTGCCCATTTTGCCCTTCCTCTCGCTCACCTGGGTCGAGAACCGGGGCGTTTCCATGGGGCTTCTGACGGCCGGAAGCGAGACTGGCCGCTGGCTTCTGGTCGGCCTGACGGCGGCGATCGCCCTGTTCGTGGCCTTCTGGATCCGTCGCGAGCGCCACTGGCCCGAGGCGATCGCGCTCGGCCTCGTGCTGGGTGGGGCGCTCGGCAACATCGTGGACCGGGTCCGGTTCGGCTATGTGGTCGATTTCGTGCACCTGCACGTGGGCGCCTGGTCCTTCTATGTGTTCAATGTCGCGGATGCAGCGATCACCATCGGCGTCCTGATCCTTCTCCTGTCGACGCTCAGGGGGCGTTCAGATAAGGACGGATCAGACAGCGACGTGCGCAACCTCGCCGGGAAAGAGAATCGATGACTCGTCAGATCCTGCTGATTGCAACCCTGGGCCTCGTGGTGACGGCCTGCGGACGGTCCGACGTGGCCGATCGCAAGCGGCCCGACGAGTTTGCGGTCGGCCGCCAGGCGCCGCTGGTGATTCCACCGGATTTCGCGCTGCAGCCGCCGCGGCCCGGCTCGCCGCGACCGATCGGTGCGGACAGCCAGCAGCAGGCGCTGGAAGCGCTGTTCGGCCCGGGCGTGCAGCTGCCGCCGCGCGCCGAGATCGAGAACCGGCTGCTGGAGGAAGCGCGCGCGATGCGCGCCGATTCGGCGGTGCGCAACACGGCCGGCGACGTGCCCGGCGGACGCATCAGCGCGACCGTGGACAAGGGGCCGTTCCTGCGCGAACTGCTCGACGCGCCGGCCGGCACCCGCAACGAGCAGATCGCCCGCGTGACGGTCGGCGGCTGAGGCCTCAGCGCCGGCGCCGGCTGGTGGTGCCGAGCGCGTTCCGGACGAGCCGGCGCCCTTCGGTCAGGGCGACGCCGACGAGGATCTTCTTGAAGATGCTGGCCGCTTCGTCTGCGAAGCCACCACCGGCCTTGGCGCCGGTCTGGCCGCGCGCGCTGGCAAGCGCCTTCTCATGCCGGCTTGCCGCAATCTCGGCCTTTTCGGCGGCGATCCGCTCGGCTTCCTGTGCGCGCTCGGCTGCCAAGGCGGACAGGATCTCATAGGCGGATTCCCGGTCGACCGTCTCTTCATACTTGCCAGCGAATGCCGATCCCGCGACCAGCACCTTGCGTTCGCCGGGCTCCAGCGGGCCGAGACGCGAGGCGGGCGGGCGGATGAGCACGCGCTCGACAGGCGAGGGCGCGCCATCGGCCATCAGCAGCGAGACCAGCGCCTCGCCCACCTTCAGTTCCTGGATCTCGCGTTCGACGTTCACTGCCGGGTTCGGCCGGAAGGTGGTGGCGGCGGCCTTCACGGCCGCCTGTTCGCGTGGCGAGAAGGCTCGAAGCGCATGCTGCACCCGGTTGCCCAGCTGGGCTGCCACCGTGTCGGGCACGTCGATCGGATTCTGGGTCACGAAATAGACGCCCACGCCCTTCGAGCGGATGAGGCGGACGACAAGCTCGATCTTCTCGATAAGCGCCTTCGGTGCCTCGTTGAACAGCAGGTGGGCCTCGTCGAAGAAGAAGACCAACTTCGGCTTGTCCGGATCGCCCACTTCCGGCAGCTCCTCGAACAGTTCCGACAGCAGCCAGAGCAGGAAGGTGGAATAAAGCCGCGGGCTGGACATCAGCTTGTCGGCTGCCAGCACGTTCACCTGCCCGAGCCCCTCGCTGTCAACCTTGATGAGGTCAGCAATGTCGAAGGCGGGTTCGCCGAAGAAGCGGTCGCCACCCTGCGATTCCAGCGCCAGCAGCTGCCGCTGGATGGCGCCAACCGATCCTGCGGCGACATTGCCGTAGCGGGTCGTCAGCGATCCTGCATTGTCGGCGACATGGGTGAGGAGGGTTCGGAGGTCCTTCAGATCGAGCAGCAGCCAGCCATTGTCGTCGGCCACCTTGAAGGCGATGGTCAGAACGCCTTCCTGCACGTCGTTGAGGCCCATCAGCCGTGCGAGCAGCAGCGGGCCCATTTCCGAAACCGTGGTGCGGATGGGGTGGCCCTGCTCCCCGAACAGGTCCCAGAAGACGGCGGGCGTGCCGGCATAGTGAAGGGCGCCCAGCCCGAGGCTTTCCGACCGCCTGACCAGGCTCTCGTGCGCCTTGTGGGTGGGCGAGCCGGGCATGGCGATGCCCGAGAGATCGCCCTTCACATCGGCCATGAAGGTCGGCACGCCCGCGCGGCTGAAGCCCTCGGCCATCACCTGCAGCGTCACCGTCTTGCCGGTGCCGGTGGCGCCGGCGATCAGCCCGTGCCGATTGGCGCGCTTCATCACGAGGGCCTGTGGCGCGCCGCCGCCCTCCTTCGCGCCGATGAACAGGGTGCCCGCCTCGTCCGCCATGCCTCACGCCTCCCGGTTGCTGCGGGGGTGCCTAGCGCCGCAAGGGCGGGATTTCACCCCCTATTGCAGCTTCACGCCGATGAAGCGGCCTGGGTTGTTGCCGGTCTGGACGAACAGAAGCACCGTGTCCCGACCGGCCTTGCGGGCAGCCGCCACTGCATCGGCGGCCTGCTGCGGCGTCGTGATCGGCTGCTGGTTGATGGAGACGATGATGTCGCCCTGGCGGATGCCCTGCTGGGCCGCGTCCGAGTTCGGGTTGACCCGCGAGATGATCACGCCCCGAACGCTGTCGGGCAGGCGAAGCTGCTGGCGCAGCTCGGGGGTCAGCGCCTGCAGCGTCAGGCCCAACGACCGCCGCGCGGCTTCAGCGCCGGCCTCGGCGCTGCCGCGCGCTTGAGGCTCGCTGGCTTCCGGCTGGCCGAGCAGGGCTGCTTCCGACGGCCGCTCGCCGATGGTGGCCGTCAGCGTCACTCGCTTGCCGCCGCGGATCACCTCGATGGGCACCCGCGTGCCGATCGGCGTGTTGGCGACAATGTAGGAGAGGCTGTTGTCCGGCGTCACCTCCTGCCCGGCCACGCGAACCACCACGTCGCCCTGCTGGATGCCGGCGGCGCGCGCAGGCCCATTGGGCTCGACCCCGGCGACAATCTCGCCGCGGTCGCGCGGGAGGCCCAGCGAGGAGGCGATGGCCGGCGTCATGTTCTGGATCTGCACGCCGAGATAGCCGCGGCGGACCCGGCCGCTGGCCATCAGCTGGTCGATCACCGGCTTTGCAAGCTCGGCCGGGATGGCGAAGCCGACCCCGACATTGCCGCCGGTGGGCGAGAAGATGGCCGTGTTCACGCCGATCACATTGCCGTTGAGATCGAACAGCGGGCCACCGCTGTTGCCCTGGTTGATCGACGCGTCGGTCTGGATGTAGCGGTCATAGGCGCCGCCGCCCTGGATGCCGCGGTGCAGGGCCGAGACGATCCCCGCCGTCACGGTACCGCCGAGGCCGAAGGGATTGCCGATGGCGATCGCCCAGTCCCCCACGCGCGTGCCCTGCGAATTGCCGAACTGCACATAGGGCAGGTTGCGCCCGTCGATCTTGAGCAGGGCGAGATCCGACAGCGGGTCCCGGCCGACGACGCGCGCCTGATACTCCCGCCGGTCCGAGAGCGTCACGGTGATGGTGTCGACGAGCCGCTGGCCGTCGCGCCCCGAGATCACGTGATTGTTGGTGACGATGTAGCCATCGGGCGAAATCAGGAATCCCGATCCCAGCGAGGTTGCCTCGCGGGTGACGGGCTGGCCGTCGTCCGTCTGCTGCTCCTGGAAGCGGCGGAACAGCTCCTCGAGGTTGGTGCCGGGGCCGAAGCGGGGGAAGCGGCCGACCTCGACGCGCTGCGTGGTCGAGATGTTGACGACCGCAGGCTGCAGACGGGCGGTCAGGTCCGCGAAGCTCATCGGCGCGCCCTGCGGCGGCTGCGCCGGCACGATCGTGGGGGCAATCGGGTTGGGCTGTGCCGCGGCCGGTGCCTGCGCGGCGGGGGCAGGCTGCCGCTGGGCGGATTGCGCGACGACGGGCAGCGTTGCCGCCGTTGCGCCAGCAACCAGCGCGCCGACGGCGGCAGCAATCAGGTTGGTGCGGGACGAAGCCTTGGGCTCGGGGTCAGTCACACGGATCTCCGGTCAATGAAGTCGTTGTCCGTTCGCCAAGGCCGATTGAATGGCCGCTGAATGGTTGCTTTTCAGCGACCAGCCGACGGCCTAGCGGCGCCGATTGCCCTGGAATTCGCGCAGGAACTCATTGTCGGGGCTGAGCACGACGGAACTGTTCCCCTGGGCGAAGCTCTGCCGGTAGGCCTGCATCGCGCGGTAGAAGGCGTAGAACTCTGGATCCTTGCCAAAGCTTTCCGCATAGACGCGGGCCGCCTGGGCATCGGCTTCGGCGCGGATGATCTGCGCGTCGCGCGCGCCCTGGGCCCGGATCGTCAGCGCTTCCTGCTGGCGGGCGGTCCGCATCCGCTCGAAGGCCGCTTCCAGGGGCGAGCCCGTCGGCAGGTCGGCGCGCTTGATGCGCACATCGATGATCTCCGCGCCATAGGCGAGCGCCGAGCGGTTCACGGCCTGCTGGATATTCTCCATCGACTGGCCGCGCTCGGGCGAGAGCAGGGCATCGAAACGCTGCTTGCCCAGTTCGTTGCGGATCCGGGACGAGAGGATCCGCGACAGCTCCTCGGCGAGGCGCTGTTCGGTCCGCACGGTCTGGAACATGCGAACGGGATCGACGATGCGGAACCGCGCATAGGCATCCACCACGAGGCGGAGCTGGTCGGTCGAAAGCACCGTCTGCGGCGGAATGTCGAGCGACATGATGCGCTTGTCGATGAACACCGTGTTCTGGAGAAACGGGGTCTTCAAGACGAGGCCAGCCCCGGTCGCGCCGAACACCTCGCCCGGCACATAGGTGTTCACGGTGGCAACCGGCCGGCCGAACTGCAGGATGATCGCCTGCCGGTCCTCCGGCACCCGGACCACCGCGACCAGCAGCAGGAACAGGAGGATGGCAAGGCCGACGACCGCCACGATCAGGTTGCGCGAGAGGATCATTGCGCCTGCTCCTGGCTGGCGCGGGCCCGCCGCTGCAACTCGGGGAGCGGCAGATAGGCCTGAACGCCCGGCGCCTCGATCACCGTCTTGTCCACCTTGGCCAGCACCTGCTCCATCGTCTCCATGTAGAGCCGTTTGCGGGTCACTTCGGGTGCCAGGCGATACTCTTCATAGACCTTGTCGAACGAGGCCGTGGCACCCGCGGCCTGCGCCTGGATCTGCTGGGCGTAGGCCCGCGCCTGGTTCAGGAACTGTTGCGCATCCTGCTGGGCGGCCGAAACGTCCTTGAAGGCCTCATCGACGGCGGCCGGCGGGTCGGCACGGTTGATGTCGACGCCCTGCACCAGCACGCCCGAGCGGTAGCTGTCGAGGATTTCCTGAACGCGCTCGCGCACCTGCTCGGCGATCGCTGCGCGCTCCGGGCCGATGGCATTGTTCAGGGTGGAGCGGGCGATGATCTCACGCATGGCGGATTCGGTCGCGTCGCGAACCGTGGTGTCCGGGTCGGCGATGCGGAACAGGAAATCCTCCGCATTCTTGATCCGCCAGCGAACAGCATAGGCGATGTTGATCACATTGCCGTCGCCGGTGATCATCAGATTTTCGCTGTCGCCCTCGGCCGCGCCGATCAGCGTTGTTCGGATGTCCTCGAAACGGACCTTCTGCACCTGGTCGATGGGCGCCGGCAGCTTCAGGTGGAAGCCGGGGTTGGAGGTCGAGCTATACTGGCCGAAGCGGGTGACGACCCCGCGTTCACCGGCGCCGATCTGATAGGCGGACGTGGAGGCGAGGAGCAGGAGTGCCGCCCCGCCCCCGACCAGGCCCCAGGGGATGTTCGGCGCACCGCGCGTGCCGCCGCCACCGCCGCCCGAGCCATTGGCGCCGCCGCCAAGCCCGCGCAGCCGCTCCTGGCTGCGGCGGATGAACTCGTCGAAATCGGGCGTGCCGCCGCGCGGCCTGTCGCTGCCGGCATCGCGCGGGCGCGGAGGCTCACCCCAGGGATTGCGCGGGCCCGCCTTCGGCCGGCTACCTTCGGTCCCCCATGGATTGCGCCGCTTTCCACCCTGGCCGTCGCCGTCTCCACCTTCGTTGTTCTGCCAGGGCATGGGGGCCTTTCCGTCTGTCGAACGCACAGGCGATTGAACCGCCGATGGCGCGGATATAGGGCCCTGCGGGTCAGAAAGCGAGGGTGTTGCATGGCGGTCGATGATGTCGCGGCCCGGGTGCTGGACGGGATCGACGATCCGGTTCGACCCGGCTCCATCCTCGCGTCAGGGCGGGTCGAGGCGGTGCGCGCCAAGGCGGATGGCGGCCTCGGCCTCGTTCTCCAGGTCGGCGATCTGGCCCGGGCAGCCGCCGACGCGCTGGAGCAGCGGATCCGCGTCGAGCTGCGGGCCGCGGGGATCGACCGGGTGAGCCTGGTCCAGACGTCGGAGGCGGGCTCGGATCAACCATCGGGCGGCGCCATTCCCGGCGTGCGGCACATCATCGCCGTGGGTGCTGGAAAGGGCGGCGTCGGCAAGTCGACGCTTGCCGTCGGCCTGGCGCTGGCGCTGGCCCGGCGGGGCCTGCGCGTGGGGCTTCTTGACGCCGACATCCAGGGCCCTTCGGCCCATATCCTATTGGGCATCGAGGGCCGCGCCCAGGCGACGCCCGACAGGCGGCTGATCCCGATCGAGGCGCATGGCATCCGCATGCTGGGCATGGGCGTGGTGGCCGATCCGGACAAGGCGGTCGCCTGGCGTGGCCCGATGGTGGCCGGTGCGGTCGTCCAGATGGCGACCCTGGGGGCCTGGGGAGAGCTCGACGTGCTCGTCGTCGATCTGCCGCCCGGCACGGGCGACATCCACCTGTCGCTGGCCCAGAAGCTGGGGCCGACCGGTGCGCTCGTCGTGACGACGCCGCAGAAGCTGGCGCAGGCCGATGCCCGACGGGCGATTGCCTTCTTCGGGCTGCTGAAGGTGCCCGTCCTCGGTGTGCTCCTCAACATGGCGGGCCTGATCGCGCCGGATGGCACGCGGTTGCAGCCCTTCGGCGAGGCGGGCGATCTGGAGCATCTCGGCGCTCCCCTGCTGGCGCGCCTGCCGCTCGATCCGGCGGTCGTCGCTGCGTCCGATGCCGGAACCCCGCTGACGACCGGGCCGGTTGCCCAGGGGCTGGGTGCCGTCGCCGAGGCGGTCGTGCGCCGCCTCGGTCCTGTCGTTCAGCCCTGACCCGCCACCGTCATGCCGTCGATGCGGACGGTCGGCGCATTGACGGCATGGCGGAATTCGAGGTCGGACGCGGGCACGAGCCGCGCGAACATGTCGATGAGATGGCCGGCCACGGTGACCTCCGAAAGGGGCTCGGCAAGCGTGCCGTTCCGGATCCGGAAGCCGCCGGCCCCCCGGCTATAATCTCCCGTCAGGATGTTCACGCCCATTCCAATCAACTCAGTCAGATAGACACCATCCTTTATATCTGACATGAGGTCTTCAACCGACTGAACACCAGCTTCGAGCCACAGGTTGGAGGGTGAAACGCCGGGCGGCCCAGCCGTTCCGCGGCTGGCATGGCCGGTGGGCCCAAGGCCGAGCTGGCGCGCGCTGGCGCTGTCGAGAAGCCAGCCTGTCAGCCGGCCATCGGCGATGATGTCGCGCGGGGCAGTTGCAAGACCCTCGGCATCGAAGCCACGGGAGCGGAGGCCCCGCTTGCGCCAGGGGTCGTCGCGAATGGTGACCCCGGGCGCGAACAGCGGCCGATCCAGGGACTCGAGGAGGAAGCTGGT
>JBKBUL010000003.1:0-7652 GCA_046290045.1 Sphingomonadaceae bacterium
AAAAGCCCATCAAAACCAGCGCAAAAAGGACAATCTGTCCGCACAAACGGTCATCCTGTAGGCATCATGCCGCACCGCGGCCAATCAAGTCGCCAAAATCACGGTTGTTGCGGGTGTCCAGGTGGCGTGCTGCTCGGGGAACAGCCCCCAGACGGCCGCCGTTGCGTACAGGTGTTTCTCCGGATCGACCTGGCCCCGTGCGCCCATCGCGCCCTCCCAGTTTGGGAACCGCTGGGCACCCTGTTCCAGCTCGGCCCGGACCTTGTCGAGGCTGGCCTTGTCCCACTGGAAGGGCGGAAGCGGTTCCGCGCTCGAGGCCTGGATGGTGAACTGGTCCTGCAGCTTGTTGACGAGCGCGATTTCCCTGGGGTCGTTCGGGTTGAAGACCTCGATCCGGATTGCCGCCGCCACATGCCGCGTGGCGGGAGGCACCTTGTGGACCCCGGGGTCGTAGAGAACGCCGACATAATGATGGTCGTTGTCGATAAGCAGGACGGAGGCGTAGCGCCCGTCGGGCATCCTGGGGACCGTGATGGTCGCGCCCGCGCCGCCGGTGTCGATGACGGCGCCGGAATAGAGGGTGTCGCGGTTCATCCGGACGACGGTCTGCTGGTCGAGCGGGGTCGGCGCCCGGACATGGGCGAAGCTGTTCACCCTGCCGCCCGAGAGCGCAGCGATGTCGCGGAAGTAGCGATCGGTTTCGGCGCGGACGAAGTTGTCGCGCGTGACGATCGTGCCCTTCGGCGCCGCCGTTTCGGCCCCCTTGCCGGCCGGAGGTGCCTCGGGCGTCTTCGGCCCGCCGCAGGCGGCAAGCGCCAGGGCCGGGCCGGCAAGGCACAGGATCGGGAGGTTCTTCATGGTCGGGCTCCTTTCGATCAACGCCGCTCGATCGGCGGTGGCATCCAGTCGCCGGCGACGATCTGGGGCTTGGGCGAGTAGTGGCGCGCGAGCAGGTAGAAGGGGCCTGCGGGCGCGGGCAGCCAGTTGGCGCGCTCCTTCGGGTCGGTCGGTTCCTGGTGCTGGATGATGATCTCGATCGATCCGTCCGGCCCATGAACCGTGCCCTTGGTGCGGTCACCGACCGAATAGCGGTTCAGCCTGTTGGGCACGAACAGCTGTGTCTCGGCCGAGTACATGGTGACCGACCAGAAGCCATTTACCGGCGGCGGCGGGGCGTAGCGCAGCACATAGCGGTTGCGGCCGTCGAGTGGCGCCCCCTTGCCGTCGAAGAAGGTGAGGTCGTAGCTGTTGATCTCGAGCGGGTTCCACAACAGGCCAAGCATCGCGCCCGACGCCGCAATCACCGGCTCGTCGCTCATCCGGCGCGGCAAGCGCACGATCTGCCAGTTGTTGTGGGTCGGCATCACCCGCGGCATCCGTTGGGCGATGATGCGATTGGCGTCGATGGCCGCCCGCGTCAGCCCGCGCTGCGCTGCGGGTGAAAGTCTCTCCCACTCGAACCGCGAAGCCGGATCCATGGCCAGTTCCCGGAGCCAGCCTTCGAGCGCCTGATCCCGTCCATTCCCCAACCGGGGGGACAGCCGCAGAGCCTGGTTCAGGGTGGTGAAATAGGCCCGCGCGTTCGTCATCTCGGCGCGGGTGAAGCGCGGGAATTCCGCCGGGTCGGGCCTGGGCCGGGGCAGAGCGCTCTTGCCCCAGTGGCTCAGCGGCACCAGCCGCAGCCTGGTCTGGAAGGCGCGGGCGGCCGGGATGTCGGCCGCACCGTCCACCGCGAAGCGCGGCAGCATCCAGCCGATCGGCGTTCCCATCTCGATCCGCTTGACCCCTTCCGGCAGCACCCCCTGCCAGCCGGGCGCCACCAGGGCGAAGGCGCCCCCGCGCGCGCCCAGGCTGTCCCACGCCAGCACTGCATCGAAATCGTGATGCATGTCGCTGATCGGGATCCAGTATTGCCGCCCACCCGAAGGCGGCACGACAAGGATGACGGGCTCGCGCCTCAGGTCGAAGAAGGCGCGCGAATAGATGGTGTCCTCGTTGGGCGTGATCACCCAGTCGTCGGCGCTGGTGATCAGCCGGTCGAACTCGAAGAATTCGTTGAGCGTGCGGTCGTGGCCGCGCTCGGGATCGAACGACGTCTCCCACAGAGTCCGATAAAGATCCATCAGCGGGAAGCTCTGGATATAGGCTTGCACCCCGATGGCATAGGCAAGCGCTTCATCCCGTGCCGGGTCCAGGGCTGCGGCCTCAGCTTGCGGCTGGGCCGACAGCGGCAGCGCCGTGCCGGAAACAAGGGCAAGGGTCGCAGCCACCAGCGCCGTGCGAATTCTTCGATCCATCGCCATCTCCTCCGCCTTGAGGATAGGCCCGTCTCTCCCCACTGTCTGACCTGATCGGTTCAATTGTTGGCGATGCTCCTGCCTGCTATGCAGTCACGATGGGACATCCGCTTGCCCGCTTCGGCTGGCTTGCCCATTGCGGGCCCGATTTCCGCGCCTTTGTGCTCTCCCATCTCACATACGCGGATATCGCGCCCGGACAGGCCATGACCCACGCCGGCGACACGGAAGGCGGCTTCCATGCCATGGTCGAGGGGCAGGGCGCCTTCATGTCCGCCTCGAGCCATGAGGAAACGGGTATCAGCTTCATGGGCTACCCGGGCACCTGGTGGGGGCAGGGGCCGCTGCTTGGCCTTCCACGCTCGGGTTTCACCGTCGCCCGCTCCCCCTGCCGCATCGCCATTCTGTCCCTTCCCCTCTTGCGTCGGCGTCTCTCTGAAGTGCCCGCCGATTGGGAAGCCATCTCCCTTGTCTGGAGTGATCTTTTCCTGATGGCCGCCGGTGCCCAGACCGATCTCCTGATCCCCGGCCACCTGCCCCGGCTTGCCGCCGCGATCCTGCGCCTTGGCGGCAACCGTCATCGCCGTTTTCCGGTCGATGCGCCCCAGACGTTTCTCCTCACGCAGGAAGATCTGGCCGGCGCCATCGGCCTTGCCCGAAACGCCGCCGGCCGCCTGCTGCGCCAGCTTGAAGCCCAGGGCCTCGTCGATGCCCGCTACGGCCGTATCACGATCCTCGATCGCGCGGGCCTCTCCCGGCTTGTCGGGCGCTGACGGCGGACAATCATCCCGAACCCGCACGCCATCTCGCGCACCCGCTCGGCAATCCGCCGGCGCCACTCCTCGGGGCCAGTTGCATGCACGCTCGTGCCGCGCGCATCCACTGCCACCGTCGCGGGCATGTCCTTCACCTCGAACTCGTAGATGGCCTCCATCCCCATGTCCGCGAACGCCAGCACGCTGGCCGCCTTGATGGCGCGCGCCACCAGATAGGCCGCGCCCCCCCACCGCCATCAGATAGGCCGCCGCCAGCCCGTGCCGCAAGGCGGATGCGCCGGATGCGTGCACCGGCTATCACCGCGCGCATGACGGGCATCTCCGCGATACGGCTGCTGCCACCCGCACTGGCGGGCTGGTTCGCGGGCCGGGGCTGGGTGCCGCGGCGGCACCAGCTCGAGATGCTGGCCGCCGCGCGCGCGGGCCGACATGCGCTGCTGGTGGCGGCGACCGGCGCGGGCAAGACGCTGGCTGGCTTCCTGCCCGCGCTTGCGGATGCCGCCGCCGGGCCCCGGCCGCCGGGGCTGAAGGCCATCTATGTCTCGCCGCTGAAGGCGCTGGCCGCCGATGTCGAGCGCAACCTGATGGCCCCCATCCGCGAGGCCGGCCTCGGGCTGCGCGTGGAACAGCGAACCGGCGACACCTCGTCGGAGGCGAAGCGGAGGCAGCGTGCCGATCCGCCCGACATCCTGCTGACGACGCCCGAATCGCTCAGCCTGCTGCTCACCTGGCCGGAAGCCGAGCGGCTGCTGGCAACGGTGGAGACGCTCATCATCGACGAGATCCACGCCTTCGCGACGACCAAGCGCGGCGATCTCCTCGCGCTGGCGGCCGCGCGGATGCGGCGGCTCAATCCGTCGCTCCGGCTCGTCGGGCTGTCGGCCACCATCGCCGATCCGCGCGCCATGGCGCGCTGGCTGGCGCCGGGCGCCGATGTCGTGATCGTGACGGGGGAGGCCGGGGCCAGGCCCGACATCTCGATCCTCGTGCCCGACGGGCGGATCCCCTGGTCGGGCCACAATGGCCGCCATGCCGCCGCCGAGGTGATGCGGGCGCTGGAAGGCGCGCGGCAGGCGATCCTGTTCGTGAACACGCGCGCGATCGCCGAGCTGGTCTTCCGCGACCTGTGGGCGGTCAACGAGAGGGGAATTCCCATCGGAATCCACCATGGCTCGCTGAGCCCCGAGGCGCGGGTGAAGGCGGAAGCCGCGCTGGCGGCCGGGCGGCTGCGCGCGGTGGTGGCGACCTCCAGCCTCGACCTCGGGATCGACTGGGGGGATGTCGATCTCGTCGTGCAGATGGGGGCGCCCAAGGGGGCCGCACGGCTGCTGCAGCGGGTGGGGCGTGCCAACCACCGGCTCGACGAGCCGAGCCGGGCGCTGATCGTGCCGGGCAACCGCTTCGAATATCTCGAAGCGCTGGCCTGCCTCGATGCCGTCGAGGCGAACGAGCTGGATGCCGAGCCGCACCGGCCGGGCGGGCTCGACGTGCTCGCCCAGCATGTGATGGGGGTGGCCGTCGCTGGCCCGTTCGAGGCGGACGCCCTGTTCGACGAGGTGCGGATGGCGGCGCCCTATGCCGGCCTCGATCGCGCGACCTTCGACCGGGTGCTGTCGTTCGTGGCGACGGGTGGCTATGCGCTCAGGGCCTATGATCGCTACGCCCGGTTGGTGGAGGATGCGCCGGGGCAATGGCGGCTCAGGCACCCGCGCCTCGCGCTTCGCCACCGCCTCAATGCCGGCGTGATCGTCGAGGCGCCCACCTGGGGGGTGCGGCTGGGGCGCGGCAAGGCGCTGGGCCAGATCGAGGAGTGGTTCGCAAGCCAGCTCCGGATCGGCGACCGGTTCATGTTCGCGGGGCTGACGCTGGAACTGACCGGCCGCGGCGACGGCGACCTCTTCACCCGGCTGGCGCGCGGCGAGCCCTCCGTGCCGACCTATGTCGGGGGGCGCATGCCGCTGTCCACCAACCTCGCCGAGCGGGTGCGGGCGATGATCGCCGACGAGCGGCAGTGGGCGCGGATGCCGGCCGAAGTGCGCGACTGGCTGCGGCTGCAGGCCGAGGTGTCGGTGCTGCCGCCGCCCGACCGGCTGCTGATCGAGACCTTCCCGCGCGACGACCGGCACCACATGGTCATCTACGGCTTCGAGGGGCGCAACGCGCACCAGTCGCTCGGCATGCTGCTCACCCAGCGGATGGAGTCGCGCGGGCTGAAGCCGCTGGGGTTCGTCGCGACCGACTATGTGCTCGGCGTCTGGGGGCTGGCGCCGGTTGCCGATCCCGTGTCGCTGCTGTCGGCCGACATCCTCGCCGAGGAATTCGTGGCCTGGGTGCGCGCGACGCCCTTCCTGAAGCGCGCGTTCCGCGATGTCGCGATCGTCTCGGGGCTGGTCGAGCGAGTCCAGCCGGGCCGGCGCACGAGCGGCCGGGCGATGAGCGTCTCCACCGACCTCATCCACGACGTGCTGGCCCGGCACGAGCCCGACCATCTGCTGCTGGAGGCAGCCTGGGCGGAGGCCGCCACCAAGCTGACGGACATGGCGCGGCTGAAGGCCCTGCTGGAGCGGGCCGAGTCGCACAGTCTCGTTCGGCATCTCGACCGGGTGAGCCCGCTGGCGGTGCCCGTGCTGCTCGAGATCGGGCGCGAGGGCGTGGGAACCGCCGCAGAGGCGGCGCTGCTTGCCGAGCTGGTCGAGCCGACCGCCGAAGCTGACACGCAGTTGCAACAAATCGCCAACCGGGCTGTCACGAACCGGCAATCGGACTGACATCTGGCGCGTCTACGGGCGGCTCTGTCGCACGACCGTCTCGCCTGACGGGGGGTGGGCGGCGTTCCGGTTTCTTCATGCCAAAGGGGACATCATGTCGAAGTTTCGCGCCCTGCTGATGGTCGGGTCGGCCATCGCGCTTGCCGCCTGCCAAGGAGCCACCGACGTCGCCTCCCCCGGGAGCGGCGTGATCGTCGTTCCGACGCCGACCCCCACGCCGACACCGACACCGACTCCGCCCCCCACGCCGACTCCGACGCCCACCCCGACCCCGGCCGACTGCCCGGCCGGCACGACCAATGTGGGCACCATCACCGCCGGCAATGGCCAGGTGCTTCGCAACTGCCAGCTGTCGGGCGTGATCACCACGAACATCGCGCTGCCGCGCATCGCCAACCTCGTCTACTCCCTGAACGGTGGCGTGCGAATCGGCCGGGACATCGGCGCTGCCGGCAACCTGCCGGGCGGCGTGCAGGCGATCATCACCATCGACCCGGGCGTCGTCGTGTTCGGCTCCTCGGGCTCGGACTTCCTGCTGATCGAGCGCGGCTCGCGCATCATCGCGGAAGGGACGGCGCAGCGTCCGATCATCTTCACCAGCCGCCAGAACATCCTGGGGTCCGCGACCGAGACCTCCATCGGCCAGTGGGGCGGCCTCGTGCTGCTCGGCCGGGCGCCGATCAGCCGCTGCCTCGCGCCCGGCGCCACCGGCGGGACGGTCAACTGCGAGAACCGGGTCGAGGGCGCCGACGGCCTCTACGGCGGCGCGACGCCGGCCGACAATTCGGGAACGCTGCGCTACGTGCAGGTGCGCTACCCCGGCTTCGAGGTGACGCCGAACAACGAGCTGAACGGGATCACCCTGGCGGGCGTCGGCTCGGCGACCATCTTCGAGTATGTCCAGGTGCACAACAGCTCCGACGATGGCTATGAGTGGTTCGGCGGCACGGTGAACGGCCGCTACCTTCTTGCGACCGGCAACGACGACGACAGCCTCGATACCGACTTCGGCTACAAGGGCTTCAACCAGTATGTGCTGGTGACGCAGCGGGCGATCTCGGCCAACTCGAACCACATCATCGAGGCCGACACGGCGAACCAGGATGCGCTGCGCCCGCGCTCGCGGCCGAGCTTCGCCAACTTCACCTTCATCGCGCGCAACAACAATGCGTCGAACCAGAGCCATGCCGTGATGTTCCGCGGCGGCACCGACTTCAACCTGGTGAACGGCATCATCACCAGCCCGGTCGCCTGCGTCGAGATGCGCGAGACGATCACCATCGCGGCGCCCAACCCGGCGGCCGACAAGGAAGGTCCGCCGAACCTGCGCTCGGTCCAGATGGAATGCGCCGGCGGCCCGGCCTTCGGTGGCGTGGGCGGCGTCACGACCGCCGACGTGACGGCCATCCTGCAGACGCTGCCGACCGGCGGCGCGCCCTCGGGCGGGGCCTCGCGCGGCAATGTGCTCAACGGCACCAACTCGATCACCGGGGGCATCTTCCCCGGCACCGGCTCGGCGGCGGTCACGCCCTTCCAGGCCTCAACCATCAGCAGCTTCTTCCAGAACACGACCTACATCGGCGCCTTCCGCGACGCCAATGACACCTGGTTCAACGGCTGGTCGTGCAGCAGCGCCACTGCGGCCTTCGCGCCGACCGGCGTTGCGGCCTGCGCGGCGGTGCCGCTGCCGCAGTAAGCCGGGCCCGGGGGGGGGGGGGGGGGGGGGGGGGGGGAAGGGGGAAGGGGGGGGGGGGGGGGGGGGGGGGGGGGGGGGGGGGGGGGGGGGGGGGGGGGGGGGGAGGGTTGTTGTG
>JBKBUL010000003.1:7662-62801 GCA_046290045.1 Sphingomonadaceae bacterium
GGCCACGGGCCCGCCTGCCCGGCCGGCGTCGGCAGCACCGGTGTATTGCGGGGGACAGGGAATGAAGATGTCGAACTGGTTCATCCATCTGGCGGGAACGGCGCTGGTGCTCGCGGCTGCGCCGGCGGCGCTCGCGCAGCAGCAGCCCGCCCCGCCGCCCCCGGACGAGGAGATGCCCGACGAGGACGTCGATGTCTCGGTGCCGGGTGCGGGGGGGCTTGCAGCCGGTGACATCGTGGTCGTCGGCCGCCGCATTCCGAACCAGATCCGGGCGACCCCCTCGGTGGTGTCGGTGCTGTCGCAGGCCGACATGGCGCGCAGCGGCGAAGGCGACATCGCAGGAGCCCTGAAGCGCGTGACCGGCCTGTCGGTGGTCGGCGGCAAATATGTCTATGTGCGGGGTCTCGGCGAGCGCTACTCGCTGGCGCTGCTGAACGGCCTGCCCATCCCCTCGCCCGAGCCGCTGAAGCGGGTGGTTCCGCTTGACATCTTCCCGACCGACATCCTCGCCTCGACGCTGGTCCAGAAGAGCTATTCCGCGAACTTCCCCGGCGAGTTCGGCGGCGGCGTCATCAACCTGACGACGCGTGCCGTCCCCGAGGAGCCGTTCCTGAACATCTCCGGCTCGGTGGGCGGCGACACCATCACCACCGGCCAGCTGGGCTACACCTACTGGGGCTCGCGCACCGACTGGACGAGCTTCGACAATGGCGCCCGCTCGATCCCGGCGCCGCTGCGCGCCGCGCTCAACTCGGGCAAGGTCATCAGCACGGCCAACTTCACCGTCGCCGAGCTCCGGGACATCACCGCGAGCCTGACCAACGCGCCCACCACGCTGGTGCAGCGCAATGCCAATGTGCCGGCAAACATGTCGGTCGGATTCACCGGCGGCACCGCCTGGGACCTCGGTGACAATCGCCTCGGCGTGATCGCGACCGGCAACTGGTCGAACAGCTGGCAGACCCGCGGCGGCATCCGCGAATCGGTGCTGAGCACGTCGGGCGGCGGCGCCTCGATCGCGCCCGACCAGAGCTTCCGCTTCCTCTCCACCGAGAACCGCATCCAGCTGAACGGCCTGCTGGGGATCGGCTTCGAGTTCGACGAGCACAAGATCCGCTTCACCAACGTCTATATCCGCGACGTGCTGAAGCAGGCGCGGATCCAGGAAGGCACCGACGGCTTCCTGGCGCCGGGCGTGCGTCTCAACCGGCAGATCACCAACTGGTTCGAGCGCACCCTCTTCTCCAGCTCGCTGGTGGGCGAGTTCCGCTTCGACGACTGGCGCTTCGACCTGCGCGGCACCTATGCGAAATCGACCCGCAACGCGCCCTACGAGCGCGAGTTCCGTTACATCGAGACGGTGCTGGCCAACGGGACCAGGGCCTTCACCAACAATCTGACGGCAACCGGGACGGGCGCCTTCATCTCCTTCTCGGACCTGTCCGACGTGGTGTGGGCAGGCGCGGCCGACGTCGGCTACAAGCTGCCGACCAGCCGGCCGGCGACGATCACCGTCGGCTATGCCTATTCGGACAACCAGCGCGACGCGACGCGCCGCGACTTCCGCTACTTCCCCGAGCGCGACCTGGCGCCCGGCGTCGAGCAGCAGCGGCCGGACTTCCTGGTCTCCGAGTTCAACATCCGCGCCTTCGACATCCTGCTCCGCGACCAGTCGGGCGCGGCCGGGACGGCCGCCTATGAGGCGGCGCTCCAGGTGCACGCCGGCTATGGCCAGGTCGAGGCCGAAGTGGCCGACGGCCTTCGGGTCACGGCGGGCGTGCGCTACGAACGCGGCCGGCAGACGGTGCAGTCGATCGACCTGTTCGGCACCGGCGGCGGCAGCCTGACCCGGATCCGCAACGACTACTGGCTGCCGGCGGGCACCATCACCTGGAACTTCGCCGAGGACATGCAGCTGCGGCTGGCCGCCGCCAAGACGATCGCCCGCCCGCAGTTCCGCGAACTGGCGCCGCAGCAGTTCACCGACACCGACAATGACCGGGTAAGCTTCGGCAACCCCTTCCTCTCGGACTCGGAGCTGGACAATATCGAGGGCCGCTACGAGTGGTTCTTCGGCCGCGACGAACGGCTGATCCTCGGCGCCTTCTGGAAGAAGATCCGCCGGCCGATCGAAGTGGTCACCTTCAGCGCCGGCAACAGCGACATCCTGACGACCTTCGCCAATGCGCCGCGCGCGCGGCTCTATGGCGGCGAGGCCGAGGTGCAGAAGTTCTTCAACCTGCCCGTCGACAGCGGAATCCTGGCCGACCGCCGGATCATCGCGATCGCCAACTACACCTACACCAACTCGCGGATCACGGTTCGCGCCGGCGACACGACGCGGCCCGGCGAAGGTGCGGGCGAGGAGCGGCCGGCGACCCTGTTCTTCACCGACGGGGACCGGATGACCGGCCAGTCCGACCATATCGCCAACCTGCAGCTCGGCCTGCAGAGCACCGAGAAGCTGTCGGAGCAGACCTTCCTTCTGACCTATGCGTCCGACCGGGTGACGCAGCGCGGCCCCAACGACACGCCCGACCTCGTGGAGCGGCCGGGGCTTCGGCTCGACTTCGTGATGCGCGAGGAAGTGAACCTGGGCCGCCAGCCGGTCGAGCTGAAGTTCGAGGCGCGCAACATCACCGGCACGGGCTACCGCGAATCGCAGAAGCTGGGATCGAGCGAGGTGTTCAACAACCGCTACAAGATCGGCACCAGCTTCTCGCTGGGGATCACCGCCAAGTTCTGACCGGGCCGAGACCCTGAGCCATCGGGCGGCGCACCGGGCAACCGGTGCGCAGCTGTGCCCGTCGGGAACCGTCAGGCGGCGGGCGCCGGGTCGGGCGGGCGACGGCCGGGGCGCCAGCGGCGGCGGCGCTCGGCGGTGCGCGTGGCGCAGTCGCGGATCGCGGCCTCGAACTGGTTGACGGCGGCCTCCCAGCTGAAATCCCGGGCGCGCACCAGGGCGGCGGCCCGCGGGACGTGGAGTGCGCCCGCGATGGCGCGGCCGAGATCCGCGTCGAGGACACCTGCGCCCGAGCCTTCGAGGATGTCGAGCGGGCCATGCACGGGATAGGCGGCGACCGGCAGGCCCGCCGCCATCGCCTCGACGAGGACGAGGCCGAAGGTGTCGGTGCGGCTGGGGAAGACGAAGAGATCGGCGCCGGCATAAGCCCGCGCCAGCGCCTCGCCCTCGAGCGCGCCGGTGAACAGCGCGTCCGGGAAGCGCGCCTTCAGTTCCGCGAGCGCCGGACCGTCGCCGACGACCACCTTGCTGCCCGGGGCATCGGCCGTGAGGAACGCCTCGACATTCTTCTCGACCGCCACGCGCCCGACGCAGAGGAGAATGGGGCGCGGCAGCTCGGCGTAGGCCTGGGGAGGCGGAAGGCCGGGGCGGAATCGCGACAGATCGACCCCGCGCGACCAGAGGCGGGTCTGGGTGAGGCCGTGGAACGCCAGCTCGTCGGCAAGGCGCGGGGTGGCGACGAGGACGGCATGGGCGGGACCGTGGAACCAGCGAAGGTAGCGCCAGCTCCAGGCGCGCGGCAGGCGGAAGCGGGCGTGGAGATAGTCCGGGAAGCGGGTGTGAAAGCTGCTGGTGAAATGCCGGCCGACCCTGAGGCAGTGCCGCCGCGCTGCAAGGCCGAGCGGCCCTTCGGTCGCGATGTGGACGGCGTCCGCCTCCGCTGCCTCGATGAGCCGCCCGACCGCGCCGGGGGCGGCGAGCGCGAGGCGGATCTCGGGGTAGGTGGGACAGGGGGTGGAGCGGAAGCGGTCGGGCGTGACGGGGGTCACGGTCCAGCCGCGCGTCTCGAGGTGGCTCATGGTGGTCTGAAGCGTGCGGACGACCCCGTTCACCTGCGGCGACCAGGCATCGGAAACAAGCGCGAGGCGGTTCATGGCGGGGCGCCTCAGGCGGGCGAGGCGAGGGCTGCAGCCGCCCGCGCCCGGCGCGGCTTCACCGGCTGACCAGCGGCAACTTCGGCCCGCACGCGCTCGGCCCAGTCGAGGATTTCCATGGTGCCGTCGGCATGTTCGACGAGCGCGGTGCAGGATTCCACCCAGTCGCCGTCATTGTAGTAGGTGATCCCGTCGAACTCGCGGATCTCGGCCGAATGGATATGGCCGCAGACCACGCCGTCGGCGCCGCGCTCGCGCGCGGCATGTGCCACCGCCTCCTCGAAGCGGCCGACATATTCGACGGCATTCTTGACCCGCTTCTTGAGATAGGCCGAGAGCGACCAGTAGGGGAGGCCGAGGCCCCGCCGGGCGGCGTTGAACCAGATGTTGAGCCTGAGCAGCGCGACATAGGCGCTGTCGCCCAGGAAGGCGAGCCAGCGATGATAGAGGACGACCCCGTCGAACTCGTCGCCATGCAGCACCAGAAGCCGGCGGCCATCGGCGGTCTCGTGGATGGCCTCGGGCATGATCTCGATGTCGCCGAAGCCGAGCCCGATGAAGTCCCGCAGCACTTCATCATGGTTGCCGGGCACATAGACGACGCGCGTACCCTTTTTCGCCATCTTGAGGACGCGGCGGACGACATCATTGTGGCGCGTCGGCCAGAACCAGCCCTTCCTGAGGCGCCAGCCGTCGATGATGTCGCCCACGAGATAGAGCGTCTCGCACTCGATCGACTTCAGGAAATCGAACAAGAGGTCGGCATTGCAGCCGGCGGTGCCGAGATGGGTGTCGGAAATGAAGACGGTGCGGAAGCGCAGCTTCGGGCGCGGGGCCTCCTCGTCGGGCGTGTCCATCCAGGCCGGCAGCGCGCGCGGGGCCGGCAGGCGGCGGACATTCCCCGGCGAACGTGCGGCCGGCGCCTCGGCGGCGGGGGAGCGGAGCGGCGCAACGCTGGCCATCGAAATCGGCCCCTTCCTGAGGGCTTGGGGGTGGCGGGTTGCCTGAACGCAATATCTTGTGGCGGTGACCCGGATGTGACGGGCGGATGACGGAGCGGTTACAGCCCTTCCGAGCGGAGCGGTCGGTTGAGCAGGCGATCGATCACCGCCTCGACGGTTGCATCGCCCGCCAGCAGGCTGGCGACGGCCCGGCAGATCGGCATGTCCACGCCCAGCGCGGCGGCTGCCTCGACAAGCACCGGCGCCGTTGTCGCGCCCTCGGCCACCGCCAGCCGCCCCGACAGCGCCTCGGCCGCGCTCCGCCCCTCGCCGAGCGCGATGCCAAGCGCCATGTTGCGCGACTGCGGGCTGCCGCAGGTCAGCACGAGGTCGCCGAGGCCCGAGAGGCCGGCGAGCGTCTCGGCCCGGGCGCCGCGGGCGACGGCGAAGCGGGTCATCTCGGCGAAGCCCCGCGCGACAAGAGCGGCGCGCGCGCTTTCGCCGAGCTTCGCGCCGACGACCACGCCGCAGGCGATCGCCAGCACATTCTTGACCGCGCCACCGATCTCGGCGCCGATCACATCGTCGCTGGCGTAGGGGCGGAAGGCGGGGCGGGCGAGCGTCTCGGCAAGCGCCTGCGCCTCGGCAAGCGTGGAGGCAGCCAGCGTGACGGCAGTGGGCAGCCCGCGCGCAACATCGCCGGCGAAGCTGGGGCCCGAGAGCACGGCCAGCGGCGAGGCCGGCGCGACGGCGGCTGCGACCTCGGCCATCAGCCGGTGGGTCCCGGCCTCGATGCCCTTGGCGCAGAGCACCAGCCTCGGCGCATGCGCCAGCGGTGCTGCGGCCAGCACGCGCCCCAGATGCTGTGCCGGCGGGACGACCAGCCAGAGCGGCAGGCCGGCGAGATCGGCGAGATCCCCGGTTGCGCGGATCCGCCCGGAGAGCTTTACCCCGGGCAGGAACAGGGGGTTCTCGTGGGACTGGTTGATGGCCGAGACGACATCGGCTTCCCGCGCCCAGATCAGCACTTCGGCGCGATCGGCCATCGCCTGCGCCAGCGCCGTCCCCCACGCGCCGGCCCCGACGACGGCCAGCGCGGTCATGCCTTCACCCCGGCGCCGCGCACCGGTTCGGCCGTGGGGTCGAGCGGCCAGCGCGGGCGGGCTGCGGGATCCGGCTCGGGCGCGAGGCCGGCGGCGATCCGCTCCTGCGCCGCCCAGGCGATCATCGCGGCATTGTCGGTGCACAGGCGCGGCGGCGGCGCGAGGAAGGGAAGGGCGTGCCGGGCCGCCAGGCCTTCGAGGCCAGCGCGGATCGCCCGGTTGGCCGCGACCCCGCCGGCGACCACCAGCGCCGTCGCCTTGGGCATGGTGCGGATCGCCAGCGCGGTTCGATCGACGAGACAGTCGGTGGCGGCGGCCTGGAAGGAGGCCGCAATGTCGGCCGCGCCGTGCCGGCCGCTCTCGACGGCGCGCAGAACGGCGGTCTTGAGGCCGGCGAAGCTGAAGTGCGGTTCGCCCGAGCCGACGAGCGGGCGCGGCAGCGGCACGGCCTCCGGGTTGCCGCCGTCGGCCGCGCGTTCCACGGCCGGGCCGCCGGGAAAGCCGAGGCCCAGCATCTTCGCCACCTTGTCGAAGGCTTCGCCGGCGGCGTCGTCGATGGTGGTTGCCAGCCGGCGGTAGCGACCGACGCCGTCGACTGCGATCAGCTGGCAATGCCCGCCCGAGACGAGGAGCAGCAGATAGGGAAAGGCGAGGTCGGGATCGACGAGGCGCGGCGACAGCGCATGGCCTTCCAGATGGTTGATGCCCCACAGCGGCTTGCCGGACGCCAGCGCCAGCGCCTTGCCGGTGACGAGGCCCACCATCACGCCGCCGATCAGGCCCGGCCCGGCGGTGGCGGCAATGGCATCGACATCGGCCAGCGTGACGCCCGCGTCGGCCAGCACGGCTTCCAGCATGGGGGCAAGCCTGTCGGCATGGGCGCGCGCGGCCAGCTCCGGCACGATCCCGCCCCAGGGCGCATGCGTCTCGTCCTGGCTGGCGATGCGCTCGGCGAGGATGCGGCGATCGTGCGTCACGAGCGCAACCGCGCTTTCGTCGCAACTGGACTCGATCCCGAGCACCAGCGTCATGCCGGCGGGCCTTCGCCCTCCGTCGCTTCCCCGGCGGCTTCGCCTTCCTCGCCCTCGTCCGTCTCGCGGATGCGCGCAGCGGAGACGACATGCTCGCCGTCGGCCACCTTGAACAGGGTGACGCCCTGGGTCGCACGGCCCGCGATGCGGATGTCCCTGACGGGCATGCGGATGAGCTTGCCCTGGTCGGTTACCAGCATCAGCTGTTCGCTGGCCTCCACGGGGAAGCTCGCGACGACGAGCCCGTTCCGCGCCGAGGTGTCGATGTTGACGATCCCCTTGCCGCCGCGGTTGGTGCGCCGATACTCATAGGCCGAGCTTCGCTTGCCATAGCCGTTGGCGGTGATCGTCAGGATGAACTGTTCGGCCTCGGCCATCTGCCGGAAGCGCGCTTCGGACAGCCCTTCGAGCGGGGCCGGGTCGCTCTTCCACGGGGCCGAGCGCAGATAGGCCTCCCGCTCCTCGGTGGTGGTGCCCACCCGGCGCAGGATGGACAGCGAGATCACCTCGTCGCCCGGTTCCAGCTCCATGCCGCGCACCCCCGTCGAGGTGCGGGACTGGAACTCGCGCACCGCCGTCACCTCGAAGCGCACGGCCTTGCCCGAGCGGGCGGCGAGCAGCACGTCCTGGCTTTCGTGCGCCAGCGCCACGCCGACGAGGCGGTCGTCGGCGCCATCCTCGAAGCGGATGGCGATCTTGCCGTTGGAGGGGACATTGGCGAAGGCGTCCATGCTGTTGCGCCGCACCTGGCCGCGGGCGGTCGCGAACATGAGGTGCAGGCGGCTCCACTCGGCCTCGTCCTCGGGAAGCGGCAGGACCGTCTGGATGGTCTCGCCCGGCTCGAGCGGGAGCAGGTTCGCCATCGCCCGGCCCTTGGCCTGCGGCGAGCCCTCGGGCAGCTTCCACACCTTCAGCCGGTAGACCTTGCCGGCCGAGGAGAAGAAGAGCACCGGCGCGTGGGTCGAGGCCACGAACAGCTCGGTGACGGTATCCTCCTCCTTGGTGGCCATGCCCTGCCGGCCCTTGCCGCCGCGCTTCTGCGCCCGGTAGGCGAGCAGCGGCACGCGCTTGATCCAGCCCGACAGGGTGACGGTCACGACCATGTCCTCGCGCGCGATGAGATCCTCGTCGTCCACATCGTCGGCCGTCACGATCTCGGAGCGGCGCGGGGTCGCGAACTGCTCGCGCACCTCGATCAGCTCCTGGCGGAGCACCTCGACGAGGCGGGCGCGGCTGGAGAGGATGGCGAGCAGGTCGGCGATCGTCTCGGCCAGCGCCTTCAGCTCGTTGCCGATCTCGTCGCGGCCCAGCGCGGTCAGGCGATGCAGGCGCAGGTCGAGGATGGCCCGCACCTGCGCCTCGGAGAGGCGGTAGGTGGCAGAATCGAGCGCCTCGCCCTGCAGCTCGAGGTCGGCATCGTCCACCAGCTTCAGGTAAGGCGCGATGTCGGCGACCGGCCAGTCGCGCGCCAGCAGCGCCTCGCGCGCGTCGGCCGGTGTCGCCGCACCCCGGATGATCGCCACCACCTCGTCGAGGTTGGAAACCGCAATCACGAGGCCGAGCAGCAGGTGGGCCCGTTCGCGCGCCTTGCCGAGCAGGAAGCGCGAGCGGCGGCCGATGACCTCCTCGCGAAAAGCCACGAAGGCCTCGATCACGTCGCGCAGGTTGAGCTGCTCGGGCCGGCCGCCGCGCAGCGCCAGCATGTTGACCGCGAAACTCGACTGCGCCGGCGTGTGCCGCCACAACTGGTTCAGCACCACGTCGGGAACGGCGTCGCGCTTGAGATCGAGCACGATCCGCACCCCTTCGCGGTTCGATTCGTCGCGCAGGTCGGCGACGCCCTCGATGCGCTTGTCCTTGATGGCCTCGGCGATCTTCTCGACGAGGCCGGCCTTGCCGACCTGGTAGGGGATTTCTGTGAGGACGAGGCGGGCCTGGCCGGCGCGCGTTTCCTCGATGGCGTGGCGGCTGCGCACCAGGATCGAGCCGCGCCCGGTGGTCATCGCGCTGTGGATCGCGCCCGTGCGCAGGATGAGGCCGCCCGTCGGGAAGTCGGGGGCTGGCACCTGCGCCATCAGGTCCTCGGCCGTCAGCGACCGGTCGTCGAGCCAGGCGAGGCAGGCGTCCACCACCTCGCCGAGGTTGTGCGGGGCGATGTTGGTCGCCATGCCGACGGCGATTCCGCCCGCGCCATTGACCAGGAGGTTGGGGAAGCGTGCCGGCAGCACGGCGGGCTCGCGCTCCTGGCCGTCATAGTTGGGGACGAAGTCGACCGTGTCCTTGTCGAGATCGTCGAGCAGCGCCTCGGCGGCCTTGGCGAGGCGCGCCTCGGTGTAGCGCATGGCCGCCGGCGGGTCCGGATCCATGCTGCCGAAATTGCCCTGCCCGTCGATGAGCGGCAGGCGCATCGACCAGTCCTGCGCCATGCGGGCGAGCGCATCGTAGATCGCGCTGTCGCCGTGCGGGTGATATTTACCCATCACGTCGCCGACGATCCGGGCCGACTTGCGATAGGGCTTGCTGCTGCCGAAGCCATTCTCGTGGCTGCCGTAGAGGATGCGGCGGTGGACGGGCTTCAGGCCATCGCGCACGTCGGGCAGCGCGCGCGCGACGATGACCGACATGGCATAGTCGAGGTAGGAGGTGCGCATCTCCTCGACGAGGCTGACGGGGGCGATGTCTCCGCCGGGGGCGGGGCCGCCCCCCGGGGCCGGGGGAGGAGGTGGTGCGTCGGTGATGTCGGACATGGGCCGGCTCTACCTGCGCCCGTTCCGCTTGGAAAGCGGCGCGGCACCTGCCATGCTGCCATACCGGCGGGATGGGGAGGCGAGGATGCGGATCGGGCTTGCGGGGTTGGCGGCGCTGACGCTGGCGGTGCCCGCGGGGGCGCAGAACAGCCATTGCGCCGGCCTGCCGGCGAGCGCGCGGGTGGAAACGCGCGGACCCGACAATGTGATCCCGGCCCAGCTGACGCCGCGCGGGTTCAGCTGTCCGCGCGGGTTCGAGACGGAGACGGTCGGTCCCCTCACCCGCTGCCGGCAGCCGGGGCCGGTCCGCGTCGAGACGCGCGAGCCACGCGCTGACTGCTACCAGAATCTGCCGCTCGGCCCGGTGCGCGGGATCACGGGGCAGTTGCGGCCGACCATGTCCTGCCCGCAGCGGCCGACCATCGACAACATCATCGCGGTGCGCGGCCGCAACGCCGGCTGGCAGGACATCGAGCTGACGGCGCCGCCGGCCTCGGCCGTCACCATCACCCATCTCAGGGTCTCGGGCGGGCGAACGCCGGCCGCCGAGGACCCGACTCTCCAGGACTGTTTCCCGCACGACTGCCGGCTGATCCGGCTGACGACGCGGGCCGGCACGCCGGCCCGGGTGGAGCTGACGCTGGCCGCGCCGGGCAATGCCCAGGCCTCCACCTTCACCGTCAACACCGAGGCGACCTGCCCGTCGCGCTGAGGATCAGCGCGGCAGGTGGAGGAGGGGATCGAGCGCGCGCCGGCCCTGCCGCACCTGGAACAGCAGCTGCGGCTCGGTCGCCTCGCCGCTCGAGCCGGCGCGGGCGATCGGCTGGCCGCGGCTCACCCGGTCGCCGCGGTCGGCGAGCGCGGCTTCGAGATGGCCGTAGGCGGTGACGGTGCCGCCGGCGTGCCGCACCAGCATGAGGAGGCCGAAGCCGGCGATCGCGTCGCCCACATAGATGACCTCGCCATCGGCGGCGGCCCGGACCGTGGCGCCGCGCAGGGTGCGGATGTTGATCCCGTCGTTCACGCGGCCGCCGGGCTTGGGCCCGAAGCGCGACAGGATGACCCGGCCATCGACCGGCCAGGCGAGCGGTGGGACGGCCGCCGCGGTCGCCGTTTGGCCCGGGCGGACAGGTGGTGCCGTGCCGGGCCGGGCCGGCGCGGGCCTCGCCGGGGCGGAGCCGGTGATGAGATCGTCGATATCGAGCTGGAAGCTCGCCGCGCGCTCCTCGGGTGTCATCGGCCGGGCCGGGGGCTGGCCGGGGCGCGGGGCGGTGGGGCGGGCGCCTTCGCCGGTGGGCACGAACAGCGCCTGGCCGACGAACAGCGTCGCCTCGCGATCGAGATTGTTGGCCGCGGCAATCCGGCTCCAGGGCACGCCATAGGCGCGGGCGATGGCGATCCCCGTCTCGCCGCGCTTCACGATGTGGCGGCGGCCGCCGGGCACGACCGCGCCGTCGGGCTTCGCCGGCACGGGTTGCCAGCGCGGGCGCGGCGCGACCTCGATTCGCGAGGCCGGGCGGTCGGCGCCCGAGGGCGGGCGGGCCGGTGGCTTGGGCGGCGGCGCCGCGCAGGCTGCAACCAGAACGCACAGGAGAAGACAGGCCGAGGCGCGCACGCCCCGGCTCTAGCCGCCACGCCCGCCCGACGCCAAGGCGCGGTGCGCCGACCGGCGCCAACCTGTCGGCAGATTTTACAGTGGAGACGAAGGCGGCAAGCGGCCTGTTCGGCCAACTATCTGGAATCAGGGCAACTCCCGATTCCGTCGATAGTTGGCACGACTCCTGCATGCCCGATCGGCGTCGGCGGGGGCAAGCAGCCGACCCGGGACAGGTTCGTCACGGAAAGGGCGGTGATCGGCAGGGGCGATCGCCGCCTTTTGCCGATGGTGCCTGCGGGTTCCCGGGACTCCCGCCTGGTCAGGCTGAACTGGGACTGATGGAGACATTCATGCGCATCGTTGCTCCGGCTCTCGTGTCGGCGCTGCTGGCGGCCGCGCCGCTGTCGGCTTCGCCCTTGACCTTCTTCGACGGCTTCGAGGGCGAGACGGCGGGCGGCTCGATCCTCAACTATTCGGGCTTTGCCAACTGGACGGTCTCCGACGGCACGGTCGATCTCATTCGCTCCGGCGAGTTCGGGATCAGCTGCCGGACGGGAAACTACTGCGTCGATCTCGATGGTTCGACGGGCGATGCCGGTATCCTCGCGCTGACGACGCCGGTCAGCATCGCCGCCGGCGATGTCGTCGACATCGTGTCGTGGATCAGCGGCAACCAGCGCGGCGGCGCGAGCGACGAGGTGTGGATCACGATGTGGTTCTCGAACCCGATCCCTCTGACCGGCTTCCAGTTTCTGACGGAGATCGGCTATTCCGCGCCCTTCGATACCTTGTCGACGCCCGGTGCCTCCATCCAGCGCTTCATCGCGCCTGGGGACGGTTTCAACAATTATGGCTTCCGCTTCACCGCGGGTGCCGCCACGACCATGACGCTCCGGTTCGACAACAGGGGCGGCGACAATATCGGCGTGATCCTCGACGATGTCAGCATCAGCATCAATCCGCGCGCGGGCGTGGTGCCCGAACCCGCGACCTGGGCGATGCTGATCGCCGGCTTCGGGCTCGTCGGCGCGGCCATGCGCCGCCGGCGTCCGGCTTCGGCCTGACGCGTCTTCCGCCTCAGGCCTCGCCTTCCAGCGCCTGGCGAAGCGTCGCCATGGTCAGATGGTGGGTGAGGTCGAGGTGGAGCGGCGTCACCGAGACATAGCCCTCGCGCACCGCCTCGAGGTCGGAGCGGTGGGCCGGGGTCTCGACCTCGCGGCCATAGCCGAACCAGTAGTAGGGAAAGCCCCGAGGATCGATGCGGGCGTCGATCCGGATGTGGCCATAGTCGCGGAAGCCCTGGTGCGTGACGCGCACGCCCAATGGCACCGGGCGGGGCGGGAAGTTGATGTTGATGAGGACGCCGTCGCCCCAGCTGCTGGCTGCGATCGTGCGGATGATGCCAGCCGCGCTCGCCTCGGCGGCGGCGAAGCTTTCCTGGCCGTGGGTATAGTCGGCCATCGCCTGGCTGAGCGCGATCGAGCGCACGCCGGCGAGCGTTCCTTCCATCGCGGCCGAGACGGTTCCGGAATAGGTAACATCCTCGGCGAGGTTGGGGCCGCGGTTCACGCCCGAGAGGATGAGGTCGGGCCGGTCCCCGTTCATCAGGTGGCCGAGCGCCATCATCACGGCATCGGTCGGCGTGCCGGCGACCGCGAAGCGCCTCGGCCCCAGTTCGCGAACCCGCAGGGGGCGCGTGAGGGTGAGCGAGTGGCCGGCGCCCGACTGTTCCTCGGCCGGCGCCACGAACCAGAGATCGTCCGAGATCTGCCGCGCGATCCGCTCCAGCGCGGCAAAGCCGGGCGCATTGATCCCGTCGTCGTTGGTGAGGAGAATTCGCATCAGGCCTCCGGCGTCAGCTGGTCGAGCCCGCCCATGTAGGGGCGGAGCGGCGGCGGAATGGTGACGCTGCCGTCGGGCTTCTGGTGGTTCTCCAGCACGGCGACCAGCGTGCGGCCGACGGCGAGGCCCGAGCCATTGAGCGTGTGGACGAAGCGCGTGCCCTTGTCTCCACGGGGCCGGTGCCGCGCCTCCATCCGCCGGGCCTGGAAGTCGCCGCACCAGCTGATGGACGAGATCTCGCGATAGGCGCTGGCGCCGGGCAGCCAGACCTCGAGATCGAAGGTGCGCCTGGCGGCGAAGCCCATGTCCCCGGCGCAGAGGAGCATGCGGCGGTAGGGCAGGTCGAGCGATTCGAGAATGGCCTCGGCGGCGGCCACCATGCGCATCTGCTCGGCTTCGGCCTGCTCCTCGGTGCAGATCGTCACCAGTTCGACCTTCTCGAACTGGTGCTGGCGGATGAGGCCGCGCGTGTCGCGCCCGGCCGCGCCGGCCTCGGCGCGGAAGCAGGGGGTGAGCGCGGTGAACCGAAGCGGCAGCGCCTCGGTGTCGAGGATCTGCTCGCGCACGAGGTTGGTGAGGCTGACCTCGGCGGTCGGGATCAGCCAGCGGCCATCGGTCGTCTGGAACTGGTCGTCGCGGAACTTGGGCAGCTGGGTGGTGCCGAACATCGCCGCTTCGCGGACGAGGAGGGGCACCAGCGTCTCGCGCCAGCCGGCCTCGACCTGGCGGTCGAGCATATACTGGCCGAGCGCGCGGTGCAGGCGGGCAAGACCAGCTTCGAGCACCATGAAGCGGCTGCCCGACAGGCGGGTGGCGGCTTGCGGATTCCAGCCGAGCCGCTCGGCAAGCGCATCATGCTCGAAGCCGCCGGCGCGCGCATCCCCCCAGCGCCTCACCTCGACATTGCCGCTCTCGTCGAGGCCGTCGGGCACATCGTCGGCGGGCAGGTTGGGAAGCGTCGCGGCCAGTGCCTCGAGGGCGGCCAGCGCGTCGCGCTCCTCGGCCTCGGCGCCGGCGATCTCGGCCTTGAGCAGCGCGACCTCGGCCATCAGCGCCTCGGCGCGGGCCTCGTCGCGCGCAGCCCTGGCGGCGCCGATGGCCTTCGATGCCTCGTTGCGGCGGGCGAGCGCGGCCTGGAGCGCCGTCTGGACGGCGCGAAGGTGCCGGTCGGCGGCGAGCAGGTCGGCCGACGCATTGGCAACGCCCCGGCGGGCAAGGCCGGCGTCAAAGGCGGCGGGGTCTGCGCGGAGGGCCTTCAGGTCGTGCATGGGCGCGGCCTATGGCCGGGCAGGCGCGCGCGGGCAAGCCGCCCACCGGCAAGCGGCAGGCAGCACCAGCGGCTGAGGTGCGGACTCAATTACAGTCGTTAAGAAACGGGGGTCTTTACAGTTTCTGGGTTAACGGCTAGACCACGTCCTGTCCGGCGGCGCCCTGAACCGGCCCGGCGGACGAAGCCAAGAAGAAGAAACCTAGAGAAAATGGTCGCCAGGTTCGTCGTTCCAGCCCTGCTGATGCCAGTCTTTCTGGTCTCCGCACCTTATGCCGCCCCGGCGCGGGCCGCCACGTCCCTGACCGCTTCGTCCTCGGGCGAAGCGGGTGGCGCGCTTCCCGTTGTCGATGGCGGATCGGCTGCCCTCGCCGTCCGGCCGATCGCCCCCCGAACCCTCACCCGGGCGGGCGACTCGGACGATACGGCGCGGCAGGGGCTGGCGGTGCACCTGGCGGCCTGATTCGCGCTGCCAACCCGGAGCCATCGCCAGATTCGTCAAGTGTCAGCCCCTTGGCGGGCTTGGAGAAGTGCGACGAAATCGGCGCCGTTAACCCATTTTTACTTCCGGAATCGACACGCCTTGTGATAGCAAGAGCATGTTCCGCCGAGAGCCTGCAAGGGGGCTGATCGGTGTGGGGCATGTGGGGTGTCGAGCGGCTCAGGACCCGCCCGCTGCCCCGGAGCGTGAGGGTTGGTTACATGACGAGACTGTTGCTTGCCGGCGCGGGCGCGCTGGCCTTTGGCCTTGCGGCCGTTCCGGCCTCGGCCGCGATCACCATCGGATCGCCCTGTGTCTCGGTGCTCCAGGCCGACGGCGGCTGCGTGTTCAACGGCAATGACGGGCCGCCCTCGGCCGACGCCACGATCATGTCGGTGTACAATGCCAGCGGCAAGCCCGGCGCGCCGATCACGCTGAACCGGATCGTCAAGTATGACACGACGGGGGCCGAGTTCGGCGGGTCGGTCACGCTGCCCGGGTTCGGCACCATCACCTTCGCGGCCGACGGCAAGAGCGGCACTTGGAGCCTGCCGGGCTTCACCGTGGACTATGTCTCGGTGAAGGGCGGAACCCAGTTCAAGCTGACCAAGCTGACCACCGCCGGCAGCAGCGGCACCTGGTCCACGACCGGTCTCGTCGTCGGGCGGGGCAACCAGCCCGAGCTGTCGCACATCATCTTCTACGGTGGTGGGGGCGTGGTGCCCGAGCCTGCGACCTGGGCGCTGCTGATCGCCGGCTTCGGCCTGGTGGGTGGTGCGCTTCGCCGGCGGCGCGACACCCTCGCGCGAGTCGACGCCTGAGCATCTGATCAACCGCTTTCCGACACAGGGTCGGACGGGAGGGGTGTGGCGCCATGTGCCGCGCCCCTTCTAGCGTGGCGCGGCCTGACGCCCGCGCTCAGACGATGGTGGCGCCGCCGTCGATCACCATCGCCTGGCCGGTCGTGAAGGCGCCGGCGCGGCTGGCGAGGAACACGGCCATGCCGGCGATCTCGTGCGGTTCGCCGATCCGGTGCAGCGCCGACTGGGCGGTCGCCTGCTTCAGGATGTCGGGATTTTCCCACAGGGCGCGCGCGAAATCGGTGCGCACCAGCCCCGGGCAGATGCAGTTCACGCGGACGCCGGCCGGGCCATATTCGGCCGCGAGATTGCGGGCGAGCTGCATGTCGGCCGCCTTGGAGATGTTGTAGGCGCCGATCACGGTGGAGGCCTTGAAGCCGCCGATCGAGCTGACGATGGTGATCGAGCCCGATTTCCGTTCCAGCATCTGGGGCGCGAGCATCTGGATCAGCCAGTGGTTCGAGACGACATTGTTCATGAGGATCTTCACGAACTGCTCGTCGGCGATTCCCGACATCGGCCCGAAATAGGGGTTCGACGCGGCGTTGCAGACCAGCGCCGTCACCGTGCCGAAGCGCTGGAGGGCGAAATCGGCGAGACCCTGGAGTGCCTCCTTCGAGCTGATGTTCGCCGCACAGGCGACTGCTGCTTCGCGGCCCACGGCCGCGTTGATCTCGGCCGCCGCATCCTCGCAGGCGTCCTGCTTGCGGCTGGAGATCACCACCTGCGCACCGTGCGCGGCCATGGCGTGGGCGATCGCCTTGCCGATGCCCCGCGAGGAACCGGTGATCACGGCCACCTGGCCCGTCATGTCGAACAGATTGTGCATCATCCTCCCCTCGATGGTTCGATCGGCTGATGGCGCGCTTGCGGGCGCGGGGCAAGCATGCTTGGGGAGGCTTCGATGCGCATCAACCCGCCGGCGCTTCGCGCCATGGCCGCCGCCTGCCTCTTCTACGCCAGCTTCGGCGGGCTCATCCAGTGGTTCCCCCGCTGGCTGCGCGAGGAGGCGCTGTTCACGGGCGAGCAGGTCGGCCTGCTGATCGCGCTCGCAGGCCTCGGGCGGATCGTCGCCGGGCCGCTGACCAGTGCCTGGGCCGATGGCCGGGGCGACCGGCGCGCGCCCATCCAGCTGCTCGCCGGAATCACCGTGCTGGCGATCGGCGCGCTGTTCTTCTCGACCGCTTACGCCGTCAGCTTCGGCCTCGCCCTGGTGGCCGAGATCACCAGCTGGGCGCTGATCGCCTTCCTCGAGGCCGCGCTGCTCCGCCTGACCCGGCCTGACAGCGTGCCCAACTATGGCCTGGCGCGCGGGCTCGCCTCCCTGTCGTTCGTGGTGGGCAATGTCGCGGTCGGCGTGCTTGTCGATCTGGGTGGCTATCCGATGATCCTGTGGTGGCTGTTGCTGACGGTCGGCGGGCTTCTTGCCATGAGCCTGATGATGACGCCCGAGCCGGTCGTCCGCGCCCACGAGCCACCCTTCGGCCAGCGGCTGGCGGACGGCCTTGCCATGGTGAAGCGCCCCGAGTTCGCGCTGCTGATGTTCGGCTGCGGGCTCATCCAGGCCGGCCACCAATATTATTACATCTTCGGCACCGAGCTGTGGACGACCGAGCTGGGCGTGTCCGCCACGGTCGCCGGCTGGCTGTTCGCCTTCGGCGTCATCGTGGAGGCGCTGTTCCTGATGCTGGTCGCGCCCCGCATCGAGCAGGTGCGGCCCGCCACCCTGATGGTGATCGGCGGGGCGGGCGCGCTCATCCGCTGGTCGCTGATGGCGACCTCGCCCGATCTTGCGCTGCTGGTGCCCCTGCAGGCGCTGCACGCCGTCAGCTTCGCCTGCACCTTCCTGGGCGCGATGCGGGGCATCCAGCAGATGTGGGGCGACGACCGGACGCCGACGGCGCAGATGATGTTCATGGCGCTGGCGACCGCGCCGGCGCAGGCGATCGCCAGCTGGATCGCCGGCCGCGTGTTCGACACGGGCGTCGGCTCGGCCGGCTATCTCGCCATGACGGGCGTGGTGGGCCTGGGCCTCGTGCTGGTGCTGATCCTGTGGCGGCGCTCGCCGCCGGTGCCGGCCGCGGCCGCCTAGAGCGGTCTCCGATCTGACTGCATCAGATCGACCGCTCTATCTCCTTGTTTTTCCGCATGGGTTTCCGATGCAGGTGATCCCACCTGATCGGAACATGCTCTAGCCGTCCTTCCTCGCCTGGGCGCGCTTCGTCGCCTGCGAGACGCTGCCGACCTTGGCGCCCGGCACGCGGGTCGTGCGCTTCCTGTTCTCGACCGGGGTGGCGCCGGTCCGCGCCGTCCGCGTGTTGGCCGGGCGGTTCGAGCCGCCGGCGGCGCGGGCCTCGAGCACGCGGCGCTGCGCGTCGATCATCTGCTGGCGGCTGACATGGGCACGGCGCCGCTCGAACTCGCCGTTCACGCGCTTCAGCGCCTGGGCGAACACCTGCTTGCGCTGCCTGGGCCGGTCCTCTGTGCCGGGGAAGCTGCCGCCGCGCGGCTCGGCCTTGCCGCGCGCGATCCGCCGCTTCGCGCGCGCCAGGTCACGCTGCTTGTCGTGCAGGCCGCGCAGGCGCCGACCCGTCTCCGACAGTTCCGCCTCCGAGAGCGCCTTCAGTGCCGGGAGGTGGGTGCGCTCGACAAGCGTCCACTCCTCATGGTCGAGCAAGGATTTCTCGGTCGCGCGGCTGATGGACATGGCCTTTCTCCCCGATCGGATGTGGTTCCGCTCTGTCGCAGGGTGGCGCGACGGCGGGCGTCGCGCAAGCCTCAGGGCCGGCAGGCGGCCCAGACGGCAAGCGCCTGCGCGGTCTCGGCGACATCGTGGACGCGAAGCCAGGCGACGCCGGCCTCTGCCCCCCGCAGCGCCAGCGCGAGGCTTCCGGGCAGCCGCGCCCCGGGCGGCGCCGGCCCGGCAATGGCCGGTATCAGCGACTTGCGGCTGGCCCCCAGCATCAGCGGTACGCCGAGCGCATGGAAGGCCTCGAGATTGGTGAGGATGGCGCGATTGTGCGCCAGCCCCTTGGCAAAGCCGATCCCGGGGTCGGCGATGATTCGCGCGCGGGCGATGCCCGCGGCCTCGGCGGCTGCGATCCGGGCGCCGAGCTCGGCCAGCACGTCGGCGACCGGGTCGGTGTAGGTGGCGCATTCCTGCATGGTGGCCGGCGTGCCGCGCATGTGCATGAGGACGACCGGCGTGTCGCCGGCGGCGGCTGCAACCGAAAGGCTTTCGGGATCGGCCGAAAGCGCCGACACGTCGTTCAGCAGGGTGGCGCCAGCGGCGAGCGCGGCGCGCATCACGCCCGCCTTCATCGTGTCGATGGAGACGGGGACGCCGGCCGCCACCAGCCCCTCGACGACGGGCAGCACCCGGCGAAGCTCTTCTTCGAGCGGAACGGGGGCGGCACCGGGGCGCGTGCTCTCGCCACCGACATCGATCATGGCCGCGCCGGCCGCGTGCATGGCGATTCCGGCCTCGACTGCGGCCCGGGCGTCGGCCAGCCGGCCGCCGTCCGAGAAGCTGTCGGGCGTCATGTTCAGGATCCCCAGGATCTGCGGGATCGCCGTCATGCCGGGTAGGCGAGCAGGCCCGAGGGTTCGACTTGGAGGGCGCGCAGGCGATCCGCGCCGCCCAGCCCCTCGAGTTCGAGGACGAACAGCGCGCGCGTCACGATGCCGCCGGCCTTGCGCAGCAGGCGGACGGCGGCCTCGGCGGTGCCGCCGGTTGCCAGCACGTCATCGACGAGCAGCAGGCGGGTGCCGGGCGGGAAACTGTCGGCATGCAGCTCCAGCCGGTCTTCGCCATACTCCAGCGCATAGTCGTGGCCGATCGTCTCGGCCGGGAGCTTGCCGGGCTTGCGGACGATGACGAGGCCCTTGCGGGCGGCATAGGCCAGCGCCGCTCCGAACAGGAAGCCGCGCGCCTCGATTCCGGCAATGAGGTCGTAGGTCCCGGCGCGGGCGGCCAGCGCCTCGATGCTGGCGGCGAAGGCCGCGCCGTCGGCGAGCAGCGGCGTCAGGTCCCGGAAGAGGATTCCGGGCTTGGGAAAGTCGGGGACGGCGCGAACGAAGCGGGCGATCTCGGCAGGCGTCATGGCGGCACCCAATCAGTCGAAGAAGCGCGGCGCAAGCGCCCGCAGGTGCGCGGCGGCCTCGATGGGCCAGTGGGCGCGCGGGGTGATGATGGCGCCGTCGAGCGCGCGCTCCCACCCTTCGGCGCTGGGGATGGCGAGCGGGCTTGCCGCAAGACTCCGGGCGATGGCCTCGACAAGCGCGATCGAGCGCGCCCGGTTGGCGGCCAGCACGGCCAGCACGTCGGCGGTCGAGACGCCGGGCTCGGCATCGCGCCAGCTGTCATAGTCGGTCACGAAGGCGGCGATCGCATAGGCCATCTCGGCCTCGCGGGCGAGCGCGGCTTCGGGCCCGGCCGTCATGCCGACGACGTCGAAGCCCTCGGCCCTGGCCAGCTTCGATTCGGCCCGGGTCGCGAACTGCGGCCCCTCGATGGTGAGGTAGGTGCCGCCCTCGCGGTGCGGGATGGCGAGCGCTTCAGCGGCCTGCGCCACGCGGCCGGCGAGATCGACCGAGATCGGGTCGGCGAGGCCGACATGGACGACCAGACCCTCGCCGAAGAAGCTGCGGGGGCGCGCTCGCGTCCGGTCGACAATCTGGTGGGGGATGGCGAGGCTGCCGGGCGGCAGCTCGGTCCGGAAGCTGCCCACGGCCGACACCGAGAGCACCGCAGTGCAGCCGCGCGCCTTCAAGGCCGCGATGTTGGCGCGGACGTTGATCGCAGCCGGCGGGATGGCGTGGTGCGGGCCGTGGCGGGGCAGGAAGACGATGGGCAGGCCGGCGACCTCGCCTTCGGTCAGCGCGTGGCTGGGGAAGCCCCAGGGCGTTTCCTGCGACAGGCGCTGCGCGTGGGCAAGACCGGGCAGGTCGTAGAGGCCGCTGCCGCCCAGGATTCCGAGTTTCATGGGGTCGCTCCTCAGATCCGGTCGAGCGCCTGGGCGAAATCGGCGATGAGGTCGTCCGGATCCTCCACCCCGATCGAGATGCGGACGAGATTGGGGGTGATCCCGAGCGCGGCCTTGCGCGCTTCGGGCACCGACAGGTGCGTCATGGCGGCCGGCGCGGAGGCGAGCGTCTCGGTGCCGCCGAGGCTGACGGCGAGCCTGGCGATGACGAGCGAATCGAGGAAGGCGAAGGCCTCGCGCTCGCCGCCCTTCAGGTAGAGGGAGAAGGTGGAGCCGGCGCCGGTGCAGTGGCGGCGGTAGATGTCGGCTTGCCTGTCGTCGCGCAGGCGTCCGCCCGCGGGGCCGCCGGGATCCTCGGCGAGGAAGCCGAGGTGGCCGACATGCTCGACCTTCGGATGGTCGCGCAGGAAAGCGCAGACTTTTTCCGCATTCTCGCCGGCGCGCCGCATCCTGAGTTCCAGCGTCTCGAGGCTTCTGAGCAGCATCCAGGCGGTGTTGGGATCGGTGATGGTACCCACCGTGTTGCGCATCATGCGGATGGGCGTGATGAGCCGCTCGGCCCCGACCACGGCGCCGGCCACGAGGTCGGAATGGCCGCCGGCATATTTGGTGAGGCTGTAGACCGACAGATCGGCGCCATGCGCCAGCGGCTGCTGCCACAGCGGCCCGAGGAAGGTGTTGTCGATGGCGATCGGGGGCGGATCGGCCGGGAACAGGGCGTCGCGTGCGGCGCGAACGGCCTCGACATCGACGAGCGCGTTGGTGGGATTGGCCGGGCTTTCGAGATAGACGAGCGCGACCCGCCCGCGCGCCGCGGCGGCCTTGAGGACGGACTCGATCTCGGCCTGTTCGGCGCCGGCCGGAAAGTCGAGCCAGCCGATTCCGAAGCGGCCGAGGATGCGGGCGATCAGAGTCTCGGTCGCGGCGTAGAGCGGGCCGGAATGGACGATCATGTCGCCCGGCGCGCAGAAGGTGAGCAGCAGCGTCGCGATCGCGGACATGCCCGAGGAAAAGCTCAGCGCATCCTCGGCATCTTCCCAGACGGCGAGGCGATCCTCGAGGATTTCCTGGTTGGGGCCGTTGAAGCGGGAATAGACGAGGCCCTCCGCGCCGCCGGGGCGCCTGCCGGTCACGCCCTCGAAGTGGCGCTTGCCGGCGGCAGCCGATTCGAAGACGAAGGTGGAGGTGAGGAAGATCGGCGGCTTCAGCGCGCCTTCCGACAGCATCGGGTCATAGCCGTGGCCCATCATCAGCGTCGAGGGCCTGAGGCGGCGGTTGCCGATGGCCGTCACGTCGGGCCGCGGGCGGCGCCGGGCCGTGCCGGCCGGATCCTCTTCATTGTCCATGGCGTCCAATTCCCGAACCGGATTGCGGCACAATGACATGGGCGCGAGGCCTTTGCCAACGCTTGCCCCGGCCGAATGCGCCCGGCATGCTGCCCCCTGCACAGGAGGAGAGGGCAGATGAGCGGCAATGGGTTGCTGGACGCGCTGGGCGGCGCGGGCGGGCTGGCGCAGATGGCGCGGGAGCTGGGCATCGACGAGAAGACGGCCATGGCGGGTGCCGCCGCGCTGCTGCCGATGGTGATGGGCGGATTCCAGAAGCAGGCGGCGGCCTCCCCCCAGGGTCTCGAGGGGCTGGCCGGGATGCTGGGGCAGATGGGGGGCGGCAACCTGCTGGACGCCGTGCTGGCGCCCAAGCCGACTCCGGTCGACCAGGGCAATGCCGTTCTCGGCCAGATCTTCGGCTCCAAGGATGTGAGCCGGGCGGTGGCCGACCGCGCCTCGGCCGCCTCGGGTGTCGGCTCGGATATTCTGAGGCAGATGCTGCCGATGATCGCCATGGCTGCGGCCGGCATGATGGCCAAGCAGGCCTCGGCCAATTCGGGCGGCGGCGGGCTGGGCGGCCTCGTCGGACAGGTGCTGGGTGGCCTGACGGGCGGCGGTCAGAAGTCGGCCGGCGGGCTGGGCGCGCTCGCGCAGATGCTGGATGCCAACCGCGACGGCAATCCGCTTGACGACATCATGCGGATGATGAACCGCTGAGCGGGCCCGACGGGCCGGCGCGCCCCCAGTCGCCGCCGGCCTGGAGGCGCTGCTCCTCCAGAACCTGGAGCGTGAACAGGGTCGCGCGGGTCTCGCCGTCGATCACGCCATCGACGTTCGATTGGCGGAAGCGGCGCTGGAAGGCGCGGACGGCTGCGCCGAGGTCGGTGATGTCGTAGCCGAAGCGTTCGAGCGCGAGGGCGAAGGCGCCATCGGGCCAGCCCGGGTCGGCCAGCAGCTTCTCGGGCCGGGCGATCGCCACCCGGTGGCGGGCGAGGCGCACCCAGTCGAACAGTTCGCCGGGATCGTCCTTGCGGGTGGGCGCCAAGTCGGAGTGGCCGATGACGTCGGCGCGGTCGATCCGGTGGCGGACGCACAGCGTCGCGACGAGGCGAAGCAGCGAGCGCATCTGCGCGTCGGGGAAGGGGCGATAGCCCCATTCATGGCCGGGGTTCTGGATCTCGATCCCGATCGACCGGCTGTTCATGTCGGTGAGGCCCTGCCAGCTGCCGGCGCCCGCGTGCCAGGCGCGGTCCGTCTCCTCCACCATCTGCACCATGCGGCCATCCTCGTGGACGAGATAGTGGGCCGACACCCGCGATTCGGGGTTGGTCAGCCATTGCACGGCAGCCTCGCCGTCGGTCATCCCCGTGTAGTGCAGCACGATGAAGCGGAGCGGCTGGCGCCGCTCGTTGTAATTGGGGCTGGGGCGCCACTCGATCTCGTCGGCGAGGCTCATGTGCCGCTTGATTCAACCGATTTGCGCGCCGTGCGCAAGGCGATGATCGAGACGCCGAGGATGGTGAGCGCGCCGCCCAGCCACATCAGCGGCGTGATCGGCGTTCCATAGGCGAGCGTTGCAAAGCCGACGGCGAGCAGCGGGGTCGGCAGCGTGAAGGGCGTGATGAGCGTGACGGGGTAGCGCTGCAGCAGCCAGGCCATGCCGGCATGGCCGACGAGGCTGGCCGCGATCGCCGAATAGACGACCCAGGCGAAGGCGCTGAGAGGCACGGCGGGGAGGGCCGCGATCCCGTCCGGCTCGAGCAGCGCGCTGGCGAGAAGCAGCAGCGGGATGGAGACGATCGCCTGCCAGGCATAGAGGGTCAGCACGGGGATTCCCGTGAGCCGGCGGAACAGGAGATTGCCCGCCGCCCAGCACAGCGAGGCCCCGAAGGTGAGGAAGATGCCCAGCCGCTCGTCGGCAATGCGCGGGTCGAACACCAGCAGGGTGACACCGGCGATGGCGAGCAGGATGCCGATGGTGCGGCGCCAGGCGATCCGCTCGCCGTCGATCAGGATGGCGAGGATGAGCGACAGCGGCACGCCGAGCTGGCCGGCGATCGCCAGCGCCGAGAGGTTGGTGGCGACCTGGTAGCTGGCCGCCCCGAGGCCGAACTGGAGCGCGCCGGTGACCACGCCCGTCAGCAGCACGAGGCGCATCCGCCCCTCGACGAGCTTGAGCGACGAGGCGCAGACCAGCAGCACCACGGCATATCGCAGCGCCACCGACAGCAGCGGCGGCATGGCCGTGACGGCTTCCTTGATGGCGACGATATTGAACGCCCACAGGAGGTCGATGAGCAGGATGAATCCGATGTGGATGGAGCGCATGGGCGTAGCCTAGCCGGCGCGGCCGGTGAGTGTCGCATAGGCGGCGTTGATGGCTGCCATGCGCGCCTCGGCGACCCGGATGAACTCGGGCGGGGTTCCCTCCGCCATGTGGCGGTCGGGGTGATGCGCGCGCACCAGCCGTCGCCAGGCGGCGCGGATCTCCTCCTGTGTCGCGCCCGGCGCGACGCCGAGGACGGCGTGCGGATCGTCCGGCTCGAGCGGGATGTGCCGGGCGCGGATCGCCGCCCATTGCGCCGGCGTGAAGCCCATGAGATCGGCGACGCGCTCGAGGAAGGCGACTTCGGCCGGATGGACGCCATCGACGGTCGCGATCATCAGCAGGGCTTCCAGCAGATCCTCGAGCACCGGCGAGCCGGGACCCAGCAGCTCGGCGGCCTGGCGGGCATAGGCCTCGTGGCCGTCGGCCGACTGCGCGGCAAGCCGGTAGAAGCGCCACATGTTCGCGGTTTCGCGCTCGGGCACGTGGAACAGCCGCCGGAAGGCTTCGGCCTCGTGTTCGGAGGCATGGCCGTCGGCCTGCGCCATCTTGGCGGCAAGCGCGATGGCGGCGATGGTGAAGGCGACCTGCCGGCGCTGGGGCGAGGCGGCGCGAATGGCAAGCGCGCGATCGACGGCCGCCCCGATGGCCGCCCCCGCCAGCGCGCCCAGCGGGCCGCCGAGCGCCAGGCCGGCGGCCGAGCCGACGAGGAGTGCCCAGATCGCCATCGCATGCGCGGGGTTAGCCGCCGGCGGGCGGCTTGGCCAGTTCGAGCTTGCTCAGCGCCGCGCGTGGCGCCGCGGCGGGGCTTCCAGCGGCAGCACGCGCTGCGCCGTCATGCGGCCGTCGCCGGCCTGAACCAGCTCGAACTCGACGCGGGTTCCGGCCTCGATCCGCTGAAGTCCGGCCTCGGCCAGCGCCGAGGCATGAACGAACACGTCGCGCGGCCCCATGTCGGGCCGGATGAAGCCGAAGCCGCGCGCGCTGTCGAACCAGAGGATTTCGCCCTGCGCCAAGCCCTTGCCCTCGATCGTGACGAACGCCCTGACTAGGCGGGCGTTTCGGCCCAGGCAACAGGCAGGAAGCCTGCGCCCGACCAGCGCCACAGCGCGAGGGTGCCCTGCGGCCCTGCGATCAGCCACAGCCAGGCTGTGATCGCGGCGCCCTCGGCATCGTGGCGGCTGGGCTCGAGGCGGCCATTGGGGTGGCTGTGCCAGCAGCCGCAGATCGGCGGCCCCGTTTCGCGCGCGCGTCGCTGCGCCTCGACAAGATGGGCGGGGTCGATCTCGAAGCGGCAGACCGGATCGGCGGCGACGTTGCGGGCGACCGTCGCGGCCAGGATCCGGTCGGGCGTGCCCAGCAGCAGCCCGCAGCCTTCCCGTGGGAAGGCGGCCACAGTTGCCGCGCGGATCGTGCCGAGGGCAGCCGTCTCGACCTGTACGAGGCTTGAAGCGGGCCGGATCGTTCCAACATGCATGCTCGCATGATGGCGGTTGGCACAGGCGAGGCGCAAGCCGCCGGCGGGCAGGCAGCGATTCCCCTCTCGGGGGTGCTGGCGCCCGACCAGGCGGGCTGGCGGCTCGACCGGGCGCTGGCCGCGACCTTCCCGACGCTCTCGCGCGAGCGGCTGAAGGCGCTGGTCTCGGCCGGCGCGGTCACGCTTGCCGGCACGGTGGTGCGCGACCCGGCGCTCAAGGTGAAGGGAGGCGAGGCGGTGCGCCTCGAGGTCCCCGCACCCCGGCCGGCCGAGGCGGTGGCGCAGGCCATTCCGCTCGCCATCCGCCACGAGGACGAGCATCTGCTCGTCGTCGACAAGCCGGCCGGACTCGTCGTGCATCCGGCCGCCGGCAACCCGGACGGCACGCTGGTGAATGCGCTGCTGCACCATTGCGCGGGGCGGCTCTCGGGCATCGGTGGCGTGGCGCGGCCGGGCATCGTCCACCGGATCGACAAGGACACGTCGGGCCTGCTGGTGGTTGCCAAGACCGACCGCGCGCATGCGGGGCTTGCCGAGCAGTTCCGGCGCCATTCGATCAGCCGTCGCTACCTCGCGCTGGTCGCCGGCCTGCCCGTTCCGCCGGCCGGGCGGATCGAGACCCACCTCGCGCGCTCCCCGGTGAACCGGCAGAAGATCGCCGTCGTCGAGCCGCCGCGCGGCAAGCGCGCCGTCACCCACTGGCGAGTCCTCGAGCCGCTTGACGGCGCGGCGCTGGTCGAGTGCCGGCTGGAAACCGGGCGCACGCACCAGGTCCGCGTCCATATGGCGCACATCGGCCACCCGCTGCTGGGCGACCCCGTCTATGGCCATGGACGAATGGGAAGCAGGCTCAGGGACTTGGGGTTCAGGCGGCAGGCGCTGCACGCCGCCGGCCTCGGCTTCGTGCACCCGATCACGAAGGAATCGCTGTCGTTCGAGAGCGACCTGCCCGAGGATATTCAGGCTCTCTTCAGCCTGCTCAGGCCTGATGGCGTGCCAGAGAGGCGGAGGAGAGAATCATGACGAGCAACCTGCCCGCCACCATTCCGGCGCTTGGGCCCGACGCCAGCCTGAACCGCTATCTCGCCGAGATCCGCAAGTTTCCGCTGCTGTCCCCGGAAGAGGAATATATGCTCGCCAAGCGCTGGCAGGAGCATCAGGACCCGGAAGCCGCCACGCGCCTCGTCACCTCGCACCTGAGGCTCGTGGCCAAGATCGCCATGGGCTACCGCGGCTACGGCCTGCCCGTCTCGGAGCTGATCGCCGAGGGCAATATCGGCCTGATGCAGGGGGTCAAGAAGTTCGAGCCGGAGCGAGGCTTCCGGCTTGCCACCTACGCCATGTGGTGGATCAAGGCCTCGATCCAAGAGTATATCCTGCGCAGTTGGAGCCTCGTGAAGATCGGCACGACGGCTGCGCAGAAGAAGCTGTTCTTCAACCTGCGGCGTCTGAAGGGCAAGCTGGAAGCCATCGAGGATGGTGACCTGCACCCGGATGACGTGAAGAAGATCGCCCGCGACCTCGGCGTCACCGAGGACGAGGTCGTCTCGATGAACCGTCGCATGATGAAGGGCGGGGACACCAGCCTCAATGCGCCGCTGCGCGAGGATGGCGAGGGCGAGTGGCAGGACTGGCTGGCCGACGAGGGGCCGACGCAGGACGTGCTGGTGGCCGAGGCCCAGGAGGCCGACATCCGCCACGAGCTGCTGCGCGAGGCGCTGCTGACCCTCAACGAGCGCGAGCGGCACATCCTGACCGAACGCCGGCTGGTGGACGAGCCCCGGACGCTTGAGGAGCTGAGCCAGGAATATGGGATCAGCCGCGAGCGGGTGCGGCAGATCGAGGTGCGCGCCTTCGAGAAGCTGCAGAAGGAAATGGTGAAGCTCTCGCGTGAGCGGCGGCTGGTGGAGGCCTGAGGCGCCTCAGGGGATCCCCGTCAGCTTGTGGGTCTGCAGGCTGAGGCGCCATTTCGGGTTGGTGAGGCACCAGTCGATCGCGGCGCGGATGTTCGCGGCCCGGTCGGGACCGTCCATCGGCTGCACGAAGAAGTGGCGGAAGTCCCAGCCCGCGACCGTGTCCGGCATCAGGCCGGGCTGGGGATAGACGAGCTTCAGCTCGTCGCCCTGCCGCTGGACGGTCTCGCTTCCGGCCTTGGGGCTGACGCACAGCCAGTCGATCCCGGGCGGCGCGGCAATCGTTCCATTGGTTTCGACCGCAATGCGGAACCCTTGCGCGTGCAGCGCCTCGATGAGCGGCGCATCGATCTGCAGCAGGGGTTCGCCGCCCGTCATCACGACCAGCCGATGGTCCCGGCCAGGCCCCCAGCAGGCGGCGATCGCTTCGGCGAGCGATGCGGCATCCGCGAACCTGCCGCCGCCTGGCCCGTCGGTGCCGACGAAGTCGGTGTCGCAGAAGCGGCAGGTGGCCGATGCCCGGTCGGCCTCGCGCCCGCTCCAGAGGTTGCAGCCGGCAAAGCGGCAGAAGACGGCGCGCATGCCTGTCTGCGCGCCTTCGCCCTGCAGCGTCAGGAACAGTTCCTTCACCGCGTAGCTCATGCGAAGCTCATCCGCCGCCGTTCGGCGGCGCAGCGGCGTAGCGCGTCGGGTCGGCGATTCCCGCCTCGGCGAAGCCCTTCTGCCTCAGGCGGCAGCTGTCGCACAGGCCGCAGTGCAGCCCCTCGGGCGTCGGGTCGTAGCAGGACCAGGTGCGCCCCATGTCGAGCCCGGTTTCCGCTGCGGCCCGGACGATCCCGGCCTTGCTGAGGCCGATGAGCGGGGTGTGGACCCGGTAGCGCGCCGCGCCCTCGACCCCCGCCCTGGTGGCGAGGTTCGCCATCGCCTCGAAGGCGGCGATGAACTCGGGCCGGCAGTCGGGATAGCCCGAATAGTCGAGCGCGTTGACGCCGATGGCGATGTCGGCGGCGCCCGCGGCTTCCGCCCAGCCGAGCGCGACGGAGAGGAAGATGGTGTTGCGCGCGGGCACATAGGTGATGGGAATCCCAGGCTGCAGGCCGCCCTTGGGCACGGCGATATCGGCCGTCAGCGCCGAGCCGCCGAAGGCCCGGAGGTCGAGGGGGAGGAGGATGTGCCGCTCGACCCCGTAGCGTCCGGCGAGCGCGGCGGCGGCTTCCAGTTCGCGGCGGTGGCGCTGGTTGTAGTCGATGGTGAGGGCGAGGATCCGCGCGCCGGCGCGGTGCGCGAGCGCGAGCACGGTCGCGCTGTCGAGCCCGCCCGAAAGCAGCACGACGAGCGGGCGGCCGGCGAGCGGGGCGAGATCGGGGTGCGCCATGCGGTTGCCCGTGCGGCAAGGCCGCGCTTGGCGCAAGGGCCGCGGGCGGCTATGGGGCGCGCGTCTGGCAGCGAAGGATCGGCGGAAGGCCCCATGATCGACTATGATGGCATCTTCCGCGCGGCGATCGACCGCCTGCACGAGGAAGGGCGCTATCGCGTCTTCATCGACATCCTGCGCAACCGGGGCGCCTTTCCCAACGCCCGCTGCTTCGCCGGTCACAATGGCCCGAAGCCGATCACCGTCTGGTGCTCCAACGACTATCTGGCGATGGGCCAGCACCCGGACGTGATCGCGGCCATGGAGGCCGCGCTGCACGATGTCGGCGCCGGATCGGGCGGCACGCGCAACATCGGCGGCAACACCCATTATCATGTCGAGCTGGAGGCGGAACTCGCCGACCTGCACGGCAAGCAATCAGCCCTGCTGTTCACCTCGGGCTATGTCTCCAACGAGGCGACGCTCTCGACCATGGGCAAGCTGCTGCCGGGCTGCATCATCTTCTCCGACGAGCTGAACCACGCCTCGATGATCGCAGGCATCCGCCATTCCGGCTGCGAGAAGCGGGTGTTCCGGCACAATGATCTCGCGCATCTGGAAGCGCTGCTGGCCGAGGCCCCGGCCGAGGCGCCGAAGCTGATCGCCTTCGAGAGCGTCTATTCCATGGATGGCGACATCGCGCCGATCCACGCCATCTGCGACCTCGCCGATCGCCATGGCGCATTGACCTATCTCGACGAGGTCCATGCGGTCGGCATGTACGGCCCGCGCGGCGGCGGGATTTCCGAGCGAGACGGGGCGGCCCACCGGGTGACGATCATTGAGGGGACGCTGGGCAAGGCCTTCGGGGTCATGGGCGGCTATGTCGCGGCCGACCGCACCATCGTGGACTGCATCCGCTCCTACGCGCCGGGGTTCATCTTCACCACCTCGCTGTCGCCGGTGCTGGTGGCCGGCGCGCTGGCGAGCGTGCGGCATCTGAAGGCCTCCAGTGTCGAGCGCGAGGGCCAGCAGGCGGCCGCGGCCCTGCTCAAGCGGCTGATGGCCGAGGCCGGCCTGCCGGTGATGCCGAGCGAGAGCCACATCGTGCCGCTGATGGTCGGCTGCCCGGTTAAGGCCAAGCGGATCAGCGACATCCTGCTTGCCGAATATGGAGTCTATGTGCAGCCCATCAACTATCCGACGGTGCCGCGCGGCACCGAGCGGCTGCGCTTCACCCCCGGCCCCGCGCATGACGAGGCGATGATGCGCGAGCTGGTCTCGGCGCTCGTCGAGATCTGGGGTCGCCTCGAGATGCGGCTGGCGGCCTAGACCAGCGCCGCGATTGCAAGCCCTGCGGTCGCGAGGCTGAGGCCCGCCGTCAGCGGGACGCGAAGCGAGAGCCAGTTGCGCGGTGCGAGTTCGAGCTGGACGAGCAGCCGGTCGACCGGCAGCGTGACCGCAATGAGGCCGGCGAGGATCAGCAGGCGCGCCGGCGTCAGCACCAGCAGGATGGCCATGGCCGCAAGTGTCGGCGCGACCGCGATCAGGTAGAGCGACCAGGCCCGGGCCGGGCCGGCCCGCGTCGCAAGGCCCCACCAGGCGCCGCCGAGGAAGCTGAGGATGAGCCCGGCGTAGAGTGCGCCGGCGCGGAAGGCGAGTTCGCGCCACTCGGGCGGCGCCAGCGTGGCGACGGCGAGCGCCGCGACAGGCGGGACGAGGCCGGCATAGCCGAGGAGGAAAGCAGGGCGAGGCAGCATGGAGGATGCGATAGCCGCTTCGCTTGGCGAAAGCGAACATCTGGGGCATAGGGGCCATGCAGGCACGCCAGCGCTTGCGTCACCAGCCAGCCGGGACCGCTACGCCCTTGGACATCGCGATCGCCTCCGACCATGCCGGATTCGCGCTGAAGGCCCTGCTCGCGGCCGAGCTGAGGGCGGCCGGCCATGCCGTGATCGATCTCGGCGCGGCGGATGCCGACACCTCGGTCGACTACCCCGATTTCGGCCGAGCCTGCGCCGAGGCGGTCGCGGGCGGGCGCGCCGAGATGGGCGTGGTGGTGTGCGGTTCGGGGATCGGCATCTCGATCGCCGCCAACCGCGTTCCGGGCGCGCGCTGCGCGCTGGTGCACGATCATCTTTCGGCCCGGCTGGCCCGCCAGCACAATGATGCGAACCTGATCGCGTTCGGCGCGCGGTTGATCGGCCCCGAGACGGCGCGCGACGCGCTCGCCGCCTTCCTCGCCACCCCCTTCGAGGGCGGCCGCCATGCCGCCCGTGTCTCGAAACTCGGATAGGAACCCCCCTTGAGCACCCAGCCCCTGCCCCGCCCGGCGAACGACGGCTTCTTCCACGCGAGCCTCGCCGAGAGCGATCCCGATGTGGCCGCCGCGATTGCCGGCGAGCTTCGCCGCCAGCAGACGCAGATCGAGCTGATCGCCTCCGAGAATATCGTGAGCCGCGCCGTGCTGGAGGCCCAGGGCTCGGTGTTCACGAACAAATATGCCGAGGGCTATCCGGGCAAGCGCTACTACCAGGGCTGCGCCCATGCCGATGCCGTCGAGAGCCTTGCCATCGAGCGGGCCAAGGCCCTGTTCGACTGCGCCTTCGCCAATGTGCAGCCGCATTCGGGTGCGCAGGCCAATGGCGCCGTCATGCTGGCGCTCCTCAAGCCGGGCGACACCATCCTCGGCATGAGCCTCGATGCCGGCGGCCACCTGACGCACGGCGCCAAGGCTGCGCAATCGGGCAAGTGGTTCAACGCCGTGCAATATGGCGTCCACCCCGAGACGCATCTCATCGACTATGACGCGCTGGAGGCGCAGGCGGTCGAGGTGCAGCCCAAGCTGATCATCGCCGGCGGCTCGGCCTATCCCAGGATCATCGACTTCGCCCGCATGCGCGCCATCGCCGACCGGGTGGGGGCCTGGCTCATGGTGGACATGGCGCATTTCGCCGGCCTGGTCGCGGCCGGTGTCCACCCCTCGCCGCTGCCGCATGCGCATGTGGTGACGACGACGACCCACAAGACGCTTCGTGGCCCGCGCGGCGGCATGATCCTTTCCAGCGATGCGGAGCTTGGCAAGAAGCTGAATTCCGCCGTCTTCCCCGGCCTCCAGGGCGGGCCGCTGATGCATGTGATCGCCGCCAAGGCGGTTGCCTTCGGCGAGGCGCTCAGGCCCGAGTTCAAGGCCTATTCGACGGCGGTGATCGAGAATGCCCGGGTGCTGGCCGCGACCCTGAAGGCGCGCGGCTGCGACATCGTGGCCGGCGGCACCGACACGCATCTCGCCCTCGTCGATCTCAGGCCCAAGGGGCTGACCGGCAAGGATGCGGACGAGGCGCTGGAGCGAAGCCACATCACCTGCAACAAGAATGGCGTGCCCTTCGACCCGCTTCCGCCGACCAGGACGAGCGGAATCCGGGTGGGAAGCCCGGCCGGCACCACCCGCGGCTTCGGCGTGGCCGAGTTCGAGGCCATCGGCCACATGATCGCCGACGTGCTGGACGGGCTGGCGATGAACGGCGCGGAAGGCAATGCCGATGTCGAGGCCGGGGTCCGCGCCCGCGTCGAGGCGCTGACCCGGCGTTTTCCCATCTACGGCTGAGGAGGATCGCGACCATGACCGACGACCCGGAAACGCCGGCCACGCCGCCGGCGAAGCCTGCGGCGAAGAAGCCTGCTGCGAAGAAGCCGGCAGCTGCGAAGGGGGCTGGGGCCAAGCCCGCGGCGGCTCGCAAGCCTGCCACGAAGAAGGCGGCCGCCGGCACGGGAGCTGCGGCAGCCGCGGCGGCCGATGCAACGGCCTCGGCCGGCGCTGACAAGGCGACGCGGCTCGCCGACGAGGCGCTGGAGGCCGGGTCGCGGCTGACCGGGTCCGAAACCGGCCGCAAGGTCGTCGAGACGGCGGGCGAGATCTTCGACAAGGCCGAGGAGCTGGTCGGCAAGGCGCTCGACAGCGAGGTCGGCAGGAAGGTGACCGCCACCGCCGAGGAGCTTCAGAAGAAGGCGCTGGAGACCGAGGTCGGCCGCAAGGTGGCGGACACCGCCGGCGAGCTTGCCGACAAGGCGAAGGCGAGCGAGGCGGGGCAGACGGCGCAGAAGCTGTGGCAGACCCCGCTTGGCCGCAATGTCGGCGTGGGCGCCGGCGCTGGGGCGGTGGCGGGCCTGGTCATCCCCTTCGTCGGGCCGATCTTCGGCGCCGTGGTCGGCGGTGGCCTCGGCTATCTCGCGACGCTCGCGCGGAAGTCCAAGAACGGCTGATGCGCTGCCCCTTCTGCCACCATGAGGACACCCAGGTGAAGGACAGCCGCCCGACGGAGGATGGCAGCGCCATCCGCCGTCGTCGGCAGTGCCCGGGCTGCGGGGCGCGCTTCACCACCTTCGAGCGGGTGCAGCTTCGCGAGCTGATCGTCATCAAGAAGTCGGGCCGGCGCGAGCCGTTCGACCGCGAGAAGCTGGCGCAGTCGGTGATCGTTGCCTGCCGCAAGCGCGAGATCGAGCCCGAGCGGATCGAGCGCTTCGTCTCGGCCGTGCAGCGCCAGCTGGAGGCGATGGGTGAAAGCGAGGTGGAGGCGGACGCCATCGGCCACCTGGTGATGCAGGGACTGGAGCGGCTCGACCCGGTTGCCTATGTGCGTTTCGCCAGCGTCTACAAGGATTTCCGCGAGGCGCGAGATTTCGAGACCTTCGTCGGCGGGCTCTCCAAGGCAATCCAGAAGCCCGAGTGACCGGCCGCGCGGGGCCTCAGGGCGCCAGCTCGAAGCCCATGGTGATGGTGACCGACAGCTCGACTTCGCCCGGCGCCACCGGCGACGGCGCGGCCGAGTCCATCTGGGCGGCCATGGCCATGCGCGGCATGGGCACGGGCCGGATCGCCGTTCCTTCCTCGATCGAGGTGATTCGCGCCACCTTGAGGCCGGCGGCCGCCGCGTAGATCTCGGCCCGGGCGCGGGCCTTGCGGACCGCCTCGGCACGCGCGCGATCGAGCAGCGGGTCGGGGTTGGCGATGCGGAAGTTTGGCCCGTCGATCTGGTTCGCGCCTTCCTTCACCAGCGTGTCGATGATCCGGCCCGCCGACTTCGGGTCGCGGAGCGTCACCTGCACCCGGTTCGCGGCCTGGAAGCCGATGAGCTGCGGCTCGCGGTTGGGTTCGTAGCGGAACTGCGGCTGCACGCTCAAGCCCGTGGTGCGGATGTCGCGCTCAGGGATGCCTGCCTTGCGGAGGGCGGCAATCACCCGGTTCATGCGCTCGGCATTGGTCCGGAGCGCCGTGTCCGCCTCGGCCGCCTGGGTGACGACGCCCGCGCCGATGTCGGCGATGTCGGGCGCGGCCGTGACCTCGGCGCTGGCCGACAGGCTGAGCTTCGCGGGCTCGCGTCCGGCCTGGGCAACGGCCGGGGCGGCAAGGGTTGCAGCGACGGCGGCCGCGATCGCCAGGACAGGGGCGGACTTCATGGAAATATGGCTCCTTCGACCCATGGGTCTCGCCGCCATGCGCGAGCGAGGCTTTCGCGGGGCTGAAGCGTTCAGGCCTTTGGCTTCTTCACCAGGCGGTAGATCCACAGCAGCAGCACGGCGCCGGCGGTGGCCAGCACGAGGTTCCAGATGGTGCCGCCCGTGCCGGGGATGATCGGGAGATTGTTGGCAAGGAAGCCGCCGAGCAGGCCGCCGGCGATGCCGATCAGGATGGTGACGACGATGCCGCCGGGATCCCGGCCGGGCATGATCCACTTGGCGAGCGCGCCGGCGATCAGGCCAACGATGATCCAGCTGAACCAGCCGTAGGTCATGCGCATTCTCCCCTTGTGGACGGCCGCAGCCTAACCGTTCGGCCCGGGCCGGGCAATGGCCGGGCCTTTATCTTGCGAATGGAAGCGTGTATGGCCGCGCCGTCGGTGTGGGTGCGCAAGCGCCCGGGTCGGCTGTGGCCCGTCTCGTCTTTGAGGGGAGCGGACGGGTGGTCTTGGGGGCAGCGGACCGCCGGGTCCGGTGTCGCCCGCATCGAGGCAAGAGACGCATGAACATGCACCTGTCCCCTCAGGATCCCGATGTCCGGGCCCAGCTGGAGCGCGATGCAGCCGAAGCTGCGGCAGAGGCGCGCGCGCGCCGCCGCAGGCTGACCCTGTGGCTTGTCCTCGCCCTTCTCGCGACGGCGGCCTTCGTCGCCTTTCTGCTGTGGCGGGCCAATGCGCCCAAGCCGACCGCGCCGCCGCCGGAGCCGCCGGCGGTGACCGTCATGGTGCCCGGCACGCGCGACGTGGCCGAGCGGGTGGCAGCGGTCGGCACCATCGAGGCGCGGCGCGACATGCCCGTCGGGGTGGTGGGCGAAGGCGGCATGGTGACCGCCATCCGAGCCGAGGCCGGGCAGCCGGTGGCGCGCGGGCAGGTGCTGGCCGAGATCGATTCGGCCGTGCAGCGCGCGCAGCTGGCGCAGCTCCAGGCCGGAGTCGCCCAGGCTGACGCCGATGCGCGGCTCGCCCAGGCCGAGCTCGACCGCGCGCTCGCGCTTGTCGAGCGCGGGTTCATTTCGAAGGCCGATATCGAGCGGCGCACCGCAACACGGGATGCCGCCCGGGCGCGCGCTGCCGTCGCCCGCGCGCAGGTTCGCGAGATGCAGGAGCGGATCGCCCGCCTTGCAATCCGGGCGCCGGAGGCCGGCGTCGTGCTGGAGCGGCGGGTCGAGCCGGGGCAGGTGGTCTCGCCGGCGTCCGGTGCGCTGTTCCGCGTCGCGGCCGGTGGCCAGATGGAGCTTCGCGCCGAGGTGGCCGAGCAGGACATGCCGCAGCTTCGAGTCGGCCAGACGGCCGAGGTCACGCCGATCGGTTCGACGACCGCGCATGTGGGCACCATCTGGCTGCTGGAGCCGGTGATCGACCGGCAGAGCCGGCAGGGAATCGCCCGGATCGCCCTGCCGCCCTCGCCGGAGCTGCGAGCCGGCGGGTTCGCCAATGCCGTGATCGAGGGCACGGTCAGCCAGCGACCCGTCCTTCCGCAATCGGCCGTGCAGACCGATTCGGCCGGCGCCTATGTGCTGGTCGTGGGGCCGGACGGGATCGTGAAGCGGCAGCCGGTGAAGATCGGGACGGTCTCGGCCGCCGGGGTGGCGATTGCCGAGGGGCTTTCGGGCCGGGAGCAGGTCGTCGTGTCGGCCGGCGCTTTCCTGAACCCCGGCGAGAAGGTCAGGCCGGTCGTCCGCCAGCCGGCATCCGCGCCGGCTGCGCCCGCGCGCGCGAACTGAGGCGCCGCTCATGGACCTGCGCAACATCTCCAGCTGGTCGATCCGGAATCCCATTCCGCCGATCATGCTGATGTTCATCCTGACGGTGCTGGGCCTCGTCAGCTTCATGACGATGAAGATCACCCAGAACCCGGACATTTCGGCGCCGCTCGTCAACGTCACCGTCTCGCAGCCCGGCGGCGCGCCGACCGAGCTCGAAACGCAGGTGACGCAGAAGATCGAAGGCGCGGTCGCCGGGCTCGGCAATGTGAAGTCCATCGTCTCGGTGGTGCGCGAGGGCGTTTCGTCCACCAACATCGAGTTCCACATCGGCACCCCGGTTGACCGGGCCGTGAACGATGTGCGCGACGCGGTCGCGCGGACCCGCTCGGACCTGCCCGAGGGGATCCTCGAGCCGCAGGTGACCCGGATCGACATCGAGGGCGGGGCGATCGCCTATGTCGCGGTGAAATCGACGGCGATGACGCTGGAGCAGCTGAGCTGGTTCGTCGACAATACGGTGACCAAGCGGCTGGTCTCGGTGCCGGGCGTCGCGCAGGTCAGCCGGTCGGGCGGGGTCAGCCGGGAGATCCGGGTCGATCTCGATCCGGTCCGCCTGCAGAGCCATGGGATCACCGCCGCACAGGTGAACCAGCAGCTTCGGCAGCTGAACCTCGATGCGCCGGGCGGCCGCACCGAGATTGCGGGTGCCGAGCAGTCCGTCCGCGTGCTGGGCGGCGCGCGCTCGGCGCTGGACCTCGCCCAGACCCGGATCAGCCTTCCCGGCGGGCGCGACGTGCGCCTCTCGGACCTTGCGACCGTGACCGACGGCGCGAGCGAGCAGCGCTCGATCGCCCGGCTCGACGGCCGGCAGGTCACCAGCTTCGGCCTGTTCAAGGCGCGCGGCGCCTCCGACGTGTCGGTCTACGAGGGCATGAACAAGGCGCTCGATCAGCTGAAGAAGGAAAATCCCGGGGTCGAGTTCGTCGAGCTGTTCACCACCGTCACCTACACCAAGATCGAGTATCACAGCGCGATCACCGCGCTCGTCGAAGGCGCGCTGCTTGCCGTGCTCGTCGTCTGGCTGTTCCTGAGGGACTGGCGGGCGACCATCATCTCGGCGCTCGCCATTCCGCTGGCGGCGATCCCGACCTTCTGGTTCATGGACATGCTGGGCTTCACGCTCAACACCATCAGCCTGCTGGCGCTGGCGCTGGTGGCAGGCATCCTGGTCGACGACGCCATCGTCGAGATCGAGAATATCGTCCGCCACATGCGGATGGGGAAATCCCCCTATCAGGCAGCGATGGACGCGGCCGACGAGATTGGCCTGGCCGTTGTCGCGACCTCGCTGTCGATCATCGCCGTGTTCATGCCGGTCGCCTTCATGCCGGGCATTCCCGGCCAGTATTTCAAGCAGTTCGGCCTGACCGTCTCCATCGCCGTCTTCCTGTCTCTGGTGGTCGCGCGAACGATCACGCCGCTGATGGCCGCCTATTTCCTGAAGGCCCATGGCGTGCGCGAGCATGCCGAGGGGCCGGTCATGAAGGCCTATCTGCGGTTCCTTGCCTGGACGGTGCACCGCGAGCCGCGCCCCGAGGGGCGCACGCTGTCGCAACGGCTCTGGAACGGTATCGCCGAGCGGCGCAATCCGCTGATCATGACGGGTGTCGGCGCGCTCGCCTTCGTGCTGACGGTCGTGCTGTTCGCCAAGACGCCGCAGACCTTCGCGCCGGACGCGGATTTCGGCACCTCCATCGTGCAGATCGAGCTCGCGCCCGGCGCGACGCTCGCCGATACCACCCGCACCGTCGACCAGGTGGGCGCGATCCTGAAGGCGCAGCCCGAGATTGCGAGCATGTACGAGGACATCGGCGACAACGGCGATGTGCGCCGGGCGACCATCTATGCCCAGCTGGTGCCGGCCGGGGAGCGCGAGGCCACGACCAAGGAGCTGGAGCGGCGCGTGGCGCCGCTGTTCGCCGACGTGCCCGACGCGCGGATCAACTTTCAGGCAATGGGCCCGGGCGGCGGCGGGCGTGACATCGTGATCATGCTGGCCGGCGACGACCCGGCCCTGCTGGAGGCGACGGCGCGCAAGGTGGAGCGCGAGATGCAGGGCATGACGATGCTGCGCAACGCGCGGATCGACGGTGACCTCGACCGGCCCGAGATCCTGATCCGGCCGAATTTCGACATGGCGGCCCAGATGGGCGTGTCGGTGGCGGCCCTCTCCCAGACCATCCGCATCTCGACGCTGGGCGATATTGAGCAGAACTTGGCGAAATTTTCGCTGTCCGACCGGCAGGTGCCGATCCGCGTCAGCCTGAAGGAGGCAGCGCGCAGCGACGTGGACATGCTGGCGAACCTGCCGGTGCCCACCGCAAGCGGGGGCACCGTGCCGCTGAAGGTGGTGGCCGACATCAGCTTCGGCACCGGCCCCACGGTGGTGCGCCGCTACAACCAGACGCGACGGATCACGCTGGTTGCCGATCTGAACGGAGTCGAATCGGGCACCGCCTACCAGGCGATCAACAAGCTTCCGACCATGGCGAACCTGCCGCAGGGCGTGCGACAGGTGAAGTTCGGCGAGGCCGAGGTGATGGACGAGCTGGTGCAGGGCTTCGTGTTCGCGGTGGTCGCCGGCGTGATGCTGGTGTTCGCGGTGCTGGTGCTGCTCTACAAGCGGGTGCTTCCGCCGTTCGTGAACATGGGCTCGCTGCTGCTGGCGCCGCTGGGTGCGATCATCGCCCTGATCCTCACCGGCAATGTGATCTCCATGCCGGTCTATATCGGGATCCTGATGCTGCTGGGCATCGTCGCCAAGAACTCGATCCTGCTCGTCGATTTCGCGATCGAGGAGATCCGCCACGGGGTGGACCGCGAGACGGCCATCGTGGATGCCGGCCACAAGCGCGCGCAGCCGATCATCATGACGACGGTCGCCATGTCGGCCGGCATGCTGCCCGTGGCGCTCGGCCTGCATGGGGATTCGAGCTTCCGGGCGCCCATGGCCATTTCGGTGATTGGCGGGCTGACGCTCTCGACCCTGCTGACCCTTGTCATCGTGCCGGCGGGCTTTACGCTGGCCGACGACATGGAACGCTGGATCGGCCCGCGCCTGAAGCGCCTGTTCACGACGGGGGGTGCCGACGCGCCCGCCCCCGCGGCCGGCCCGCAGCCTGCCGAATAGCTCCATGGCCCCTGGCGTGACGCCGCGCGCGGCGCAGGCGGCGCGGCTGAAGCTTCTCGCCACCGGCCTTCTGGTGCTGATGGCGCTGCTGTTCTTTGGCGCCACCTGGGCGATGGCGAACATCGACCCGCGCTTCGTCTGGATCCAGGCCTTTGCCGAAGCTGCGATGATCGGCGGGCTCGCCGACTGGTTCGCCGTCACCGCCCTGTTCCGCCACCCCATGGGCCTGCCCATTCCGCACACGGCCATCATCCCCAGGTCTAAGGACCGGATCGGCGAGGCGCTCGCCACCTTCCTCAAGGAGAATTTCCTGACGCCCATGAACGTGGCGCGGCGGCTGGAGGGGTTCGATGCGGCACGCATGATCGCCGGTGTGCTCGAACGCCCGGCCTCGGGCGGGCGCGTGCGGCGCGGGATCGGCCGGCTGCTGGTGCAATTGTCCGAGACTCCGGCGGCGGCCGGCGTGATGAAGCGGCTGGAGGCGGGCGCCAGCGCGCGCCTCAAGGAGATCGAGGTGTCGCCGCTGCTCGGCCGGGCGCTTGACGCCATGCTGGCCGACGGCCGCCACGGGCCGGTGCTCGACGGGCTGATCGACTGGGCCGCCCGCACGCTCGATTCGCAGGAAGGGCTGATCCGGCGGATGGTCGAGGAGCGGACCGCCTGGGTGCTTCGCCTCGTCAATGTGGACGAGCGAATCGCCGATGAGCTGGTGGGCGGCCTGCGCGGCCTTCTCGCGGATCTCGCGGCGAACCCCGACCATCCCGTCCGGCAGAAGGCCGATCGCGCGCTGCAGAACCTTGCCTTCGATCTCCAGCACGACCCCGACATGCGCGCGAAGGTGGAGGCCGCAAAGCGCGACCTGCTGGCGAACCCCGCCGTGATCGACTGGCTGGACGGCCTGTGGGCGCGCCTGCGCGGCAGCCTCTCGCGGGTGCTGGAAGGCGAGGGCCTCTCCTCGCTGGCGGCCGACATGGCGAGCGCGCTGACCGGCGACGCCGCGCTTGCCGCGCATGTGAACCAGCTGGCGAGGCGCGCCATCGTCGGCACGGTCCGCGACCATGGCGACGCGATCGTCGCCCTCGTCTCGGACACGGTGAAGACCTGGGATGTCGCGACCGTCACCGACAAGCTGGAAGGCGCCGTCAGCCGCGACCTGCAATATATCCGCCTCAACGGCACGCTGATCGGCGGCAGCATCGGGGTGGCGCTGCATGGCCTCCTGGTGCTGGCGGGTGCGGCCTGAGCCATGGCGAAACCGCAGGCCCGCTTCGTCTGCCAGCAGTGCGGCAGCGTGCAGTCGAAATGGATGGGCCAGTGCCCGGACTGCGGGGCCTGGAACAGCCTGCAGCAGGAAGCGTCCGCCAGCGTCACGCCCTTCGCCCAGAAACATGGGCTGACATCCGGCGGGCGCCTCCTCGAACTGGCGCCGCTCGACGCGACCGTGACATTGCCGGAGCGGCTGGCCACCGGCTTTGCCGAGCTGGACCGGGCGCTGGGCGGCGGGGTGGTGCCGGGCTCGGCGGTGCTGATCGGCGGCGATCCGGGAATCGGCAAGTCCACGCTGCTGTTGCAGGTGGCGGGGCGGCTGGCGCGCGCCGGGCGGACGGTCGCCTATGTCTCGGGCGAGGAGGCGGCCGACCAGGTGCGCCTGCGGGCGCGCCGGCTGGGGCTGGCGGATGCGCCCGTCAGGCTGGCGGCGGCCACCTCGGTCCGCGACATCCTGACGACGCTGTCGGCCGGGCCGGCGCCCGACTTCCTCGTCATCGATTCCATCCAGACCATGCATTCCGACCAGCTGGAAGGCGCGCCGGGCACCGTCAGCCAGGTGCGGGCGAGCTCGCTGGAACTCATCGGCTGGGCGAAGGCGGCCGGCACGGCGCTGGTGCTCGTGGGCCATGTCACCAAGGACGGGCAGATCGCCGGTCCGCGCGTGCTGGAGCACATGGTGGACGCCGTTCTCTATTTCGAGGGCGACGGCGCGCACCAGTATCGCATCCTTCGCGCCGTCAAGAACCGCTTCGGCGGCACCGACGAGATCGGCGTGTTCGCCATGGGCGCGCAGGGGCTGGAGGAGGTCGCCAACCCGTCGAGCCTGTTCCTGACCCAGCGCGAGCGCGCGGTGCCGGGCGCGGTCGTCTTCCCGGCGCTGGAGGGGACGCGCCCGGTGCTTGTCGAACTCCAGGCGCTGACGGTCAGGATCGCGACCGGCGCCACGCCGCGCCGCGCCGCCGTCGGCTGGGACGGCGGGCGGCTGGCCATGCTGCTGGCCGTGCTGGAAGCGCGCGCCGGCCTCGGCTTTGCAAGCCACGAAGTCTATCTGAACGTCGCCGGCGGGCTGCGCGTGGCCGATCCGGCCGCCGATCTGGCGGTCGCCGCCGCGCTCGTCTCGGCGCTGCTGGATGCGCCCGTGCCGGCCGATGCGGTCGCCTTCGGGGAGATCGCGCTCTCGGGCGAGGTGCGCGCGGCCGCCCACCCGGCACTGCGGCTGAAGGAAGCGGAGAAGCTGGGTTTCACACGGGCGCTGGCGCCGGCCGGCACCAAGGGGGTGGGGCGGCTTCAGGTCGCGCCGGTCGCGAGCGTCGGCGCGCTCGTTGACCGCATCCGGTCGAACGCCTAGCCCGCGCCCATGGGCTTCACCGACACGCTGACCGGGTTCGACTGGGTGGTGCTGACGCTCGTCGGCCTGCTTGCGCTGATCGGGCTGATGCGCGGCTTCACCCACGAGCTGATCGGGCTTGCCGGCTGGGTGGTCGCGATCATCGCGGTCCGGCTCGGGCATGAGGGGTTCACCCTGTGGCTTGCCCCGCGGACCGGCGGCGAGGCCTCGGCTGCGACCATCGCCTTCATCCTGCTGTTCTTCGGAACGCTGCTGGCCGCGCGGCTGGTGGCGAGCGCAGCGGGCGGCATGGCGAAGCGCAGCCTGCTGGGGCCGTTCGACCGGGTGCTGGGGCTGGGCTTCGGGGCGCTCAAGGGCGTGATTCTGGCCTCTGCGCTGTTCCTGATCGCCCAGTTCATGACCGGGCTGTTCGACGATGACCGGGTGCCGCCGGCCTGGCTTGGCGAAAGCCGCTCGGCGCCGCTGCTGGCGCTGACGGCCAATGCGATGGTCGGTTGGGTGCACGACATGGCGGCGAAGGGCAGCGCGCCGGGCGAGCCTTCGCGCCCCGGCCTGCCGCCCGGCCTGACGCTTCCGCCCGGCCATCCCCCGCTCGACGGACCCTTCGGCCCGTCGCCGCCCGGCGCCGTGCCCGATCGCGGCTACAGCGCCGAGGACCGGCAGGCGCTGGAGCGGCTGCTGCAGGAAGGCGCGAAGGCGGGTGACGAAGTCGAGATCTGACGTGCCATGACACCCGAACTTCGCCTCTACGACACGATGCGCCGCGAGAAGGTGGCGGTGCGCACGCCGGAGCCGGGCAAGCCCATCACCCTCTATGTCTGCGGGCCGACCGTCTATGGCCGGGCGCACATCGGCAATGCGCGGCCGGCCGTCGTGTTCGACCTGCTCTACCGGCTGCTCCGGCACCTGCACGGGGCGGAGAATGTGCGCTACGCCCGCAACTTCACCGACATCGACGACAAGATCATGGCGAAGGCGGTCGCCGAGAATGTGGCCCCGAGCGCGATCGCGGCGCGCTACGAGGCGGCCTATCTCGAGGACATGGACGCGCTGGGCTGCCTCAGGCCCGACTTCATGCCGCGCGCGACCGAGCATGTCGAAGGCCCGCACGGCATGATCGCCATGATCGAGGCGCTGGTCGCGAAGGGCCATGCCTATGCGGCGGAAGGCCATGTGCTGTTCGAGGTGGCGCGCTTCGGCCGCTACGGCCAGCTTTCGCGCCGGCCGATGGACGAGATGATCGCCGGCGCCCGGGTCGAGGTGGCCCCCTTCAAGCGCAGCCCGGCGGACTTCGTGCTGTGGAAGCCGTCCTCGCCCGACCAGCCGGGGTGGGAAAGCCCGTGGGGCCGTGGGCGTCCGGGCTGGCACATCGAATGCTCGGCGATGATCCGATCCGTGCTGGCGGCCGACACCATCGACATCCATGGCGGCGGGCTCGACCTCATCTTCCCGCACCATGAGAATGAGATTGCGCAGTCCTGCTGCGCGACCGGCGCCGACAGTCTCGCGCGGATCTGGATGCACAATGGCTTCGTGCAGATGGGCGAGACGAAGATGTCGAAGTCGCTCGGCAATATCGTGACCCCGCACGAGCTGCTGGACACCGGCTGGCCGGGCGAGGTGCTCCGGCTGGCGCTGCTGTCGGCCCATTACCGCCAGCCGCTCACCTGGACGGATGCGCTGCTGGAGCAGGCGAAGGCGAAGCTCGACCGGCTCTATCGCCGCACGGGCGAAGGCACGGACGGGCTGGCCGACGCGCTGCTCGACGACCTGAACACGCCCGAGGCGCTGGCCAGCCTGCCGCGAGGCGCCGACCTGCTTGGCCTGCTCGGCGAAACCCCTGAGGTCTGGTTCCGGCGTGGAGTCGATGCCGAGGCGGTCGAGGCCGAGGTGGCCCGCCTCAGCGAGGCCCGCGCCGCGAAGGACTGGGCGACGGCCGACGCCATCCGCGACCGGCTGGCGGCCGATGGCATCAGGCTGTCGGTCGCGAAGGACGGCAGCGTCTCCTGGCGGCGGGCCTGAGGCCTGAGCGCGTGCGCGACCCGGAAGACGGGTTCATGGCCTTCCGCCTCGTGGCGGCCGGGCTTCTGTTCCTGCTGCTGCTGTGGACCTGGCTGCTGCCGGCCATTGCCCGGCCCTGATCGACGCCTATAGTCGAGGGCCATGGACGCGCCGCTCTACAACGCCCGGATCCTGCGGCTGGCCGCCTCGATCCCGCACGCCGGTCGGCTCGCGCACCCCATGGCGAGCGTCCGGCGCACCTCCCCCGTCTGCGGCAGCCGGGTGACGGCCGATGTCGTGGTGGATGCGCAAGGGCGGATCACCGAGTTCGCGCAGGAGGTACGCGCCTGCGCGCTGGGGCAGGCGTCGGCCGCCATCCTGGGCGCGGGCGTGATCGGCGAGACCGGCGCGGCGCTGGCCGAGGACGCCGCCGTGCTCGGCGACTGGCTGAAGGGCGAGGGGCCGCTTCCCGGTCGGCTCGCAACCCGCTTTCCCGAGCTTGCCCTGTTCGAGCCGGCGCGCGCGCACCCCGCCCGGCACCCCTCGATCCGGCTTGCCTTCGAGGCCGCTGCCGAGGCTGCGACCGCGGCCCGCCTGACCCGGGCGGCCTGAGGCGCGTGGCGGGGCCGACCGAGACGGGCCTGCTTCGCGAGGCGGTCATCTACCTCGCTGCGGCGGCGGCCATCGTGCCGCTGTTCACCCGTGCGAAGCTGGGCGCGGTGCTGGGCTATCTGGTGGCCGGGATCGTCATCGGCCCCTCGGTCCTCAGGCTCGTCGATGATCCGCAATCGGTCCTCAGCTTCGCCGAGTTCGGCGTGGTGCTGCTGCTGTTCGTGGTCGGCCTCGAGCTCAACCCGACGCGGCTCTGGGCGCTCCGGCGCGACATCTTCGGGCTGGGGACGCTGCAGGTGCTGCTGTGCGGCTTCGCGCTTGCCGGCGCGCTTCTCGGGCTGACGGCGTTCACCTGGCAGGCCGCACTGGTGGTGGGGCTTGCGCTCGCGCTCTCGTCCACCGCGCTCGACGTGCAGATCCTGAAGGATCGCGGCACGCTCAACACCCCGATGGGCGAGCGGATCGTCTCGGTGCACCTGCTGCAGGACATCGCGATCGTACCCCTGCTGCTGGTGGTGACCGCGCTGTCCCGCGTGCCCGATACCGACCCGCGCGAGGGCTGGGAGGTGATGCTGGTGACGCTGGCGGCGATCGGCGGGCTGGTGGTCGCCGGCCGGCTGCTGCTCAAACCCATGTTTCGGCTGATCGCGCTGACCGGCGCGCGCGACGTGTTCGTGGTGGGGGCCTTGCTGACGGTGCTGGGCGCCTCGCTGCTGATGGCCTCGCTCGGCCTCTCCATGGCGATGGGCGCCTTCATCGCCGGCGTGATGCTGGCCGACAGCCCCTATCGGCACGAGCTGGAAGCCGACATCGAGCCCTTCCGAGGCCTGCTGCTCGGCCTCTTCTTCATGGCGGTGGGCATGACGCTCGATCTGGCGGTCGTGCTCGCCAATCCGGGCCGGATCCTGCTGTTCACGGCGGTGCTGATGCTGGCGAAGTTCGGCATCATCGCGCTGCTCGCGCGCGGGTTCGGCTCGCCGTGGCGCGAGGCGGGGCTGATCGGCGTGCACCTGTCGCAGGGCGGGGAATTCGCCTTCATCGTGCTTGCGGCGGCGACGGCGGGGCTGCTGATCGCGCCCGAGGCGGCCTCGCTGTTCACCGCCGTCGTCACGCTGTCGATGGCGCTGACCCTGCCGGCGCTCGCTCTCGGGGAACATTTTCTGGGCCACGAGGCCGCCGGCGGCGCCGGGGCCGCGCCTGATGGCCCCGATACCGCGCCCCCCGGCAGCGTGATCGTGGTTGGCTATGGCCGCTTCGGCCAGATCGTGACGCAGATGCTGCACGCCCGCGGCCTCGACGTGGTGCTGATCGACACGAGGCCCGACCAGATCGAGCGGTCGAGCCGCTTTGGCTGGAAGGTCTATTATGGCGACGGATTCCGGCCCGACGTGCTGCGCGCCGCCGGCGCCGCCGACGCGCGCCTCCTGATCGTGACAAGCGGCGGAGACTGGGATCCGCACCGGCTGGACGCCGTGCGCGAGGCCTTCCCGCACCTGCGGATCCTGGTGCGCGCGCACGACCGGCTGCACTACATGCGCCTGGTTGCCGCCGACATCGATCTTGTCGTGCGCGAGCTGTTCCACTCCGCGATCGAGCTGGGCCGGATGGCGCTCGCCGAACTGGGCACGCCGGCCGAGACGATCGACGCCATCACCCAGGAATATGTGCGCCGCGATGCCGAGCGGCTGGCGCTGCAGGTGGCCAGCGGCGACATCATGGCCGGCCGCGAGACCATCTTCCGCCCCGGCCATGGCTGGACTCCGGGCAGCCCCGAAACCGCGCTGGGCGAGATCCCCCCGGCCGTCACCGTCGAGCGCTGAGGCGCTTCAAGCGGCCCCGACTGCCCTGAAATGCATCAACCTGCCCGACTTTTGGGCAGACGGATGGGCCCATCGCAGGCCCGGCCCGGGTGGCGCGCGGTTGGCATGGGGCTTGCTTGCTGTCGGGAAGGAAGCGGGCCCGTGTTCCCGCCGCGAGGGAGTCTGTGCCGATCATGAAAAAGGTCGAAGCGGTCATCAAGCCGTTCAAGCTCGACGAAGTGAAGGAGGCGCTGCACGAGATCGGGGTGTCCGGGATCACGGTCACCGAGGCCAAGGGCTTCGGCCGCCAGAAGGGCCACACCGAACTCTACCGCGGCGCTGAATATATCGTCGATTTCCTGCCCAAGGTCCGCCTCGAGGTGGTGGTGGACGATGGGCTGGTCGATCGCGTTGTCGAGGCCATCGCGACGGCCGCACGAACCGGCCGCATCGGCGACGGCAAGATCTTCGTGTCCCCTGTCGAGCGGGCCATCCGGATCCGCACCGGCGAGACCGACCTCGACGCCATCTGACGCAAGAACCCCCGAGGCATCCATCCCGAGAGGACGACCATGACGACCAAGGCGAGCGACATCCTGAAGCTGATCAAGGAAAAGGAGATCGAGTGGGTCGATCTCCGCTTCACCGACCCCAAGGGCAAGTGGCAGCATCTGACGATGGCCCGCCGCGTGATCGACGAGGGCAATCTGGAGGATGGTTTCCTGTTCGACGGCTCCTCGATCGCCGGCTGGAAGGCGATCAACGAGAGCGACATGATCCTGAAGCCCGACCTCGAGGCGCATTATGTCGATCCCTTCTCGGCGACGCCGATGCTGATCCTGTTCTGCGACATCGTGGAGCCCTCGACCGGCGAGCTCTATGGCCGGGATCCGCGGGCGACGGCCAAGCGGGCGGAAGCCTACCTCAAGGGGACGGGCATCGGCGACACCGCCTATGTCGGCCCCGAGGCCGAGTTCTTCATGTTCGACGATGTGAAGTTCGGCCAGGGCTATGCCGGCGGCTTCTACGCGATCGACGACATCGAACTGCCGACCAACACCGGCCGCACCTATGAGGAAGGCAATCTCGGCCACCGGCCGCGCGCCAAGGGCGGCTACTTCCCGGTCGCCCCGGTCGACTCCGCCACCGACATCCGCGCCGAGATGGTGCAGACCATGCTCGACATGGGCCTGCCCTGCGACAAGCACCACCATGAGGTGGCGGCCGCCCAGCACGAACTCGGCCTCGAGTATGGCACGCTGGTGCAGACCGCCGACCGGATGCAGATCTACAAATATGTCGTGCAGATGGTGGCGCAGGCCTATGGCAAGACGGCGACCTTCATGCCCAAGCCGATCAAGGAGGACAATGGCTCGGGCATGCACACCCACATGTCGGTGTGGAAGGGCGGCAAGCCGCTGTTCGCCGGCGAGGGCTATGCCGGTCTCTCCGAAACCGCGCTCTACTTCATCGGCGGCGTCATCAAGCATGCCAAGGCGGTGAACGCCTTCACCAACCCGACGACCAACAGCTACAAGCGGCTGGTGCCGGGCTATGAGGCGCCGGTGCTCCTGGCCTACTCCAGCCGCAACCGCTCGGCCTCGTGCCGCATCCCCTATGGCGCGGGTGCAAAGGCCAAGCGGGTCGAGGTGCGCTTCCCGGATGCCATGTCGAACCCCTATCTTGCCTATTCGGCGCTGCTGATGGCCGGGCTCGACGGGATCGAGAACCGGATCCACCCGGGGCCGGCCATGGACAAGAACCTCTACGACCTGCCGCCGCGCGAGCTGAAGAAGGTGCCCACCGTCTGTGGCTCGCTGCGCGAGGCACTGGCGGCGCTGGACAAGGGGCGGGGCGTCTTCACCAAGGGCGGCGTCTTCACCGACGACCAGATCGACGCCTACATCGAGCTGAAGAACGAGGAAGTCGCCCGCTGGGAGATGACCCCGAGCCCCGTCGAGTATGACATGTACTATTCGGCCTGAGCCAAGCCCAGGATGACCGGCGGGAAAGGCGGGCTTCGGCCCGCCTTTTTCGTGGATGCACCGCCGGCGCCATTGCATGAATCCGCCAAATCGGAGGCATCCGCCCATGCTGCCCTTGCGAAACGACCCCCTCGGGCGTAGGGAGCCTCCGGGCCGCGTTCTTAGCAAGAATCGGGCCAAGCGGTAACCGCGATCTGCGCGGCCCTGCCTTCCGGGGCCAGTTGACCGTGCAGGTGCGGCTCGGGGAGGGTCGGACGCTGTCGGATCTGGACGAACTGGTTCGAGAGGCGCCCGCGCGGCCGCCGGCTGGCCCGGGGGCGGCGGATGCGGGGCTTGCGGTCGTCTCGATCGGCAAGTCCTACGACGGGCGCGTGGTGCTCCGCGACGTCTCGCTCACCGTGAACCGGGGCGAGGTGGTGGGGCTGCTGGGTCCCAATGGCGCCGGCAAGACGACCTGCTTCTACTCCATCATGGGCCTCGTCGCGCCCGACCAGGGGCGGATCCTGCTCGACGGGGTCGATCTGACCCGCCTGCCCATGTACCGGCGCGCTGCCCTGGGCCTCGGCTACCTCCCGCAGGAGACGTCGATCTTCCGGGGCCTGACCGTCGAGCAGAACATCCTGGCCGTGCTGGAGGTGGTCGAACCCGATGCCGCCGCGCGTGCGAAGCGGCTCGATGAGCTGCTCGGCGAGTTCAACATCGCGCGGCTCCGCTCGGCCCCGTCCATGGCGCTGTCCGGCGGGGAGCGGCGGCGCTGCGAGATCGCCCGGGCGCTGGCGGCCAGCCCGTCGATCATGCTGCTCGATGAGCCCTTCGCCGGGATCGATCCCATCTCGATCGCCGACATCCGCACGCTGGTGAGCCATCTGAAGGACCGCGACATCGGCGTGCTGATCACCGATCACAATGTCCGCGAGACGCTGGAGATCGTCGATCGCGCCTGCATCATCTACGACGGTCGCGTGCTGTTCGAGGGCTCGCCCGAAGCGCTGGTGCGCGACGAGACGGTGCGGCGGGTCTATCTGGGCGAGGATTTCGCCCTCTAGCCATGGCGGGCGGGGGCGCAGCGATGGGCCTTGGTCCCCGGCTCGACCTCCGGACGAGCCAGACGCTCGTCATCTCGCCGCAGTTGCAGGCGGCGATCCGGCTGCTGGCGCTGTCGAACCTGGAGCTGCAGGCCGAGATCACCGGCGAGCTGGAGCGCAACCCGCTCCTCGAACTGGCCGACGAGGGCGGGGACCCGGGCGGCGAGGGCGAGGCGGCCGGCGCCCCCGAAACCGATGCCCAGCTGCCCGAGGAAGGTCCGCCGGCCGGCCTCGACAGGGAATTCGCCGCCGGAGACGATGGCGCGCGCGGCGAGGCGCTCGATGTCGATCTGGTGGCCGAGCGCTTCCACCATGACAGCGCCGCCGACAGCAGCAGCGCCAGCGGGCCGGACGACGGCGCCGGCTTCGACCAGATCGCCGCGGACGAGGCGACGCTTGCCGACGTCCTGGCGCGACAGGCCGAGGGGTTGCCCGCCTTCGAGCGGGCGGTGGCCCTGCAGATCATCGCCGCCATCGACGATGCCGGCTATCTGACCGAGCCGCTCGCCGACATCGCCGCCAGGCTGGCGATTCCCGAGGCCGAGGTCGAGCGCGTGCTGGCGCTGGTGCAGCGGTTCGAGCCGACGGGTGTCGGTGCGCGCAGCCTTGCCGAGTGCATCGCGCTGCAGGCGAAGGAGGCCGACCGCTACGACCCCTGCATGGCGCGGCTCATCGACAATCTCGAGCTGGTGGCCCGGGGCGACCTGGCGACCCTGCGGCGCCTGTGCGACGTCGATGCCGAGGATCTCGCCGACATGCTGCGCGAGCTCCGGAGCTATGATCCCAAGCCCGGCCTGCGCTTCGGCGGCGGGCGGACGATCACCGTCGTGCCCGACATCTTCGTTCGCCGCACGCCGCGCGGCGACTGGACGGTGGAGCTGAACAGCACCACCCTGCCGCGCCTTGTCGTCAACCGCCAGTACCAGGCCCGGATCGCAGCCCACGCCAGCCACCTGGGCGGCAGCCGCGCGCGGCCGGAGCGCCAGTTCCTCGACCAGTGCCTCGCCCAGGCCAGCTGGCTGATGAAGGCGCTGGACCAGCGCGCCGGCACCATCCTCAAGGTGGCGATCGCGCTCGTCGAGGCCCAGCAGGGCTTCTTCGAGCGCGGGGTGGCCGGGCTGAAGCCGCTGACGCTGCGGCAGCTTGCCGACCAGATCGGCCTGCACGAGTCGACCGTCAGCCGGGTGACCAGCAACAAGTATCTCGCCTGCGATCGCGGCGTGTTCGAGCTCAAATATTTCTTCACGACGGCCATCCACGCGGCCGGCGTCGGCGCCAACGCGTCGGCCGAGGCGGTGCGCCAGCGGCTGAAGGCGCTGATCGATGCCGAGGAGCCGCTGAAGCCGCTGTCGGACGACAAGCTGGTCGAGCTCTTGAAGCGCGACGGCTATGATCTCGCGCGGCGCACCGTGACCAAATATCGCGAGGCGATGGGGATCCCGTCGAGCTTCGACCGCCGCCGCCGGGCGCTGGTGAAGGCGGCCTAGCCGAGCGGGAGGCCCGTCAGGCGGGCAAGATCCGCGAGCGCCTGGTCCTCGGACACGACCTTGATCGCCGTCATGCCCAGCGCTGCGGCCGGCTTGCAGTTGATGCCGAGGTCGTCGAGGTAGAGGCAGCGTTCCGGCGGCAGGCCGAGCCGGTCGAGCATCAGCCGGTAGATCGCGGGGTCGGGCTTGCGGACGCCGGCCTTGGAGCTTTCGATCACGGCCTCGAAGCGGGCGAGCACTTCGGCAAGGGCCGAGGCGCGCGCGGTGTCGCCGGCCATGCCCGCACCTTCGCCGAAGCGCGCATTGTTGGTGATGGCGCCCAGCCTGTAGCCGGCCGCTGCCAGGGCATCGATGGCGGCCACCATTCGCGGCCGGATATCGCCGGCGAGAAGGGCAAGCACCTCGCGGCCGGGGACGGCGTGGCCGAGCGCTTGCGCCTCGGCTTCGAACAGCCGGTCGAAGGTGGCGGCGTCGATCTCGTCGCGCTCGAGCCGCGCCCAGGCGTTGCTGTCGGGGTTCAGCGCGTTCACGCGCCGCAGGAAGCCCGGTGGCAGGCCGCGGGCGGCCTCGTGCGCGGCGAAGGCCTCGAAGGGAGACGAGGTGATGACGCCACCAATGTCGAAGAGGATGGCGTCGAACCGGCGGGAACCGTGCATGCGGGCCCCATGCCCGAAGGCGACCGGCCTTGCCAGCCCGCGGGTGCGCTGGCAGGGCACCTGCCCATGGCCTCGAAACTGACCTGGTGGATCCTGGGCGCGCTGGCGCTGGGCCTCCTGACCGGATTCCTCGTCAACCAGCGGATGACGCCCGAGGAAGCACGCGAGGTGGCCGATGGCCTCTCGATCGTGACCGACGTGTTCCTGAGGCTCATCAAGATGATCATCGCGCCGCTGGTGCTCTCGGCGCTGGTCTCGGGCATCGGCCACATGGGCGGCGACGTGCAGGCGCTGGGCCGGATCGGCGGCCGGGCGATCGCCTGGTTCCTCGGCACCTCGGTCGTCGCCCTGTTCATCGGCCTGTTCGTGGTGCAGTGGCTGCAGCCTGGCGCCGGCCTTCAGCTGGCCTTGCCGCCCCCCGATGCCAGCGCCGGTGTCGCGACCGACAAGTTCACGCTGAAGAACTTCATCACCCATCTCGTCCCGCGCTCGGTGTTCGAGGCGCTGGCCAACAACGAGATCCTGCAGATCGTCGTCTTCTCGGTGTTCGCCGGGATCGCGCTCGCCGCCATCGGCGAGACGGGCAAGCCGCTGCTGCGCGGCGCCGAGGCGCTGATGGCCCTCATGCTGAAGATCACCCACTATGTGATGTTCTTCGCGCCGCCCGCCGTGTTCGCGGCGGTGGCCGCCACCATCGCCGTCCAGGGCCTGTCGGTGATCGGCACCTATGGCCTCTTCATGGGCGGCTTCTACCTCACCCTGCTGCTGCTGATCGCCTTCAACTTCATTGCCTGCAGCTTCGTGATCGGCGGGCGCGAAACGCTGCGGCTGGCATCGGAAGTGAAGGATCCCTTCCTGCTTGCCTTCTCGACGGCGAGTTCCGAGGCCGCCTATCCGCGCATCCTTGCCGCCCTCGACCGCTTCGGGATTCCCAACCGCATCTCCAGCTTCGTCCTGCCGCTGGGCTACAGCTTCAACCTCGACGGCTCGATGATGTACTGCGTCTTCGCCGTCATGTTCATCGCCCAGGCCTATGGGGTCGAGTTCACCATCGCCCAGCAGATGGCGATGCTGGCACTGCTGATGGTGACGTCGAAGGGGATTGCCGGCGTGCCGCGCGCCAGCCTCGTCGTGATTGCCGCAACGCTCACCTTCCTCGACCTGCCGGCTGCCGGCCTCGTGCTCATTCTGGCCGTCGATCACTTCCTCGACATGGGCCGTTCGGCGACGAATGCGATTGGCAATTCGATCGCGGCGGCCGTCGTCTCGAAGTGGGAGATGGACCGCGAGGCCCGCGAGGCGGGCAGCACCGCGAGAGGAACGGCTGACCGCAAATTTGCGGAGTGATACTCCGCATCTTCTTGACAGCGGCCGCATCCGGAGTAGGCTCAGGCCCCAGCACAGCAAAGGGAGGGAGCCGGCCATGGCAACCCTGGTGAAGGAAGCGGCGCTGCCGCTCGAGATTCTGGACGTTGGCGCCCCGCAACCGTGGCTGGATTACACGGTGCTGCCGAAGTTCGCCGAGCTGAGGCGCCACGGGCCGCTGCACTGGTGCCCCGAGTCGATCTACGGCCCCTACTGGTCGGTCGTGACCCACCGAGAGATTATGGAGGTGGAGGGCCGGCCCGACATCTTTTCCTCCGCCTGGCATCGCGGCGGAATCACCATTGCCGACCGGCCCGAGGATCGGATGGACGAGCCGGAGATGCCGATGTTCATCGCCATGGACCGGCCCGAGCACACCGGCCAGCGGCGGACCGTGGCGCCGGCCTTCACGCCGGCCGAGATGCTGCGCCAGGCGCCCGACATCCGCCGCCGGACGGCCGAGCTGCTCGACAGCCTGCCCGAGGGCGAAACCTTCGACTGGGTGGACAGGGTTTCGATCGAGCTGACGACGGGCATGCTCGCCATCCTGTTCGACTTCCCGTGGGCCGACCGGCGCCTGCTCACCAAATGGTCGGACACGGCGACCGACTTCGAGGCGATCGAGGACGATGAGAAGAACCAGCAGCGCTGGCAGATCCTGTTCGAGATGGCGGCCTATTTCACCGAGCTGTGGAACGACCGCGCGAAGAAGGAGCCGCGGCCCGATCTCATCTCGATGATGATCCACTCCGAGGCGACGCGGAACATGACGCCGCAGGAGTATCTGGGCAATCTCGTCCTGCTGATCGTCGGCGGGAACGACACGACCCGCAACACGATGAGCGGGGCGGCGATGGTGCAGAAGCTGCACCCGGCTGGCTGGGCGAAGTTGATGGCGGATCCGTCGCTCATTCCCAATGGCGTGTCCGAGCTGATCCGCTGGCAGACGCCGCTCGCCCACATGCGCCGCACCGCGATTGCCGACGCCGAGGTGGCGGGGCAGACGATCCGGGCCGGCGAGAAGGTCATCCTCTGGTATCTGTCGGCCAACCGCGACGAGGCGGTGTTTCCAGACGGCGACATCTTCGATCCCGCGCGCGAGAACGCCCGGCGGCACCTGTCGTTCGGCTTCGGAATCCACCGTTGCGTCGGCGCCCGGCTTGCCGAGCTTCAGATCAGCATCCTGCTCGAGGAAATGCAGAAGCGGCGGCTTGCCGTCGAGGTGGTGGGCGAGCCGGTTCGGGTCTATTCCTCGTTCGTCCACGGCTATCGGCAGCTGCCCGTGCAGATCCGCCGCGGCTGAGGGCGGGGCTCAGCCGGTCGGGGCGACCCGGCCCTTGGGGTCCGGCCCGAAGCGGTTGGGCCCGCGGGTGCCATCGAGCAGGAAGAAGATCAGCAGCACGAGGCTGCCGATGGCGGTCAGGCCGAGCAGGATCCACCAGCCCGACTTGCCGCTGTCGTGCAGGCGCCGGACCGAGACGGCAAGCGACGGCAGGAAGACGAACAGCGAGAAGGCGATGAGGCCGAAGGCTGGCAGGGTGGCGCCGGGGCTTGCCGCCATGGCGGCGCTGACTGCGGCCTGATCGGCTGCCTGGTCGCCGGTGAGCGGCGGCAGATTGCCGAGCGCCGTCAGCAGCCAGAAGAGGAGCAGGCTGGTGACGGCCGCCACGAACAGCTGCCACAGCCAATATTCGAGGCGGCGCGCGCGGCCGGAGAAGGTCGCATATTTCCGGATCGGCTGAAACATCAGTGCCATGGCGAACGCTCCCTGCTGCCGGGTGCGAGCCTAGCGTCGGGATGCGACCAGCACCAGCCGCCCGCCGGGCACGTCGTCCGTTTCGGGCGATGCCGTGGCGGCATGGCCATGCCCCTCGCTCGACAGGCGGGCCGGCGCGATTCCGGCTGCTGCCAGTTGCAGCTCGACCAGCTTGGCGCGCCGGGCCGAGGCGGCCAGCGCCTGCGCGGGATCCA
>JBKBUL010000074.1:0-8786 GCA_046290045.1 Sphingomonadaceae bacterium
GGCGGAGACCATGGCCAGCTGGCCGGTGCGGCGGCGAAGCCCGGCGCCGACGAGGCCGAAGCCGGCGATCAGCATCGCCCAGGTGGCCGGCTCGGGAATGCCGGCAACCGAGCGCAGCACCACCTGGCCGCGCAGGAAGGCGACGTTGGTGTCATTCTCGCGCGTCCAGAAGAGCTGCGCCGGCGTGTTGTTCACCAGGAAGCCGCGCACGTCGAGCGCATAGGCGATGTCGTCGATGATGAAGGCGCCCGAGGTCTGGTTGAAGTTGACCGCGACGCGGTCGGCGCAGCCCTGGTCGTTGATGCCGACCCCGTTGGTGCCGCCATCCGCGCACGGGTTGGCGGCATTGGGCGTCTCGAAATGGTCGAAGGCGTAGATGAAATCGACCGTGCCGAAGGGGTTGCCGTTCACCAGCACGTCGGTCGTGAAGCGGAGCTTCACCCCGGTGATCGAGGTGCCGCTGTTGATCGGGAAGTTGAGGTGGGTGAACTTGCCGATGTTGGTGACGGCCGAGGTGTCCGTCATCGGGTCGACGACGAGCTGCGGAATGGCGATCGCCTCGAACCGGTAGCCGGACTGGTTGGCGCCGACCCCCCAGCGGACCGAGGCATTGGCCGTCCCCTGGCCGGTGAAATTGACGCTGGTGCCCCCCACCACGTCGAACCAGGTGGCCTTGATGTTGGTGAAATCGATGGTCGTCGCGGCCGACGCCGGCACGGCCAGCGTAGCCGCCAGCATGGCGGTTGCCAGGAAACGCATGGGAATTCCCCTCCACGGACCGCCCCTGTGCGGCCCGGGAAAGATATTGTCACAGACTGTTACGAAAGCTTTGTCGAAACGGGGTTAATCGGCAGCCATCATCGTGAACGGCTGGAAATGTTCAGGGGCGAACGGCCGGGCCATCGGCCAGCAGCCGTTGCGCGCGGGCAGCGAGCGCTTCTTCCGAGGCATTGAAGCGGCTGACGGCACCGGGGCGGGGCTTCTCGGCCGAGCCGGTCATCGCCCAGGCCATCACCGTGCCGGCCTTCGGATCGATGACCAGCGCCGAGAAGAGGCCATAGGCCTCCCCGAGGTGGCCGCAGCCAGCCATGGCGGCGGGCGCGGTCGGCTGGTCGCCGCCCGGCCGGCCATCGCCCGAGAAGCAGTGGAGCCCCCCGGCCGACCAGAAGCGCATGAGGCGCGTGTCGGTTTCCTCGCCCGAGCCCCCCGCCCTGACGGGCAGGGGGCGGAACAGCTCCGCCCGGGCGCGGGCCGAGAGGAAGCCGCCCTCGTTGCGGAGCAGCGCCTGGCCCAGCCGGGCGAGTTCGGCGATCGAGATTCGAAGCCCACCCTGCGGCCCGAACAGGCCGCCGTTGGTGCCGGGCTGGTAGCTTTCGAAGTCGCAGCGCGCGCCCTCGGGCCGGCGCACCGGGCAGCCGCCGGCCGGCCGCTCGGAATCGACCTGCGCGATCCAGGGGCCGTCGGGCTGCCACGTCACGCCAAAGTCGCTGGACTTGCGGTAGAGGACGGCCCCGGCCCCGGCATGGCCCTCGGGGCAGCTCGACCAGTTGAAGCAGGCGCGCAATCCCAGCGGCGCGAAGACCAGGGCCTGCATGGCGCGGTCGAAGCGCTCGCCCGTCTTCGCCTCGACGATCTCGGCGAGGATCGCGCTGTTGAGGTTCGCATAGTCGAAGGCCGTGCCGGGGGCGGCGGCCGACCAGCTCTTCGGCCCCAGCGTGTCGCGCAGCCGCTCGCCCAGCGTGCCGCCATAGCCGCCGGCATCGGAAATCGACGATTCGTGCCGAAGCAGCTGGCGGATGGTGACCGGCGTGTCGGGATGCGCCGGGTTCCTGAGGCGCCAGCCGAGGTGGACGGACGCATCGTCGTCGAGCGCGAGCAGGCCCCGGTCGGCAAGGCGATGGAGGGCGAGCGCCAGCGCCAGCTTGGAGATGGAGGCGATGCGGACGGGATTGTCGGCCGTCATCGGGCGCACCGCCTCGCCCTCGGGCGTCAGCTCGGCGGCGCCAGCCGACTCAAGCGCGAGCGGCCCGGCGCGCCGCCCCACCGCAATCGCATAGCCCGACAGCATGACCTCGCCGGCGACCGGCAGGTCGGTCGCGGCGGCCGGCGCGGCAGCGGCGATGAGGGCTGCGAGAAGGATCGGCAGGCGGGCAGCCATGGCTGGCTCAGGCAGCGAGCGGCTCGGCCTCGACCCGCCAGCGCGCCAGCCGCTCGCGGACGTCGCCGACCGTCAGGCCGAAGTCGGCAAGGCGGTAGCGATGGCGCTGATAGCCATGTTCGGCTGCGGCGCGCGCGACATAGGCGGCCATGCGGGCGCGGATCGCCGGCGTCAGCTCCCGCCCGAGGAAGGCATAGACCCGCGCCATGGCCCCGAGCCAGTCGGCGTTCATGGCCTCGAAGCCGAGGTCGATCTGCTGACCGGCCGGGATCGTCGGCCGCACGCGATCGAGCGTGGCAAGCCGAAGCTCGGTCTTGCGGAGCCATTCGCGGCCGACCCAGTGCGGGTCCACCTCGTCCGACTGGATGACCATCTGGTTCCAGGCGAGGCTGGCCGAGGAGGCAACCAGGCTGACCGGATCGCGGTGCAGGAAGATGAAGCGCGCATCCGGGAAGACGGCATGGAGGGCCGCCAGATCCTGGGTGTGCTGCGGGGTCTTCAGAACGAAGGGTTTCGCCGGATCGCGGCCGGAGAACCAGCAGTTGAGCTGCAGCAGCGCCTTCAGCCGGGCGTAGGCGGGCGTCTGGTCGGTCGCCTCGCAATGGGCTGCGAAGGCCGGCACGCGCCGCTGCGCCTCGATCATGGCCGAGGACAGCGACTGGTCGAGCAGGCCCAGCTCCTCGTCCACCTCGGTAGGGCCCGTGGGGTGCACCTCGAGAATGGCGGGGTTGATGGAGGCGAGCAGCCGGACCATCCGGCCGACCTGGGCGATCCGGGGATCGGGCCGGCCGGCGGCGCGCGCCGCGAAGGAGCGCGGGGACGGCACCGGGCATTGCGCCTCCCACAGCGGCAGGGCGTTGAAGGCGGGATCGCAGGCGAGCAGCCGCTGCATGCGCGTGGTGCCCGAGCGCATCGAGCCGACGACGACAACCGGGGGCGCCAGCTCGATGCGCGAAATCCCGGGGTGCGCCTCGAGCAGGGCCTCGTGCCAGAGCCGCTCCTTCATCACCTTCAGGATCGAGCCATGGGCGACGAGGCGGCCGAAGTCCGTCAGCCGCGCCTCTTGGTGAAGCGACGGCAACAGGGCGGCCAGCTGCGCCTCGAAGAAGTCGCGCCCGATGGTGTCGCGGGTGAGGCCCGTGTCCTTCTCAGCCAGGTGGCGAAGGCGCTCCGGGCAGAGGTCGGCGGGCGGCAGAAGCCCGCTGGACCAGGCGGATTTCAGCGAGCGCATCATGAACTTCAGGTGCAGCGGCCGGAAGCGGCTGGCAGGCGGAAGGCCATGATTGTCCATGATGTCTCCGGCTGGTACGGGTCGAAGGCGACAAAGAAAAGGCGGGAGGACGAATTGCGGGCACTTGTTGCAATCATGGCACTGGCCCTCGGAACGACCGGCTGCGTCACCGCCATCAAGGAACGCGAGGTGCTCGGCGCCATGCGCGACCTGGGCTTTACCGAGGCCGACGCGCGCTGCCTCGCGGCGCGCGCCGGCCGGCAATTGTCGGTCCGCCAGTTGCGGTCGCTGCAGCGAGCCGCCGGCGAGCTGGAGCAGCCGGTGCGCGAAATGCCGGTGGGCCAGGTGATCGACGCCATCCGAACCCATGTGGATGGCGAGACGCTGGGGGTGATCGTCGGGCTCTCGCTGGAGTGCGCGCGCCTGCGCATGGAGGAGCGCGCCTCATGACCCGGCTTCTTCTTCCCGCGCTGCTGCTGGGGCTGGCCGGCTGCGCCACCAGCCGCGAGGCGCAGGTGCGAAGCGCCCTGACGGATGCCGGGCTGCCGCCCTCGGTTGCCGCCTGCATGGCCGAACCGATGGCCCGCGACCTTTCGGGCCGGCAGCTTCAGTCGCTGGCGCGGGTGGCGCGCAGCCTCTCGGGGCGCGGCGCGAAGCTGACCGAGGGACAGATCCTCGATCTGCTCCGCCGCGATCTCGACCCCGAGACGGTCGGCGTGGTGGTGCGGGCCGGCCTGGGATGCGTGCTGCGGGGCTGAGGTCGCGGCCGGCCGCGTTCGATTGCCCACGTCGGTCGAAGCCGCGTTCGACGGCAAAGCCGCCGAAGCGGCTCCGCCGGCCGGCCTTCCAGCGGGTCCGGCGACGATGCCCTGAGGGCATCGCACCCGGCCGCCTTCAGGCCAGCGCCTTCACGATCTCGTCGGTCATCTTCTTGGCGTCGCCCAGCAGCATCATCGTGTTGTCCATGTAGAAGACATCGTTGTCGACGCCGGCATAGCCGACCCCGCCCATCGAGCGCTTCACGAACAGCACGGTCTTGGCCTTCCACACCTCGAGCACGGGCATGCCGTAGATGGGGCTGGTCTTGTCGGTCTGGGCGGCCGGGTTGGTGACATCGTTGGCGCCGATCACGAAGGCGACATCGGCCTGCGCGAACTCGTTGTTGATGTCCTCCAGCTCGAACACCTCGTCATAGGGGACGTTCGCTTCAGCCAGAAGCACGTTCATGTGCCCCGGCATCCGCCCGGCGACGGGGTGGATGGCATATTTCACCTCCACCCCCTCCTTCTTGAGCGTGTCGGCCATCTCGCGCAGCGTGTGCTGCGCCTGCGAGACCGCCATGCCATAGCCCGGCACGATGATGATCTTCTCGGCATTCTTCATGATGAAGGCGGCATCGTCGGCGCTGCCCCGCTTCCACGGGCGATCGACCTTGGCGCCCCCCCCGGCCGAAGCCGCGTCGGTTCCGAAGCCGCCGGCGATCACCGAGATGAAGCTGCGGTTCATCGCCCGGCACATGATGTAGCTGAGGATCGCGCCCGAGGAGCCGACGAGCGCGCCGGTGATGATCATCGCCGTGTTCTGGAGCACGAAGCCCATGGCGGCAGCGGCCCAGCCGGAATAGCTGTTCAGCATCGAGACGACGACCGGCATGTCGGCCCCGCCGATCGGGATGATGAGGAGGAAGCCGACGAGGAAGGCGAGCGCCATGATGACCCAGAGCAGGGTTCCATCGCCCAGGGCGGCGGCCGGCGAGGTCGCGAACAGGCCGACCAGCACGAGGATGCCGGCCAGCGTGCCGAGGTTGATGACATGGCGGGCCGGCAGCAGGATGGGCGCGCCCGACATGTTGCCGTTGAGCTTCAGGAAGGCGATGACGGACCCTGAAAAGGTGATGGCGCCGATGGCCGCGCCCAGCGACATCTCGATCCGCGAGGCGAGGAAGATGCGCCCGGCCTCGTCGAGAAGGCCGAAGGCGGACGGGTTGAGATAGGCCGCGCCTGCGACGGCAACGGCGGCAAGGCCGACGAGGCTGTGGAAGGCGGCAACCAGCTGGGGCATCGCCGTCATGGCGATGCGCTGGGCCACCAGATAGCCGATGGCGCCGCCGATCGCGATGGCGATCCCGATCTCGGCGATGTTGACGAGGCTGTGGGTGACGAGCGTTGTCACGACGGCAATCAGCATGCCGGCCATGCCGAAGCGGTTGCCCGCCCGGCTGGTCTCGGGGCTGGAGAGGCCGCGCAGCGCCAGGATGAAGAAGACCCCGGCGACGAGATAGGCGATCAGAGCCCAGGCGGGCGTTGCAGCATGTTCCATGGCCACGAGCCCCCCTTAGCCCTTCTTCTCTTTCTTCTTGTACATGGCCAGCATCCGCTCGGTGACGGCGAAGCCGCCGAAGATGTTGATGCTCGCCATCACGATCGCCGCCAGCCCGAGCCATTTGGCGACCCCGCCCGCGCTCTCGGCGGTGGCGATCAGCGCGCCGACGATGATGACCGAGGAAATGGCGTTGGTGACCGACATCAGCGGCGTGTGCAGCGCCGGCGTGACCGACCAGACGACGTAATAGCCGACGAAGCAGGCCAGCACGAAGATGGTCAGGATGGAAATGAAGTCCATGGGCAGCCCCTTCAGGCCTTGAGCGACGGGTGAACGATGGCCCCGTCCTTCGTCACGCGGATGGCGGCGATGATCTCGTCCTCGTCGGGCAGGGCCAGCGCCTTCGCTTCCTTGTCCCAGAAGGTCGAGACGAAGGTGAGGAGGTTGCGCGCGAACAGCGCGCTCGCGTCGGCCGCAAGCCGGCTCGGATAGTTGGAAAAGCCGAGGATGGTGACGCCATTGTCGGTCACCACCCGCTCGTCGGCCTTCGAGCCCTCGACATTGCCGCCCTGGGCCACGCTCATGTCCACGATCACGCTGCCCGGCTTCATGGTGGCGACCTGCGCGGCGGTGACGAGGCGCGGCGCCGGGCGGCCGGGGATCAGCGCCGTGGTGATCACGATGTCCTGCTTGGCGATCGTCTCGGAGACGAGGGCGGCCTGCTTCGCCTTGTAGGCATCCGACATTTCCTTCGCATAGCCGCCCGCCGTCTCGGCGGCTCGCGTCTCCTCGTCCTCGATGAAGATGGGCTTGCCGCCAAGCGACAGGATCTGTTCCTTGGTGGCGAGGCGCACGTCGGTTGCCGAGACGACGGCGCCCAGCCGCCGGGCGGTTGCAATCGCCTGCAACCCCGCCACGCCCACCCCCATCACGAAGACGCGCGCGGCCGGAATCGTGCCCGCCGCCGTCATCATCATCGGGAAGGCCCGCCCATAGGCTTCGGCCGCGTCGATCACCGCCTTGTAGCCGGCGAGGTTCGCCTGGCTCGAGAGGATGTCCATCGACTGCGCGCGGGTGATGCGCGGCATGAACTCCATGGCCAGCGCCTCGACCCCGGCCGACGCATAGGCCTGGAGCCGATCGCGCTGCTGATAGGGGTTGAGGCTGGCCGCAAGCCGCACGCCTTTGGGCAGCCCCTCGGCCTCGGGCCCCTGCACGCCGAGCACGAGGCCGGCACCCGCCAGCGTCTCGGCGCGACTGCCGACGGTCGCGCCGGCGGCGGCATAATCGGCATCGGCGATGTTGGCGCCTGCGCCGGCGCGCGATTCCACGGCCACGCTGGCGCCCAGCGCGATCAGCTTCTTCACCGTTTCGGGCGTGGCCGCGACACGCTTCTCGCCCGGGGCCGTTTCGGCCAGAACCGCAATCTTCATGGAAATGCCCTTCCGGCGGGACGTCGGGGTCGGTTCAGACGAGGAAGATGGCCATGCCGATCAGCACCAGGGCGATCAGGATGATCGACCATTTGGTGATCGTGAGGAAGCCTTCATAGACGTTGCGGTTGTCGCTTGCCACCTTGTCCAGTTCGGACATGCACCCCTCGCCTGTCTGCTGAAACCTGAGCTTTCGCTTTGCCGTGGCCGGCATGGCTTTGCAATGTCGCAACTGATAGCAAGTCTGTCCGGGGTCATAACCCTGCTTCAGCCAGCGCCTCGGCCTGCCGGGCGGCGACCGCCTCGACCGAGAAATCGTCCATCAGCTGGCGGAACAGGCGGTGCCAGTTCAGCTCGGCGCCGAGCTGGATGAACACGCCGCCAAGGCCGATGGCGGCGCGATCCATGAACACGAACTCGGCTGGAATCGTGACGGTGCCGAGCTTCTTCAGCTCCTGGTGAACCCGGTAGGCCGTCGCCCTTCCATATTCGCCGGGCCGGCCGTCGAGGTCGATCGGCCGCGCCCTGTCATCGAGCAGCGGCCCGTAGAGGAAGCGCGCCCAGACCAGCAGCACCTCGCGGATCTCGCGCGTCAGGCCCCTGAACCCCCACATCTCGAAGGCGTGGGCGGCGCGGTCGTCGTCGTCGGCCTCGATCGCGCGGTACAGCTCGTTCACGCCCTCGATGAAGGCGGGCGGGAAGATCCGCACGCAGCCGAAGTCGAGCAGGTTGACGACCGCGCGATCGGCATCCGCCGCGGCAACCGTGTAGTTGCCGAGATGCGGGTCGCCGTGGATCACGCCCACGCGGTAGAAGGGGCGGTACCAGGCGAGGAACAGCGCCTCGGCGATCCGGTTGCGCACCTCGGCCGGCGCCTCGCGCCAGTCGAGCAGGCGGCTGCCGTCGAGCCACTCCATGGTGAGCAGGCGCGGGGTGGAGAGTTCGGGAACGGGGCGCGGCACGCGCACATGCGCTTCGCCGCCCAGCATCTGCCGGTAGAGCCGCAGGTGCTTCAGCTCGCGGGCATAATCCAGCTCCTCGCGCAGCCGGGCGGCGAGCTCGTCGCGGATCTCGGACGTGTCGATCGAGCCATCGACCCGGCGGAACAGCGCCAGCATCAGGTCGAGCTGGCCGAGATCGGCTTCGACGGCGGACGCCATGTCGGGATATTGCAGCTTGACGGCGACCGTCTCGCCGCCCGGCAGCGTGGCCTTGTGCACCTGCCCCAGCGAGGCCGCCGACACCGCCTCGGGCGTGAAGTCGACGAACTTCGACCGCCAGTCCGGCCCCAGCTCGCCCGACATGCGACGGCGCACGAACCCCTGCCCCATGGGTGGGGCGTTGGCCTGAAGCTCGGCGAGTTGCCGGGCGAACTCCGGCGGGACGGCATCGGGGATGTTGCCGAGGATCTGGGCCAGCTTCATGAGCGGCCCCTTGAGCTCACCGAGGACCCGCTTCAGCTCGGCGGCATTGCGCGGATCGTCGAGCGGCCGGCCGCCGGCCCGCGCCGCGGCCGCACCGGCCGCAAAGCCGCCCAGATTGACCCCGACCTTCGCGACCCGGGCCAGCCGCCCGGCGAACGTTGACTGTTCCGCCATGCCGTGCACCTAGGCGCGACGGCGGCGCAGCGCCAGTGCGGCCT